>CAZRMY010000032.1:0-16320 GCA_964601295.1 uncultured Thermoplasmatales archaeon | reverse complement strand
CAACATAAACGACATCTACCGTTAATACCAAAAATCGGAGTGCGCACACCTGGTCTTGACTGGCGCTCACCTATACAAGAAAAATAAATATACGTTCAGAACGAGAAATCAGTTCCAGTGATTTTCTCATAAGCCTCAATATATTTTTTCTCTGTTTCTAAGATGACTTGCGTAGGAAGCTCCGGTGGTTCAGAGTTTTTATCCCACCCCGTACTACTCAGATAATCACGAACGTATTGTTTATCAAAACTCGGTTGAGATTTACCAGGAACATATTTTTCTGCTGGCCAGAACCGTGAGGAATCTGGTGTAAATAATTCATCAACTAATATTAGCTCATCATTATAAAGGCCAAACTCAAACTTGGTATCAGCAATAATAATTCCGTTCTGCAACGCATATTTCGCTGCTTTTTTGTACAGCTCTAATGACACAGTTTTAATTTTTTGAGCAAGTTTATCACCAACAATCTCTTTCATTTGATCAAACGAGATGTTCACATCATGACCGGTCTCTGCTTTTGTCGACGGGGTGAATAATGGTTTGGGAAATTTTTCTGACTCTCGTAGTCCCTCTGGCAATGAAATCCCACATACTGTATGATTTTTTGTATATGACTTCCATGCAGATCCGGTAATATACCCACGCACAATACATTCAACAGGCAATACCTTAGCTTTTTTCACCAGCATACTCCGATGACGTAGTATGTCTTTATGATCATGCAGTATCTTTGGATACTCATCGACCTCTGTACTAATTACATGATTAGGGATACTATCGTGCATATAGTCAAACCAAAAAGCAGACAGCTGAGTAAGACAAATGCCTTTATGTGGAATTGGATTTGGTAGCACCCAGTCAAATGCCGATATCCTATCTGTTGCAATGAGCAGTAATTTGTCTTTAATATCATAGAGTTCACGTACTTTTCCTTCTTTAATTTTTGTTAATGGTAAGTTGGTTTCACCTATAATTTGTGACATCATGTGTTTCTCCCTCAACATAAATGATTTTCTTTACAGGATTTGTGCGCCAGGTTCCACGGGTTTGTCGGTACTAACGGCGCCGGTTTTACTCTGCAACGGTTTTTTCTTATAAATGGCTTGCTGTTGTGCATTAACAGTCATAGTTATTTGTTTGAAATCGCTGAATTCAACCGTTTTTACGGGTTCCCGGGGTATACCCTCAACTGCGATTTCACTACCAGGTGTGGCGTTTTGCGGGTCTAATAATGATACGACTCCATTGGTGTCTTCTGCTGCAAGTAACATCCCTTTTGATACTATGCCCCGGAGTTTTGCTGGTTTTAAATTAGTGACTAGAACGATATGTTTTCCTTTCATCTCATTGATAGTATAATATGGTTTCATGCCTGCTACGATGACGCGTTTGCCCAGGGGGCCAAGATCAACGTGAATGACATATAATTTATCAGCATCGGGGTGATCTTTGACATCGAGTATCTTTGCGGCACGTAAGTCAAGTTTGGAAAAAGGATCAGCTTCTTCTACTATATCGTCAAGTTCAAGTTTGTTAAATAATGGGCGTGGTTTTTCCATTGGGGTTCCCTCTTGGAGTTTTTTGTTGTAATCTTCCCAGTGTTGTGGGGAATGCGGATTACCAAGCATCTGCCACATCTGCGTTGAAGAAAAAGGCAAATAGGGCATCATAAAAACGGCGAGTGCTTGGACAATTTGTAAGCAAATATGTAAAACGGTTCCACAGCGTTGTTTATCGGTTTTTACTAATGCCCATGGCTGGGTTTGGTCAAAGTAGTAGTTGCCATGTTGTGCGAGGTTCATAGCTGCACGTAAGCCTTTTTTAAAGGAGCAGGTTTCAAGTGCGTCTGAAACATTTTTGGCGGTATCCTTTATTTTATGTAGTGTTTCATTGTCTAAACTGGTGAGTTCTCCTGGTGATGGTATCGCACCAAAGTTTTTACTTGTAAAAGTGATAACTCTATGGATAAAATTCCCATAGGTTCCGACAAGTTCGTCATTGTTTTTTGCGACAAAATCGTGCCATAGCCAGTTAGAATCTTTGTTTTCTGGCATGTTTATTGACAGATAATAGCGTATGGCATCGGGATCGAATTTCTGTAAAATATCTGGTACCCATACTGCGACACAGCGGCTTTTTGAAAATTGTTCTCCGCTTAGACAGAGATATTCATTTGCAGGGACGTCATAGGGGAGATTGAGTGATTCATCATATCCCATGAGCATCGAAGGCCAAATAATAGTGTGAAACGGTATGTTATCTTTTGCCAAAAAATAATAATGTCGTGCCTGTGGATTCTGCCACCATTCACGCCATTTTTCAGGATCACCCTGTTGCTTAGCCCATTCCTTGCTTGCAGATAAATACCCGGTGACTGCATCAAACCAGACATAAATTCGTTTTGATTCAAAATCTTCCACAGGGACAGGTATGCCCCAGGTGAGATCCCGGGTGACACCACGATCTTGTAACCCATTTTTCAGCCAGTTATACGTGAATTTATGTACATTAGACTTCCAGTGTTTCTTATCTTTAATCCACTTAATTAATTTGTTTTCAAATTTACTTAACGCAAAAAACAGATGGTCACTTTGTTTTACTTTTGGTGTCCCGCCACATAGCTTACATTTAACATCACTAAGCTCTTCAACATCTAGGATTTTACCACATTTGTCACATTGATCACCACGGGCGTTTTCACACCCGCAATGCGGGCAGACTCCTTCCACATATCGGTCGGGTAGAAATCGGGTACAGTTTCTGCAGTAAAACGAGTTAATGGTTTTTTTATAGATATACTTCTTATTGTAAAGTGTGAGAAATAAATCTTGTACCACCTGCTGATGGTTTTTGGTACTTGTCCGGGTAAATAAATCAAATGATATGCCCAATTCTAGCATGTTCTGTGTATGTTCTTTGTTGTATTCATCAACAATTTGCTGAGGAGTTGTCTGTTTTTGTTCAGCGGTGATGGTAATGGGAGTGCCATGTTCATCACTACCAGATACCATAAGCACATCTCGCCCCATGAGACGATTATATCGAGCGAATATATCTGCGGGGAGATAACAACCAGCAATATGGCCAAGATGCAATGAGCCGTTGGCATATGGCCAGGCAACCCCAATGTATATTTTTTGATTCATAGCCGCGACTTCCATCGTAAATCAAGGCACAACATTTAAATATGACGGAAGCTTCTATTATACAACGTAGAAAAGTACATACAATCTATTGAAAAGTAGCACTCATAGGTGCTGTTATCAACTTGAAATTTAACATTTCATCGTTTAACATCTTAAAAATCGTATCGTCGGCTAAAAAAGTTTGCCGGGTGAGATTAAAAATCCTAATCTCAAATTAAAATAAACAGCAGAGAAAGGTGCTATTTTTCAGTAAAAACTCTACTCTATGAGGTGCATAAACTATGGTAATTGATCCATCTACAACTAAGTATCTTATTAAAGCTCATATTAAGGCTGATGGTATTATCGAGAAATCTGATGTAGTCGGCGCAATATTTGGTCAGACAGAAGGCCTTCTCGGTGAAGAACTTGATCTCAGGGAGCTACAGCGATCTGCTCGTGTTGGGCGAATCGAGGTTGAAATCGATTCAAAAAATGGGAAAAGCGATGGCACAATCACTTTACCTACGTCGTTGGACAAGGTCGAAACTGTGATTCTTGCTGCAGCGTTTGAAAGTATCGATCGGGTTGGACCTTGTAAAGCAACTATTAAGGTTGACGAAGTGGAAGACGTTCGTGTGTCCCGGCGAAAACATGTTATTGATCGCGCTAAAGAACTGTTAAATGTTGTCATGGAAAAAAGTAAAATTGAAGGTGAAAGTATCGCTGATAACGTTCGTCAGGCAGTACAAGTAGAGGAAATCACCTCGTATGGCTCTGACCACTGCCCTGCAGGACCAAATGTTGAAAAAAGTGATGCCATTATAATTGTAGAAGGACGACGTGATGTCCTGAATCTGCTTAAATACGGCATTAAAAATGTTATCGCTGTTGGCGGTACCAATATCCCCAAAACCGTTATAGATCTTACAAAAGAAAAAGTTACCACTGTTTTTGTTGATGGTGATCGCGGCGGGGAACTCATTTTACGGGAGATGGTCCAGGTAGCTGACATCGATTTTGTTGCGCGGGCACCGCAGACTCGTGAGGTTGAAGAAATACCACAGAAACTGATTATGAAATCGCTGAAAAACAAAATCCCATTTGAACAATATGCAGATATGTACAACATCGAAAGAGAATCCAAAGAAGATAAAGAAGCGAAAGAAAAAGATCAAAAAAGCAAGAAATCCTATTCTAAAAAAGGATCTGATAAATCATCTGATAAAAAATCGAAAGAAGATGAAGAAGATCTTTCAAAGCGAATGAAAAATTACGATAATATTTTGAAAGATATCTCTGGATCGCTTAAAGCAGTGCTCTTTGATGCTAATCAGAAAGAACTCAAGAAGATCCCTGTACGTCAGCTCACGGATGCCATTAAAAAAAGCAACAAGATTTCAACCGTTGTGTTCGATGGTATTATCACCCAACGATTGTTAGATATTGCCAGCAATAAAAATGTTAAAGAAATAGTTGGTATTAAGCTAGGTAATGTTGTGAAAATGCCGAAATCCGTGAAGGTTTTAACAAAAAGCGATTTTGAGTAAAACAGAGTAAACATATCTGTTGCCCTAAAAGCACAGTTTCTGTAATAAATAAGAACTGGTAGAAAAAAATAAAAAGCCACGAGGGTATGTCGTCGTTGGGAACGGAGTATTATGCAGAAGGATGAGCTTATTCAATTACATACCTTTTTATTCCAGATGAGAACACAGATTGAGGAGCTATGTGATAAAAATGGGTGCGATTTTAGTTTTTATGAGCATTTAGATATCACCCCATATCACGTATATAAATCCAAACGAGAGCATAAACTTGCAGTGTTTTCGTTGAGTAAAGGTATCGCTGATATGTTGTCTAGTAATGATATACCGGGGTTCAATAAGCTCTCTACGCGTTTGGAGCATATGGCAGTTCGCTTTATGACTGAACGTGAACGTGAATCACTGGGTCTTTTGAGTACTAAATAATTCTAGTCATAATATATGCGTCAGTGTTGTCCTGGTAGAATTCTTTGATTGTCTCTGTAATTGTAAACTCATGTTTTTGATAAAATGTTATAGCAGCCTTGTTTGTTGTTTTAACTTCTAATTCTATCTCGGATATCTGTAACTCTTGCATTTTGTTCATGAACGCTTCAAGTAAAGCACTACCGATTCCTTTACCTCGATACTTTTGTTGTACTGAAAGCAGTAAGATACGTGCTTTAGTTTTGGTTATATGTGACCCAGCAATAAACCCTACTATTTTATGGTGTTCTTCGGCGATTAAGAATGAATGAGGAAATAGTTCATAGAGATGATTAAAAGCCGTTGGGTTATATCGCTCAGGGAGCGTGTTATAGGCAAGTTTGATGACAGTAAACATGTCCTCTGGTTGAAATTGCCGTATCGTAATCATACTATGTGACGACGAATACTTGGATACGTTTTATATGTTTAGCGATTAGGTTAATATAGCAGTTTAGTATACGGTGGAGGTGAAAAAAAAGCGTGAGTTTTATGACTATTGATGATGTGAGGGTCACCAAAACAATCTTTTCGCGTTTTGCTGAAGAGTTTCAAGATGCCTTTGAAGTCGATGTTGCAATAGCAGGAGCCGGGCCTGCAGGTATGATTGCAGGTAAATATCTTGCAGAATCTGGCAAGAAAGTGGTGTTATTTGAGCGGAAATTATCCATTGGCGGAGGTATGTGGGGTGGCGGTATGACCTTTCCGGTGATCGTCGTGCAAAAAGCCTCAAAAGCAATTCTTGATGATATTGGCATACAATTGCGTGATGAGCGGGATAATTATTTCAGCGCTGATTCAATTGAATCTGTGGCAAAATTAGCTGCTGCGTCCATTGATGCTGGTGTACGTATGTTTAATACCATGTCGGTTGAGGACGTGCTGCTTAATAACCGAAAAGTAAATGGTTTTGTCATTAATTGGAGTGCTGTCGAATGTGCGGGGTTACATGTTGACCCGCTTTCTATTCGCGCGAAATATTGCATTGATGCTACAGGTCATGCTGCAGAGGTTTGTAATATTGTCCGTAAGAAATGTGGCCCGCTTGCGACAAAATCTGGTGAGTTGGAATGTGAGCGGTCTATGAATGCAGATATCGGTGAACAATTTGTAGTAAAAAATACTAAAGAGGCATTTCCTGGATTATATGTAGCTGGCATGGCAGCAAACGCGGTATTTGGCGCGGAGCGTATGGGACCAATTTTTGGCGGTATGATACTGTCTGGTAAACGAGCTGCTGAGTTAATATTAAAAAAAATATAGCGCTGTTTTTTTTGTCGTTTGTTATTCTATTGGTATCGGTATGGGTTCTACGATATTATATATAACAGAGACAATCAGCGGGGTGGAGTACTCACTTATTGTTCCATACATATCTTTGGCTTTGACACGGACTTTAAATACCCCTGGTTTTTCCCAGCTATGATATGCGGTGACTGGATAACCTGATGGATAAGGTCCAAGCCAGCCGCTCCCGGTTTTGTCCCCCCAGTTAAAGTAGTAGTAAAGTGGATTATTTTCAGGATCTGCCGTTGTGCTGGTATAACTAAATAACGCAAAATCGTTTGTTCGGTACATTATTTTTGATTTCCCAGTTGGTTTATTGGGTTGAAGTGGCGGGTGGTTATGTACAGGTTCTATCAATGGATAGTAATCAAAGTTGTCGCCTCCGTCTATAGCATACGGTGTATCCCAAACCCCGGGTACGTACGGATGTTGTTGTGCGTTTGGATATTTTTCTAAGTAGTCTGACCAATAATTACCTTTTTTGTTTGGTAGATGCGGATATGAGTTCCAGTAGTTTTGGCAACTGTCTACTGCATTTTGAGGATTGTTTAAAAAGTTCATACGCATAAGATTATAGTGTGAGTTTTCAGATAGGGATACTCCGGTGTTTATGTTATCAGCGATGTAGTTTTCCTCTATAGTATTACCGGTTGAGTCCAACAGCAGATTTATGCCGATAGCGTTGGTGGTCACCGAGTTGTTTTTTAAAAGGTTGCAATGTGCGTTTAAAAATTGTACACCCGTGGGTTGATTGGAAATATTATTGCGGATGAGGTTGTTATAGTTGGCTTCTGAGTGCAGGTACACCCCGTTTTCATCATTGTTTTCCATATTGTTATCGTGTACTTCATTATGCGCCACAGTGTTTAGGTACATACCATTAATGTTGTGTTTAACGTGGTTATAGAGTATGGTGTTAGTATTGCTGTGATGTGCTAGATGAATCCCGTGATAGTCGTTATTGGCGATAATGTTGTGTGACACATTGTTATGGTGACTGTGTTCAAAGTAAATACCATGGTATTGATTAGTGGTGATGTTATTTGATTGTATCAGTGAATCGTTTGCTGCGGTAAAGAAGATTCCAACATGACCATTGTTGGTTATGTAATTTTGGATGATACGCATGTTACGGGTTTGCAGAGCCATGATACCCGGGTACGTGTTGTTATGTATATGGTTATGACAAATCGTGGTATTCGTTATTCCAGAGAGCGCTATTCCAATATCTAAATTATGCGAAATAGTGTTATTGTGAATGGTGATATTATTACTTTGTTGGTTAACGCTTATTCCAGTGTGACTTTGGGTGATGGTATTATGATGTATTGTGTTGTTATGTGATTCAAGATCGAATTTTACACCGTTTTCATTGTTATTGGTTATAGTGTTGGTGGTAATGGTTGTGTTTTCAGAGAAAGCGGTGTATATACCATGGTGGGTGTTGTGTGTAATCACATTATTAGTGATGATGTTATGGTTGCAGTATCCTAGTTGTACGCCAATTTCTGATTGTGAAAGGCATTGGTTTTCAAGGGTTACATTAGTGCAGTTTGCGAGAATAACTTGTGCAGCTGGTTCGGAGATATAAGCATTCTTTATATTTGCATAGTAACGGATATGTTTTCCATCGAGAAGGTTGTTATTAATAGTGTGTGAGTTCCAATCCACAAACCATGGGCTTTGTATGAGTATACCATTTTTATGAAACGTGTTGTTGTGAATACGGCTTTGGTAAGAAGTGTACAGTGTTATGCCGCCTTGGCTGTTTTGTGATAGTGAGTTTTGTGTTATCGTATTGTAATAAGTATCACGAAGGTAAATACCGCTTTCTTTGTTCTGTGATAGAATGTTTTTAGATATGAGTGAGTGTCGTGTTTCATCTAACAGTATGCCATGTTGTGAATTAGAGTGTATTTTATTTTTTATCAGAGTAATGTTAGTGTTTCTTTCTACATAGATACCATGATCTGTGTCAGTAATGATGTTTTGGATGATACGGTTATCATCTGAGTTGATATGAATACCTGCGATAAAGGGAGGTATTGGAGGTTTGTTACTTGTGATGGTAAAGTTGGTTATGGTTACCTGATCGGATGAAATGTCGATGACATGGTGAGAAGTTTGTCCTTCGATGATGGTTGTTACATTGTTTTCGCTATATAGATGCATGGATCGGGGTATGTGAATGTTTTCGGTATAGTAGCCATCATTCACATGGATCGTGTTATGCAACCCCGCAAGATCAACAGCGGGCTGTATAGATGGAAAACGAGTAAGATTCCATCCTGGTGTTGATTCACTGTAATCATCGTCAACGTAAAGGGTTGAATAAGGTGGGTGTATCACGGTGACTTGTGTGGTAAAAGCCCGGGTGTGTCCATTTGTATCTGAGACACTTGCTGTGGCTTGGTAAACACCTGGTTTTGCGTAGGAATGAGCGGGGGTTTGCTGTATTGATGTATTACCATCTCCGAAGTTCCATTGCCATGAGTAGGGCGGTGTTCCACCGATTGCTGAACCGATGAATTGTATAGGTGTGTCTACGCTTTGAACATATGGACCATTGCATGAGGCATAAAAATCGATATTCGTGTTTTCAAAAGTCATGGCATTGTATAATAACTGAAGGTCATGTTCGGTGAGATAGAGATTTGCTACTAATGAGGTAAAGTAAAGGGAGTTATTATGAATGATAACCGCGCACGTATTATCTGGTGTTCGTGCGAGAATGGTTCCTGGTGTGATTGGATGTAAATCATTAGCGTTCCATAGCTCATCATCGCTGGGGAAAAACGTTGTGCTATTACTAGGAAATGGGTTTGGGAGCTGTTCAAATAAGGGATGGGTAGGTGCATAGACAGTGAGATTCCCCTTCCCCCCAGTGAATAATTGGGGGAGTTCTTCGTTGAGTCCTATGAGCGGGAGGAGTTGTTTATTGTTACCATAGAATGATTCAGCAGTGATTAGAAGGCGATTGCCTTGGTTGACATAACATCGTATAGCTTCTAATTCTTCAGGGGTAAATTCGTAATAGAAAATAGGTGGTACATACCAGGCGAAATCGATGATAAGCATATCTGCTTCTGAATCTTCGAGATCTTCGTAGGTTATTCCTTCATAGTTGAGTGAAGTGTAATCGATAATAACTGGAATTTCACCATAGGATTCCCAATTAGAATCTATAATATCATAAATGTTGGTGCTCATATCCGCCCCCAACGAGTTAAGCAGACATATTTTAAGAGGCGCTGTGGTAACAATGCTTATTTCATCTGCTTTTCTATTGTTTTCAAGGTATGATTCACCGGGTACTGGCAGGATTTCCATTGCGATATCGTATGTTCCTAAGGGGAGTGTTGGAAGTGCGATGGTGATATTGGCGTAGGTTTGGTTTTGGAGATATGGATGATAATACGTTGATGCCGTGTTGTTGTCTATATGTAGAAGAATGGTAATGTTGTATTCGTCGTTAAAACCGCGGTTAAATAGGGTTATATTGAAAGAATTAGTGGTGTTTTGTACATAATACGGGTGTATATTAAGCTGGGTGAGTGCAAGATCATGTGATGGAGGTGGCGGGTTTTTAATCGCTACGGCAGGGTCTCCGAATAAAGTGGTTCCGTAGTAGCAATATCGTACACCCATATTGGAGATTCGATCTATATTTTCAATACGTGAACTGTGAAATGCTTCGCCTATTTGTCTTTTGTTTTGATTGAATAATGCCTCAAAAAAGTGCCGGTCGAAATGTTGGGAGGGGCCATTAAGATCAGCTGAGCCAAGACCGTACCGAGTGTTTGCGACACAGGCGAAGGCGCCGTGTTCTGCGGTGAGTATGTGTTCGATTACCGCGTCATATGGTACAGGTGTAGCTTCTCCGTGGATGTCTGCAGGGGCTGTAGGAAAGATGTTATCGAATGCTCCCGGCAAGCAGGCTTGTGTATAGAGGAAGAAGAAATGATCGTTAGTAAGATTTTGATGGATATCATGGGAGGGACCTTGTATCATGAGATTATGATTTGATTGATTTGTGCGTGCATGGACAGGGTCATCAAGTTTCATGACGTGATAGTTGTTTCCGTGTCCCAAATGGTTGATTATGTGGAGGTTATTATTTATGATGGTAGTTACGTTTGTAGGTGACCATCCTCCAGTTCCTCTATCTGGTTCAGGCCATCCGTTCTGCTCCCAGTATCTGTCGTAAAGGGTGTAGACATCGTATTGCGGGGGGATTCCTTGAGTGGTGTATCCATAGCTGGTGCTACCTAGTTTGATTTCATCTTTGTAGTTTCCACCCCATTCCGCGGGTCCGCCAAATCCAAGGTTTTCTCCAATCATCCAGATGTCGCGTAAGTATTGTTCGTGGTCGCTGTTTTCATAGGAGAGGGTTTTTTCTATAACATGTGATAGTTCAGTAGGAGTGTCCACTGGCATTCTTCCAAGGTAAACCTCTGGAATAAGATCGTCTTCTCCGGGTTCACCCCAAAATTGATTTGTATAGCTGCTAACGTAGAGTCCATCGATGTTGATATGCTCTCCAATTTGTGGGGAGTTGCATATTAGATCAATGGTGATTTTTGCTACATTGTTCCAGCTGAAGGTGTCTGAATTGATGAGTGTGTGAAGGTAGATATGTTCTGATTGCCAGGTGTTTGGTGTGATATCCCAAAGGTAAATGGGGATGTTTTCTGCGATGAAGGATGTTTTTTTCCCATCTGCACTGGTGAAAATTACGTTTCCTAGTTTGTAGTTGGGTTGTGGTGTTTTTATATGGAAATGCAGCCAGTTTTTATCTGATAGATCGTGATAGGGGGGTTCTATGGTGAGTATGCATTGTGCTCGAGTGGTTTCGTTGTTTTGTACTGTCCAGCGTAATGAGTCCGCGCCGACGTGGTAGTCGACGGTGTCGGTTGTGGGGCCGGTGAGAAAGCCGGTGCTGGTTCCTTGGATTCCGGGGTCTGAGAGAGTGATATCTGCGGTGGAAGGGAACGGGTGTTCTGGGTTGTTCCAACTGCCGTCTAATGCGGCATAGTATATGTCACTAGGGATATATTCTGATAGACCGATGAGCAGGAGGCTTGTCAGGGTCCGGGCTGGAATTATGGCGTGTTCGCATTCTGAGCCATTTGTATGTGCATCACCGTCGCCTCCAAGGAGAATATAGCGTGTTTCCCAGGTGGCATAGGCGTCTTTTATGAAATTTCTGATTTGGGCTTGTGTGTCATTAAACTGCGCTTGGCCATCTCCAAAGTATCCATTCCACCAGTAGGCAGGTGTTTTTTGGATATCTTCGACAGTTATGATAGTTGCATTTAATCCTTGAGCCTGTTTTGCGTTGATAAGATCGTAGAAGGTAAAGTTGGCTTCTGCGTCTCTGAGTTGTTCGTTGGTGATGATAACATAATCGTAGTGTTCATCTTGTCTGGTTAACCCTTGTTGAGTTGCACTTTGAGGAGGTATTTCTTCTGTTTCATAGAGAGGGATGTTTCTTGGATTGATAATGATGTCTTGTACAGCTCGTATGTCCTGAGGGATGTGGGACGGGCTAGGGGTGTATATCTGCCGGTTATTTGTGGTTTCTGAGAACGTTATGGTTACATTGATGGTAGGGTAAAGATAGATCTGTTTGGTGTTTGGAACATATTTTGCGGGGTATAAATTGAGTATGATTATAGGGTATCCATGAATATATTCAATTCCTCTGTTTTTGTAGAAATAGTGTGGATAAGGCTCAGTAGAATTCTTGATGGTTGCTTTTAAGTCGTTTGTATGGGACGTGTTTAGAGTATTAAAGGGTTGTATCTCTTGGGCTACTGCTAGGGTACAGGGTCTTGGGAGAAGCATTGGGGGAGTTGGTTGAACACTTATGTGATCTAGTGTGGTTTCTGGTGGGATTAGTATTTTTACGGTTTTTACGGGTAGTAATGGTTCTCCGGGTGCACCTAACTGCTCGGTGTCTTCAATAAGAAGTAATTCTCCATGATCTGTTTGTTGGATGGTAGGAGCTGAAAAAGCAATGGTGATATCTATTGATTGAGTTGATATTGATGTTTCGTCTGTTACAAATGATGTAGCATTAGTTATAATTATGAAGCTGATCGTAAGTAACATCAGTATGCTGGTGATTGAGAAAATAGATTGTCTTGAAATGTTATGCAATTTGTATACCCCCACAATATGTGTTAACAATAGTTAATTGTGTTTTAATACTTTGCGCACTTTATGTTAAATATGAAATATTATATATTGATTTAGTATAAAATTATTTTTACACATTAGTAATAGCTAGGAGTATTTAGGTTTCAATATGGTAAAAATTCCTTCCCCAGTAGCTCACGTGCGATGATAATACGCATGATATTCATAGTTCCCTCCGCACCAATAGAGTATGACCTGACCCCACGAATCCCCATTTCAATGGGATATTCTTTAGTATACCCCGTGGCACCAAGCCAATCCGCAACCTCATTCATAACCTCAAATGCACGAACCGGACCGCGCAGTTTAACCATGGCTGCAGCACGCGCGACATCATGATGCGAAAACGTGTTATCCTGATACATACGGTCCATCATCCATGCAGCTTGATAGGTTAACAATCGCACACTCTGAACATTGGTATACAGCTCAGCCAATGGAAATTGAATCCCTTCAAACCGTGCTAATGGGCGATCAAACGCTTGGCGATTCTTGATGTGATCTATGCCAAGTTCTAATGCTGTTTGTGCCGCACCAACACAGGTTGCGCCAATAAGCACTCGAGCTGCAGAAAAACCTTCCATAGCATAATAAAAACCTTTATCCTGCTCACCAATCAGATATGCCTCCGGCAATTTCACATCAGTCATTATAAACCCACCAGTTGAAATACCCATACGGCCCATATCCTCAAGCAGCGTTGTATCAATACCCTCCATGTCTTTTATGGGAACAGCAAAAAACGAAAACCCTTTATGTCCTTTAGCAGGATCAGTGCGTGCAAGCGTAAGATGAATACCACCAAATTCAGATGACTCTGTGATCCCACTAATAAACATTTTTTCCCCGTTTAATACCCAAGCGCCATCACAGTGGTTAGCAGAGGTTTTTGCTGCGCCAACAATATCAGATCCACCAGTCGGTTCGGTGACAGCTATACCACAAAAATTGTTACCCTTTGTGACCTGTGGCAAAAACAGTTTTTTTGCTTCATCACCACCATACTTATCAAATATATATCCCCATGCTGCTTCAACTAAATATAACACCGGGACCGCAAGGCTAATGTCAGCACGTCCTAGCTCTTCAGCAGCTATAGCTGCCATTTTCCAGTTAATATCAGAGCCGCCATATTCTTTTGAAACAGTTGGCGCTAACAACCCAAGCCTACCCATTCCTTTGATGATTTTATCAGGGATTTGTTTATTTGTATCAATCCCCCTAACATATGGCCGTATGTTTTTCTCTGCAAATTCCCGTACCGTTTTACGCCAGATAATTTCTTCATCACTCCAAGTAAAATCCATAATAACTTTCTCCCAAATACCTTGGATAGCATAGCTATTAAAATAGCTTTGCGCAGAGATAAAAAAAATTGCTCCACATTGTATTTATGGGAGATATAAGGTGAAAATATAAATCAAACACACAATTATTGGGACACATACAACTGTGGTCCATGTCACTGACAATGCAGTTACCTTCTTGTCAATGCCATAGGGTACTAGGAACATATTGGTGCTGGTTATCGGTAGAAACGAGTTAATAACAATTACGGTGAACCATGCATTAGGTATTAACTCCATAATTAAAAGCAACCCAAAACTGATGGTGGTCAAAACTGGTGTGAGAATAACGGTTAAGAAAAAAATATTTCGGGTCCACGGCCAGTGATCTTTTTGTTTTGAAGTATAATGTAACGTGAACAATTTTTTCATTTCACTGAGCTTAAAATCATGAGGATGGATACCAGATCCTACATAATACAATGCAGCAGGAATGGTTAACGCTGTATAGAATTTAAGTACGACTCCAAGATCACCTAAATCTGAAAACGTAAATCCAGTAGTATTATGCAGAAGTATGGCTGCAATCACAAAGCTGATGAGGTACCATGGGTACAGTTTAAGATACCAGGGTAACGCATGCACTGGTTCATCAGTATTTCTAGATTCATGCTTATGCATCACAGATAAAATATATGGGATAATAGCAAATAGCACGATGCCGACAAGAGCAATAAATATCGCTGCTTCTACAAACCATGGAGATGCAAGTAAGGCACCGCCGATAAACGCTGAACTACGGCCTTGATTGGTAAGAACAGTTTTTATGAACTGCCGACGGTTTTTACTTGTGTATTGGCGTTTTTTTGCGGTATACCGTGCAAAAAGATAAGCAAGTAGATACATAAAAAACAGTACTATACTAGTGACAAGTGTAAATTCAAGTTGTTGCTGCTCAAAATTTTGGTTAAGAAAGATTCTAAACAGCAACACAGGTACAAAAAAATACAGAAGTATTAACCCTATTTTTTTCATAATCTTTGTGAGGCGTTCTTCAGCGATAAATTTAGATAGAGTGATGGTTATGATGAACCCTATAAGTATCCAGGGAAGCGTCCAAAGCCCGGATATATATGGTATAATGTCTTTGATTAGCTCAATCATTGATTATTCACCCATATTTTTTGATTACCGTTCGATGACCCGTTTTGCTTTACCGGTGCTCCGTGGGATAGTCTTTGGTGGAAGGGGTTTCACCGGAATGTGAAGATTAAGGATGCTATATATTTCATCTTCAGCTTGTTTGGTGAGCGTATTAAGGTGTCCTTCTTTGTATCGCTGCTCAGTAGGTTCAAGTTCAACGGTTAACTCGGTGATTTCCCCGCGTTTACTTTTTACTATCTGGTATTGATCGCTAACCCCCGGGACTTGCATGAGCGCTGCTTCAATTTGTGAGGGAAACACGATTACTCCTTTAACTTTCATCATATCGTCACTGCGGCCTTTAATCCGGGATTGGATAGGCAACGTGCGTCCACATTCACATCGTTCTTCGGTGAGCATGGCAAGATCACGTGTGCGAAAACGGATAGCGGGGAATGCTTCTTTAGTTAAGGTGGTAAACACGAGTTCTCCTTCTTCACCAGGTTCAAGTGTTTCACAAGTGTGAGGATCTATGATTTCAGGGAGAAAATGATCAGCGTTTACATGCAAGTGTTTGTATTCGCATTCGGAGACCACTCCAGGTCCTATGATCTCTGTGAGCCCGTAATGCTCATGAGCAGTTAACCCCCAGCGTTCTTCTATTGACTGGCGCATCTCAGTACTCCAGGCTTCCGCTCCAAATAACCCTAATCGGACATTAAAATCTGTTCTGGGGTCAAGACCCTGTTCTTCTGCAACTTCAGCCATGTACAATGAGTAGGAGGGGGTGCATGCGATTGCGGTAGTACCAAAATCTTTCATGACATCAATCTGTCGTTTCGTATTTCCTGAGCTGATGGTTATCACATTTGCACCAATTTTTTGCGCTCCTTTTTCAAAGCCATGTGCCCCGGTAAACAACCCATACCCATAGGAGTTTTGCATGGTATCTTGTTTTCGAAGCCCATTTGCCCAGAGGGATCGGGCCATCACTTCAGCCCATAATTCAACATCGTTCCGAGTATACGGTCCAACAACGGGTTTACCCGTAGTTCCGGAGGACGCATGCACTTCAATGACATCATCTAACTCTGTGCATACAAGTCCAAAAGGATAGTACTCCCGTAGATCCTGTTTTGTGAGAAATGGTATTTTTGCTACATCATCCAAGCTTTTGATAGATCCTGGTCGAACGCCTGCATCTGAGAGCTTCTGTTTATAATATTTATTATGTGTATACACGCGTTTTATCAGGTGTTGTAA
>CAZRMY010000031.1:14444-16724 GCA_964601295.1 uncultured Thermoplasmatales archaeon | reverse complement strand
CACGAGGGTGTTCTCCTAGAAGATACACAGGAGCATATCCCTTGTGACACCTTGTTATTATCCTTGGGACTTATTCCAGAGAATGAGCTGGCAAAAAACGCGGGAATCCTTCTTGACCCAGCAACTGGTGGACCCCTGGTGAACCAACAATTAGAAACCACGCAATCGGGCATATTCGCGTGTGGTAACTGCCTTCAAGTCTATGACACCGTAGATCTGCTTGCAGTTGACGCAAAAAAGGTTGGTAAGAACGCAGCACAATATATGGAAAGCAAAAACATTCCGACGCATCACTGTCACATTAAAGTAGGAAAAGATATACACTACGTTGTTCCTCAACGCATTGGTCAACCTGGCGCTATTCAATGTACTTTTCGTCCCAAGAAACCAGGGAGGAACAAAATAGTGACGATTTATCAGGGAAACGAAAATATCCTCAGCAAAAAAGTACCCTGGTTAAACCCTGCTAACATGATGAACATAACAGTGGATATAACCAAAAAACATCTGCAGAAAAAAACACCGTTGGAGGTATGCATTGATGAGTGAGACACAATCCATTCAATGTATTGTATGTCCAATCGGATGTGAAATACTAGTAAAAAAAAATGGTAGAAACGTAGAGATCCTCGAAGGCTGTAAATGTAAACGAGGTAAAGAATATGCCTATAGTGAAGCACTTGATCCCAGGCGAATGCTTACAACCTCGGTAAAAACAGTTCATGGAGCATGGCCGTTGGTAAGTGTCAAAAGCTCTAAACCGGTGCCAAAAGATAAGATTCCCGGTGTATTAACTGAGATAAAAAAACATGCGATATCCGCTCCGATTAAAAGGGGAGACATAATTATACCTCGTATTTTAGGGACAGATATTGATATTATTGCCACAAAAACAATAACTAAAACAGAGTAGCAGTTATTTTTCTGCTTTTTGTACAGTGATAGACCCATCTTTGAAAACAATCCATCTGAGTTTTTCTCCATTTTCTAGATCGAGTAGACCGACAACTTCAGAGGGAACGGTGACTCGTCTTCGTGATCCTCTAATGGTAACAGAGGTTTCAGTGATGCATTGTACTGAATCTAAATCAACTTTCATGAGTAGGTAGTAAAGATGGCCTGGTGGGATATAAATATTGTTATTTTAACAATGTTTTTTGAGCGATGTTCAATACCACGTTATGCATTAGCTGTAAAAAATATTGTATAAGGTGTATACACCAAGTAGTATAGTTACTACAGCGATAGCGATTTTCAGAGTTTGTGTGGGCATTTTTCGGACGATGAATGCTGAAAAAGGCACTGATAAAAGAGCGCCGATAACGAGGGATGGCGCAAGCGACCAATCTATGAGATCTGGTGAGATCACGTAGATGATGACCCCTACAACACAGGTAAGTCCTTCAGCAAGAGAGGTTATGCCTACCGCGTTATTTCCATTGACACCCGATAGTAATTGTCCACCTGTTACTACCGGTCCGTAGCCGCCACCACTCATGCCTTTATTAAATGCTGCTATAAGTCCTAAACCAGTTATTTTTTTCCATGAGAACGGGAACTTTTTATGTAACGTTAGCAATAAGATAAGACCCATAGCTAACACCAGGATACCAATATAGGTTTTAAGCCAGAGCGCGGGAATTCTGAGGGCGATAACCACGGCTATTATTGTGCCTACAATGCTACACGCTGCGAGTACTAAGACAATTTTGAGATGAATAGAGCCACAGGAAAAATTTACGTTACCCGCTTTATGATGTACAATTCCTGCGGTAATGCCGGAGAGTAATTCAGATAGAAGCACCGCGGGAACAATAGCTAAGGGACCAAAACCAACAATCAACAAAACAGGGGTGAGCGTGGTACCATATCCCATACCTAATGAGGAATCAACGAGTTCACAAATAAATGCTAGCACAATAATTGAAATAAAAAGTTGTGCATCAAATACGTCAATGGCAAAAAATTCTAACATTTAAATCCACTCTTGGATTTCAATATGCTTCGTGTTCTGAGCATGTTCGGGGAGTGTAAAAATAGCAAATGAATGCTGTGTCAGTTCAGAGCGTCCATAAAATATATCCAATCTGGTAGTTCTTGATTCTTTCTTTGTCATAACATACGTATATTATCATCTCAATATTTAAAATTATTGGTATTTTACATATAATTTATGGATTTAATCCAACTAATTACCATCATATATTGTTATTATTGATTAAAAATCCAATAAAAATATCTCAAATTTGCCAAAAAAGTTTTCAAAAAATGACACAAACG
>CAZRMY010000031.1:0-14434 GCA_964601295.1 uncultured Thermoplasmatales archaeon | reverse complement strand
ACGCTAGTCTACCAAAAAGATGCACTCCAACATAATCTTTTTACACCATAACTCCTTAGCACCCCTTCCAATGAACGGTTTCGTATACCACGACGATTACAACAAATACGACCTTGGCCTAGGTCATCCTTTAATTGGCGATAAACCACGGAGACTTCTCTCCCATCTAAGAGAAAAAAACATGCTGAATGAATTCACTTTGATCACACCCCCTAAAGTGACAGAAAATGATCTCTCACGTGTACATACTTTGGAGTATATCAAACGAGTAAAAACGCTCAGTAAAACAGGCGGTTGGCTAGCAAACGATACTCCCGCTCCAAAAGGGATATACGATTATGCGCGACTCCCAACAGGTGGAACAGTTCTTGCAGGAATAAAATTATTTGAACAATATCAATGCACCATTAATCCGTTAGGGGGGTTCCATCATGCAAGCAAACAAACATCATCAGGATTTTGCTTTTTTAACGATATCGCTGTTGTAATAGAGCACCTCAGAGAAACAAAAGGCATAAAACGGTTTCAAATAATTGATCTTGATGTACATCATGGGAATGGTACACAAGACATCTATTTTCGTGATCCCACCGTGCTCAATATTTCATTCCATCAGGATGGGAGAACATTATACCCTGGAACTGGAAGCAGTGAAAAAATCGGAGCAGAAGAAGGAACAGGGTATACCATCAATCTGCCCCTGCCACCCCACTCGAGCAATCAAAGTTATCAATATGCCTTTGAGCAGCTTATACCACCGTTAACAGAACAATTTGATCCTGAGATACTTATCTACCAAAGTGGAGTCGATACACATCATACCGATCCGCTTGCAGACATGAAGTTAACGCATAATATATATTATGATTTTGGTAAAAACATCATGCAACTCTCTAAGGGGGGACCTAACAAACTACTGGTAGTCCTTGGTGGAGGATATAACAGTCTATCAAGCACCATATCTTATTATAACCTTATCTGCGGCCTGTTACAAAAATCTAAGAATCAAATTGTCAGCGAAGAACCTTTAAAAGATGTGAAACTTGAAGACGTGAAAAAACGAGTAAAAAAAATAAGACACATTCTCTCAGATTATTGGCGATTCTAAGGAGAATATAAACGATAACCTTATGTACCGGATATTAATACGGGGTCCATACAGAGTTATATCTTATGTGGGGATCAATATGGGCGCAGAACAATTAGAACGGTTATTTAAACCTAAAAGCATCGCTGTTATTGGTGCAAGCAATAAAGTTGGATCTGCCGGTTATCGAATTTTCCGAAATCTTATAAGCTCAGGATATCAAGGAGTCGTTTATCCTGTTCATCCTACAGATGAGAGCATCCAAGGAGTTCAAGCATATAACTCGGTTGAAAAACTTCCAAAAATTGTTGATCTTGCAATAATAGCTACACCCGCAAAAGCAGTCAACAGCGTAGTGGAGCAATGCGGTAAATATGGCATTAAAGGCATACTTATCATTTCAGCAGGGTTCAAAGAAACAGGGGACGAAGGTGTTCAACGGGAGAAAGAACTATGGAAAATCAAACAAAAATATAAGCTACGTATTGTTGGACCAAATTGTGTCGGCTTTATTTTCCCCTATCAAAATCTGAACGCAACCTTTGCCTCATCAATGCCATATAAAGGTAATATCGCGTTAATTTCACAGAGTGGGGCAGTGTGCGGTGCTATACTTGATTGGGCTGGAGCAGCAAAGGTGGGTTTCAGTGGTTTTGTCTCAGTGGGCTCTATGCTCGATGTTGATTTTGGTGATCTCATTGATTATTTCGGTACGGATGTGAATACTCGAAGTATCGTTCTATATATAGAATCAATCACTGATGCCAAGAAGTTCATGAGCGCTGCACGGAGTTTCTCCCGAGCAAAACCGATCATTGTTATTAAATCAGGTCGTTTTAGCGAAGGGGCAAAAGCAGCGGCTTCACATACCGGCGCTATGGCCGGAGAAGATGCGATTTATGATGCAGCATTCCGACGGGCAGGTGTTGTAAGAGTTATGGATATCCAGGATTTATTCAACTGTTCATCCATCCTGGCAAAACAACCCCGTCCTACAGGTCCAAATATCGCGGTAGTGACCAATGCTGGTGGCCCGGGGGTGTTAGCAACAGATTCAATCATTGAACGCGGTGGCAAATTAGCAGTATTATCAGAAACCACTATGGATAAACTGAATCAGATCCTACCATCGCATTGGAGCAAAGCAAACCCTATTGATATTATTGGAGATGGTGACGAAGAACGATATGAAAAAACCATTGAAATCTGTTTAGAAGATAAAAACATCGATGGCTTGCTTATTCTCTGTGTACCACAGGTAATGGCGGACCCTGGAAAGCTCGCAGAGCGAGTTATCGATCTTTCCCGAAAAACCACAAAACCCATATTAACTTCATTTATAGGTGAGGAAAGTGTGTACCATGCCCGGCAGATTCTTAATCGGAATGATGTCCCTACCTATACCTCTCCTGATGAAGCGGTTCAATCATATATGTATCTCTATCAATATGCACGAAATCTTGAACTTTTATATGAGACACCGGAAGAAATTGATGTAGAAACCTCTGAATCATATAAAGAAGATGCAAAAGAAATTATAGACCGGGCTATTGAAAACAAAAAAACAGTGCTATCTGAGCACGAGTCAAAACAATTCCTTGAATTATATGGGATACCAACCACAAAACCGGTCATAGCAAATAATGAGAAAGAAGCAATACATCATGCGCAAAAAATAGGTTATCCCGTAGTCATGAAAGTACATTCGCCTCAGATAACACATAAAAGTGATGTAGGTGGTGTTGCCCTTGATTTACATTGTGAAAAAGATGTGCGTGATGCCTACCAAAAAATGATGAAAGATGTAAAGAAAAATGCACCTAAAGCGACAATAGAAGGGGTTACTATTCAAAAGATGGTGTCGTTGAAAGGTGCTGAGTTGATTCTAGGGTCTAAAAAGGATCCAGTGTTTGGTTCAGTGATTTTATTTGGTCTTGGCGGGCTGTATACTGAATTATTCAAAGATAGGTCAATTGGGTTTCCCCCGTTAAATCAAGTGTTGGTTCAACGTATCATTGAACGTACTAAAGCGTATCAACTGTTGAAAGGGTACCGGAATATCCCGCCAGCGAATATGAAAAAAATTCAGGAGATTATGATTCGGTTTTCTCAGCTTCTTATCGACAATCCCAAGATTAAAGAGATTGATATTAATCCATTGATTGCGGTGGATGAGGAACTTGTTGCGGTAGACGCGCGTATCATTGTTGAGACATCATCAAAGAAAGCACCGCATCTTATTATTACTCCGTATCCTAGAAAATATATGAAAACAGTTATCTTAAAAGACGATACCAAAGTGTTAATGCGGCCGATTAAACCAGAGGATGAATTCCTGTGGCTTGATATGTTTAAAAGTTTTTCAGAGGAAACTGTTCGATTTAGATTCTTCAGGATTATTAAAGAAACGCCACATGAGATGCGCACACGGTATTGTAATATTGATTATGATAGAGAAATCGGTATCGTTGGGGAAATCGAAGAAAACGGTAAAAAACGATTTCTTGGTGTCACCCGGATTATTGTTGATCCCACGGATCCAGAAAAAGCCGAATTTGCAGTTGTTGTTAGTGATAAATGGCAACGGCGAGGGCTAGGATCAGAATTTATTGATTTTACCATTGAAGTTGCAAAAGACAAGGGACTCAAAAAACTCTATGGTATCGTCCTGAAGGATAATACGCCGATGATTGCTCTCTGTGAGGAGAAGAATTTTAAGATAACTTCAGGTGATCCTGGAGAGTATAATATCGAGTATGATCTTCAGAAGAATACCGATACGGGCAAATCTGAGGAAACAGGTATTGATAAAGAAGCATCAGAGATAACGGCGTAATTAAGGTGTGTTAGCAGATATTAGATGAGCATGCCGTGGATGGAACAGTATGCTATATTTCTAGACCAGTCGATATGCACGATATTATGACAGGCTCTGCAATGAAATCGACCAGTGAGAGCATCAATATAGCATTTTTTAAGTAACTGATCTAACAGTTCATGATTTGCCGTTGATATGGTTTGAGTTACTAATATTTGTCGTGGTTTCATAATATCACCTTTGTGGCTAATTCCTACTACTCGGGGTGTTTTAGTTGCATTAGAGTTAGTTACATGGGTAAGTAATCGATGGTGTTCAGATTGTTTTTTGAGTTCTTCTGTATTAGAGAGTATTAAGTGCTCCATTTTTACCACCTTACGTATCTTGTGGTTTTATGATAGTTGAAGTCAGTGACTATGACATAGAGTCATTGTTTCTAAACCTTGAAATATTGTTTTAATTGATACGTAGTCAACTATATATCTACCACAATGTATAGTATATGATAGGAAAGGGTAAATAAATTGTATGTATATTTATTTTCTTTAAATTGCTATTAATGATAATATTTCAAATAATTTTTGTACTTTAATATCATAAATAATAAAAATAGTGATCATTAAACAAAGTACAGCAGACTGTTTTTTTTTGGTATGAATGATATTCTAAGCATATAAAAATATTAATAAGGATAATAGATATGTGGTTATAATGGCACAATCGCACTTATTGAGGAACAGATTGAATCTAAGGCTATTAGATGTTATTGTTTCTGGTGAGGGTGTTGAAATTAACATTAATCAACTTGCCAAAATGCTTGGTAAACACAGAAATACGATTAAGGAGCGAGTGAACAAATTAGTTGAATGTAATGTGATTAACAAGCCTCAATACCCCTTTCCGTGGCTTTTCAAAGAACTACCATTGATGGTTATTTCACGTACGAATTTTTTCCGAGATGAACAAACAAAAACATTTATTGAAAATGATGATCATATTTTTGCCGCGTTTTTTTTCAAAGAAGAAGAGTATAATACGTTGATGATATCGTTTCATGAGAACGTATGTACGCATCAAAAATGGCGAGAACACATCATTAACAATAAGATTATCCCATATAGAGAAGACGGGTATCCTTCTGAGGTATTACATATTGGTACTGGGTGTTTCGTAAAATATAATCCGTCAATTTCTTTGAAGGTAATTGAGGAAAATGTTGCGAAGGGAATACAACGTTCAATACTTGGGTATGAGTTGGATACACTATCACTAAGAATTCTTAGAAAACTGGTGAATGGCGAAGGGGTACGTACAAATGAAAATTTTATTGCAAAACAGTTGCACGTACACAGGAAGACAATTGAGCGGCGGATAAAAACCCTTCATAAGGCAAGCATTATCAGCCGGCCTGTGTGCAGATTTCCCCGTTTGATAGTCCCCCCCGAGTATATTCTTGTTAAGTCGTTGATCCAGATTAAAAAAAATCAGGATAAAATCCTGAGGACATTGAAAGCGGATCCGCATATTCCTTGGATTATGAAGGCGGTTACCGGTAGGGGCGGGTTTAATGTAGTGGTGTTTAGTACTTTTTATAAGATTGAGGATCATTTAGAATGGCAGGAAGCTTTAGATCAGCAGTTCCCCGGGTGCATTGGGGCAGTACGTGATACATATCTTTCTCCTAAGATGACGTTTTCTATTGATCCGGAGTATGTATCGTTACAGGTTATAAAAAATCAGTTAAAAAAATTACAACAAGCAGAGTAATATATCACCATTACCCAAAAATGATTGTTAGTATTGTACATTAATCGTATAATATATGCCTGTAATAGTGATTAATTATCATTTTATTCTGATTAAGATGTCCACGTTTAACATCAAAACAAGTATGCTATATCAATATTGACCAATAACTTAATAAATACATTATCAATCCATGCCCGGGGTATCCTACTATGGCAGAAAAAGGGTTCAATGCATATAAAATGGCTCAGGAGCAATTTGATAGCGTTGCTAATAAATTAGATCTCGACGAAAGTGCGAGGAGGCTACTTAGAGAACCAATACGAGAATACCATTTTCTTATCCCGGTACGAATGGACAATGGTAAAATCAAAGTGTTTAAGGGTTTTCGAATACAACATAACGATGCCCGAGGTCCTTGCAAAGGAGGTATACGGTTTCATCCCCAAGAGACTGCTGATACCGTACGGGCGTTATCAATGTGGATGACCTGGAAATGTGCGGTATTAGATCTACCGTTAGGAGGTGGAAAAGGTGGTGTTATATGTGATCCTCATGATCTTACGGTTCGAGAGCAAGAGCAGCTTTGCCGCTCTTGGGTTCGTCAGATATCACGAGACATTGGACCTCTTAGAGATGTACCGGCCCCTGATGTAATGACCAGTGGACAACACATGCTCTGGATGCTAGATGAATATGAAACCCTTACTGCAAAAAAATACCCCGGTTTTATCACTGGCAAACCTGTTGGCATGGGGGGTTCTTTAGGGCGAACAGAGGCAACAGGTTATGGCTGTATATTTACTCTTAGAGAAGCGTTACAAGATCTTGGTGTTGATATTACTAAAACCACGGCATCGGTGCAAGGATTTGGAAATGTCGCACAATATGCTATAGAGTTATTACATGAATATGGTGGAAAAACCATCTGTGTGTCCTGCTGGGATCAAAAAGATAAATGTTCATACGCGTTCAGAAACAAAGATGGAGTGAACCTCAAAGAGTTACAGAGTGTCTGTGACCGATTTGGTGGTATAGACAAAACCAAATGTGAAGCCCTTGGATATGAAGTAATCCTTGGAGAAGAATGGATTTCACAAGACGTTGATATTCTTATTCCTGCTGCATTAGAAAATCAAATAACCGGGGTGACAGCGAAAAAAATTAGTCCAAAAGTAAAAGTCATCGTTGAAGGTGCCAATGGGCCTACGAATCCTGAAGCCGATGACATACTCAGAAAAAATAATGTTCTGGTAATACCTGACTTCCTTGCTAACGCCGGTGGAGTAGTATGCAGCTACTTTGAACAAGTTCAATGCAATATGAATTATTACTGGGATAAAAACAGAGTTTTAGGGGAGTTAGACGATCGAATGACAAAATCATTCCATGACGTTCTCACGCTTTCAAAAAAGAAAAAAATAAGCATGCGAGACGCAGCATATATGATTGCTATCTCCCGTGTTGCTGAATCTTGCAGAGCCAGAGGTTGGATATAACATTCTAAAATTAAATAAAACAATGTGATATGCTGAAGCACAGCATCAATCACTCGAGCTAAAAACTCATGGCATCTCTTGAAGAAAAAATTCAAACAATAATCTCAGAAACTGTTGGCAGTGTAAACACTAGCCCAACAGATGAAAAAAAACAACACCGCCTATCAACTGCCTACAAAATACGTGAAATACTCCTTATATCTACTCCTTATGATTATTTTCTACTTGAAGAAGAAGGCCGTCTAAGTGACTTGTTTAAACAAATATACGTGAAACGAAACACAAATTATATCCCATATATCACACACGTTGATTCAACTAGTGAAGCAGCAGAAATCATTCAGAGACGAACGGTTGACCTGATCGTTATTTTCAACATACCAAGAAATGCTAATCTTTTTGATTTTGTCAATACGACGAAATCTGAAAAACCACGGATACCAATTATTCTGCTCGCCAATAATACCGCTGAACTCACACGCATGGTTGAACTGAATGCTCATTCTATCTTCGATTGGGTATTCACCTGGCAAGGTGACGGAAAAATCTTTCTAAATATCGTCTCACTTGTAGAAGATACGATCAATGCAAAAGCTAACCCATATGACAAAGATACAAGATATATACTTCTCAGTGAACCCTCCATTCAATATTACTCGATGTATGTTTCACTGACTTATGATGAAATATGGAATCACATTGATGAACTGGTAAAAGACGTTTCAAACCCCATACAAATGAAACTTCGCTTATCGCGAAGACCGAAAATACTTCTTGCTACCTCATCAGAAGAAGAAAAAAAATTATTATCTGCGTTTTACAATCAATTATTGTGTATTATCACCAGTAAAAACACACAACCATCTCTGAATAAGTCATCGAACAAGAATCAAGAGGATATACCACTGTTACTTATCACCAATAAGCAGTCTAAAAAGAAAAACACTGCAGAACATGTTCACATTGTTAACAGAAAATCACGAGAACATATCTTTACTATCAGACAATTCGTACGTGAAAACCTAGGTTTAAGTGAAATTGTTTTCAAAGACGCAGATAACAAAGAGCATGCACGAGCACATAATATGCGTTCGTTTGAACACGCGCTCTGGTCAATCCCTGATGCGGTGCTAGTCGACTATGCAAAAAAAAGAATTCTTAGCAGATGGCTTATAACAAGAACAGAATTTGAGTTAGCTGCGGTGTTCAACGATATTACCGCCCAGTATGAAAAAGATACCAAAGATAAAACAGAGCTGCGTAGCAAGTTACAGCGAGCTATTCAGCATCATAAATACAGCGAGCACGAGGGCACAGTATCACTTTTTTCTCGCACCATCTATGGCCCGCATATTCGCTTCTCTCGCATAGGACATGGTGCATTAGGTGGGAAAGCACGGGGGCTAGCTTTTTTAGATAAACTCTTTTCTACTTATCTAAACAAGGATGTTTTCGATGACATCAAATTAACTATTCCGCGAACTCTTGTTCTATCAACAGATATCTATGATACCTTTATTGAACAAAACAACATCCTGCAACGTATAACCGACAATATGACAGATGAACGCATAACTTCTCTGATAATGCAATGCGATCTCCCATCTACGGTCCTAGGTGATTTACGTGCTTTTATCAAAGAGATCAATACCCCGCTAGCGGTTCGTTCATCAAGCCTGCTTGAAGATGCATTATTTCAACCATTTGCCGGCGTATACAGCTCAATTATGCTGCCAAATCATACCCGCGAAGTTTCTACCCGTTTCCAAGATTTATGCAATGCAATAAAATATGTGTATGCATCAACTTTTTTCAGAAAAGCTAAAGATTATATAAAGACAACACCGCAGTCAGTCAGCGATGAAAAAATGGGCGTAGTCATACAAGAGGTCATCGGCAGACAACATGGAAACAGATTTTATCCTACTATTTCTGGAGTTGCACGATCATACAATTATTACCCTGTAGGCAAATGCAACAACGAAGACGGTGTAGCATTCCTCGCATTAGGACTAGGGCGCACTATCGTCGAAGGTGGGAAGGCTTTTAGATTTTGTCCCAGCAAGCCACGTATATCTCATTATAGCACACTTGATGAACTAATCAAATACTCTCAGACTCATTTTTTTACTATTGACCTTAATTCAAAAACAAGTATAACCCGCCAAAACGAAGAAAAAACATTATCCACCCTGGATATCGCCACAGCAGAAAAAGATGGTGAGCTAAACTATATTGCATCAACATTTTCATCACGAGATCAACGATTATACTCTGGAATCACAGATGTAGGGGCCCGTGTGTTAGATTTCGCCCCAGTTATCCAAGATGAAGCAATACCACTGCCAAAAATCATAACATTATTACTCAAGGTCTGCGAAGTAGCTATTGGATCACCCGTTGAAATTGAATTTGCGGTTACCTTGGATCCAGAACAATGCACTCCCGCTCAAATTTCTTTATTACAAGTGCGCAGCATGGTAACCCTTGATGATATGATACACGTCAAAGTCGAAGAATATGACCCTAACCGAATACTCGGTTTTTGTCAACATACATTAGGTAACGGCATAATCAACAACATAAAAGATATTTTATATGTAAAACCTGAAAGCTTTGATCTATCTAAAACTGCTTCTATTGTGCCTCAAATACGAGACATAAATGAGAAAATCATGGAAAAAAAACGACCATATTTATTAGTAGGACCGGGTAGATGGGGATCGCAAGATACCTGGTTAGGAATACCCGTAAACTGGAGTGACATAGCCGGAAGCAAGGTTATCGTCGAAACACCAGTAACTGAACGAATTATTGACCCCTCTGAAGGATCACATTTCTTTCAAAATCTCAGTTCGTTACGAGTAGGATATCTCACAATTCAACATGATACAGACGATTATTTTAACTATGACTTATTAGCTAACTGTCCTATAGTAAACGAAAAAGAACTAGTACGACATGTGCAAGTACCTCATCCGCTTGAAATTAGATTAGACGGACAGTCACGCCGAGGGGTTATTCTACTAGATAAAACTACTAAATCGTCTAAAAAAACAAAAACGAGAGCAGAATAATATGTCATCAGATAAAACGAATCAAGCAAGTGATTCTGACAAAAAAAGTGAGATGTCTTCATTATCTAAAAAAGAGGTTATTTATGAGAAGTCAAAGGAGTTAAAAGAACGGGAAAAAGAACTGAATTGTTTGTATAATCTATCACGAATATTAGATAACGATAAATTACAACCCGATGAAGTTCTTTCTAGAATTGTAAATATCATTCCGCCTGCAATGCAATATCCTGAGGACACTTGTGTGCAGCTAAAAGTTAATGGAAAAAAAATACAGACGAATAATTTCAAAGAGACACCATGGCGGTTAACTAAGCAGATTCAAACCCGTGGTTCCAAGTTAGGAATTCTTGATATTTATTATATTGATAAAAAGCCTGAGGAGGATCAGGGGCCATTTTTGCAGCAGGAGATTCAGCTGGTTGATATGATCGCGGATCGTCTTGCGAGTTATATACAACAATTAGACAAAGATCATGCGTTGAAAACCGCTGGAGAATCTAAAGTAAAACCTGAGTGGCAGATCATACTGGATATGCTAACTAAGGCTGATCCGCAGCTTCTGTTTCGTATGACTCGTAAAATGCTGTATTTTTTATCGAGGCGGCATAATGAAAGTCTAATTGATTTGATGAGTGGACTAAGTTGTCCTATTGGAAGCGATGCGAAGCCATCTGAATGGTGTGGCATAAATATGCCTAATCCTAAACAGAATTTAGATGAGTTAAAAAGAGTGCAACAAGGTGTTTTTGATATTGCTAAAGATAATCTGCCGCCGCAGGAAATCACAAATTTACTTACATTATGGTTACGGCAGGATAAAGCGCGACCGTTGTTACTTTCATCTGAGAATAGTGGTATATCGCTAAATGAAATAACTGATGCGTTGAAAAAATTCGGTGATATCCCAAACTCGGAGATGGTACTATCACCTGAGGATGATGTGTCAATTCGAACAAATTTAGTGAGACGGTTTTTTACGGATCGTTTGGAGTATATAAATATCGCGAAGAATTATGTAAAGGTACAAGATTTTGTAGATTTGTTAGATAAAGTAATTGGTCCTGCTCGTGGCTCTGGTAAACTTGGTGGGAAGACCTCGGGGATTTATCTAGCAGAAAAAGTGCTTGAGAAAGAAAAAATAAAAAGTAGCCAAGAAGAGTTGGATGAAATCGCATTTGCGCGAAGTTGGTATATTACCTCAGATAGTATGTGGGATCTTATCCATTATAATGATCTCGATGAGGTGATACATACAAAATATATGAACCCTAATGATATCAAGCAGGAGCAACCATTTTTAGAGCAAGTGTTTAAAAATGCTGCTTTTTCAACTGAGATTGTGGAAGGGTTACGAAGAATACTTCGTGAAATCGGTGATAAACCAGTTATTGTTCGTTCATCAAGTCTGCTAGAGGATAGTTTTGGTGCAGCGTTTTCTGGGAAATATAAAAGTTTGTTTTTAGCAAATATTGGAAGTGAAAATAAACGGCTCTCAGATTTGATGGATGCGATAGCTGAAGTATATGCGTCGACATTTAGTCCTGATCCTATTGAATATAGACGGGAGCGAGGTTTGTTGGATTTTACAGAGGGAATGGCAATTTTGATTCAAGAAGTGGTAGGAACAAAAATTGGCCCATATTATTTACCCGCGTTTGCAGGTGTTGCGTTTACAAACAATGAGTTCAGATGGTCACCACGGATTCAACGTAAGGATGGCTTTATCCGTATTGTTGCAGGTTTAGGGACCCGTGCTGTTGATCGAGTAACTGATGACTACCCGGTGCTTGTTTCACCCAATCGACCGAATATTCGGGTGAATGCATTGGTTGATGAAACCATCTATTATTCCCAACGATTTATGGATGTCATTAATCTTGAGAAAGGCATCCTTGAGACTGTGAAAGTAGATGATTTGTTAAAAGAATATGGTGATGAGTATCCGATATTAAATCAGATTGTATCGGTTCATAGGGAAGGACATTTGTATCCACCAAGTGGGGTGATACTTGATCCTTCTGACACTGAGATGATTGTGACGTTTGCAGGGTTGTTTGAAAAAGAAAAATTTTTTAGTCAGATGAAATGGATTCTCAATGTGTTAACTAATCGGTTGAAGACACCTGTGGATGTAGAATTTGCTTCTGATGGGGAAAACTTGTACATTTTGCAATGCCGTCCGCAAAGTCAAAGCGCGGTAGTTGAACGTGTTACGGTGCCTAAGAATATGATGAGGAACCGTATCGTGTTTACAGCAAATAAATATGTGACTACGGCTAGGATTGAGAACATTCGATATATCGTGTATGTCAATGGAAAAGCATACGAGAAATTGGAAAGACGTGAAGATATGCTTAATGTCGCCCAGGTAGTAAGTAAGCTCAATGAAGTGCTGCCTAAACGACAGTTTATTTTAATGGGACCGGGTCGATGGGGAAGCCGTGGGGACATTAAACTTGGTGTTCCCGTGCAGTACCGTGATATTAATAATACCTCTTTATTGATTGAAATAGCACGGAAAAAAGAAGGAGGGCTCCCTGAGCTGTCATTTGGCACACATTTCTTCCAAGATTTAGTTGAAGCAAATATTCAATATTTACCCTTGTACCCTGATGATAAAGACACGGTATTCAACGAGGAGTTATTGTCCATGGCACCAAATAAACTAGATGAACTCCTGCCACAATATAGTGACGTAGATGATGTGGTAAAAATCATTGAAGTATCCGATGTAGCGGATGGGGGAACACTGTCAGTGATGATGGATGGAGACGCCAACGAAGCAATGGCCTACCTTGTTCCTATCGATCATTCAGCGTGGCGGATGCAGAAAGTACATGAGCTGGCACGTAAACTGAACCCCCAGCGCTATGGTGTCGTGGACATGTACGTGTTTGGTAGCACCCATGAGGAAACCGCGGGCGCAGCAAGTGATATTGATTTAATCGTGCATGTTCGGGGTACCGATGAGCAAAAAGAAGATCTGCTTGCATGGTTCCGTGAAGAAAATGCACGTATCGCAAAAGAAAATAAAAAAAGGACCGGTAAGAGAACAGAGGATATTTTAGATGTCCATTTGATCACAGATGAAGACATCGAACGGAGGACCTCATGGGCAACTCATATTGATTCGTTGCATGGCCGCGCAAAAAAAATATCGTTGCATCCCGAAGGATAAATATTATATGTTTTTATAAAAAGTCCTCATACAAGCCTCCGGGTTGCGTTCCCTAGATGCTCTGTATCAAATGAGACAACCGCAAGTTCAGGTCCATCATGTGCAGCAGAAAAGGAATACGATGAACCAATTTTCTCTTGCCAATATCCTGTTAACCGTGGTGACTCATGGATGTGCCCATGCAAGGTGACTAATGGATTATATTTTTGTATGAACCGCTGTATCGCAATACTACCCGTGTGCACATCAAGTGGTACATGATCAACGGTTTTGCCGTCTAAATCAGTTCGATCTAACCGTGACTGATAAGGTGGTGCATGAAATAGATACACCGTCTTTTTTGGGGGTGATAATTTGACAAGATGTTGTAAATCTTCTTGGATAGTAGCATAACGTTTTTCGTCTTTATCGATATCAATGGATCTATAGCCCTCCTCTGGTGAAATGCTTCCCGGGTCAACATAACGGGAGACATCATACCGTTCCCAATCCTTTAGTAAAAACGGGGTTGGTGGAACATAGGAATATCCAATAGTGAACAAATCTCCAAATGAACACACATTATTATGCATATAGTTGAGTAAGCTCTGCTGATTAGCTTTGATCATAGAGTGCTCATATATCCGAGGATCATCATTACCTAAAATGAGGTAAAACTGTATCTTTTCATGGTACTGTTTTTTGATAGTTTTGAGTGGGGCAAAAAAATCGTTTTCCAGAAAATCTACAATGGAGTTATTCTGTTTAAAGCCATTAGGCAGGATATCTCCGCCTATAAAAACACCATTTGGTTTTTCTTTTTTTACGATGCTGAAGAATTTTTGTATTCGTTTTTTATTTCCATGGAGATCTGAAACAAAGATACCGTGCACGTCTATTTCACCTACATCATAACATTTCACATGAGGTTTTGAAGGTATATGCTATTCTTTTTCAGGCTGGGGTATGCGATGATGCTTTTTGACTTTTTCTTGCAGTACTTCGGAAAGTGAATACCTCTTTGGTCTTTTATGCTATATCCTTCTAGGA
>CAZRMY010000030.1:15906-16923 GCA_964601295.1 uncultured Thermoplasmatales archaeon | reverse complement strand
CTACAGCGACTATGTAGAAAATATAACCACGTTTTCAGATGTTCACGAAACATTATCCACACTTAGCCACTACCCAAAAGCAATTATCACTAACACACCCCATGAATGTGCTATACAAATCCTTGAACAATTTAACATAAAAAAATATTTCACAGAAATAATCACCAGCGACCAAATAGAACATGGTAAGCCCGCACCGGACATGATCCTTAAAGCATGTGATACATTACATTATAAACCACAAGATGTAGTACTCATCGGTGATACTAAAAGCGATGTCAAAGCAGGTAGAGCAGCCGGCTGCAAGGTCATCGGTATTGATGTCGATGCAGATTACACCATCAATAAACTATCAGATATATTAACCATATTACAATAAACCTACATCTATTTTTCATATATACTTAACATATCATTTAGTTATTATTTTATACTCATAGTCACTCAAATATAGAAGAGGTGTAGAGACACATGGCTAAAAAACACAAATTAAAAGTAACTCCTAAAAAGAAAGAAAAAACAGACTTAACAGAACACCGAAGATATCAACCCTGGACGAGTATCGATGAAATGTTCAATAGATTCCGATCAGATTTAGATACACTCATTAGATCACCCTGGACCGGATTACCGGTAGAATGGAGCGAGTATCGAACACCCTCTACCGATATAGCAGACCAAGGCGATAAATATGAGGTACACGTAGAAATGCCTGGAATTCCAAAAGATAAAATAAACATCGAGGTGACCCCTAATAACATAGAAATATCCGCAGATTACGAAGAAAGCACCGAAGAAGAAGAAAAAAATTGGCTCAAACGAGAACGCAGCAGCATGAGCTACTACCGCAACTTTTCATTACCGGAAGAAATCAAATCAGATCAAGTAGACGCAGAACTCAAAAACGGCATTCTTAGAGTAATGCTCCCTAAACAGACGCCAACACCCGAACCCTCAACCAAAAAAGTCAAAGTAAAATAAAAAAAAACAGATCGTACACTAAAACAGGAGGTAAAA
>CAZRMY010000030.1:0-15896 GCA_964601295.1 uncultured Thermoplasmatales archaeon | reverse complement strand
GTAAAATAAATGGCTCAGAAAAAACATTTCAACTCAGCATATATCAAAAAAATCGTCGCCATGCTTGACAAACATGAAAAAGACATGAAAAAACGATTTGTTATGAAATAGCAGATCCTATCGATAAAAGAATCTTTCTAATTAAGCACCCCACGATTCACATTGGTCAAAACACAAGGAGGTAAAACCATAACCGAAGAAAGAAAAATAGAAAAAACGTATACATTCGACCGAGAAAAAATGGCAAATTATCTTGCACGTATCGCATCAGAGATAGCGAATGGTGAACTAAAAGTTGAAGGAATAGAAATAAGTATTCCTCAAAAATTAGATCTTGAATATAAATATAAAAAGCAGGAACAGAAGCAAGAATTGAAATTAGAATTAAAATGGGAAGGATAATAATTGAAAATAGACCCTCAGGAGATAAGTAAAATACAAGATGCATTAGATAATATTGAAGAATGGGATTTAGAATTATTCAACGTTTGGGAAAGTGCCAAAGGCGAATTGAAAATCACTATTCGATTGGGCAGAGTAAAATCATCATAACTAACTTAAATATTTTTTATACTAACCGAGTTACTCTCTTGTTAGAGCAGCTATTTCTTTTGCCAAACATCCCCATTTTTCTTGTATTTCTTTTTGACAGCAGACCAGGCAACTCTATTTGCGGTTTCCTCCCTAGAAGCATTACCTTTTCTATCACTTGGATCTTTATACTGCTCCCACGCATTATTAAATGCCTCTTTGAAAATCCGTTGGGCATCTTCAGGGAGATTCCCACGAATTTGATCCGGTAATTCACGTAATCTATCATATGGCATATCTATCTTAACTCCATTTTGTTATTAGCACAAGGTGAAAAGGAGAATATCATAAAACCATAACTCAAAAATAGATTAAAAACGTATTAACATTTATTGTTTAATAACCGGTTAAAATTTTAATAATTTCGCATTAATAGCCACAATAACAGTACTTGCAGACATTAATGCTGCACCAATCGCCGGTGAAATAATAACACCCTGGTTATATAATATTCCTGCAGCCAACGGTATTGCAATCACATTATACCCTGTCGCCCAGAACAGATTCTGAATCATCTTTTTATGTGTTTTCTCACCAAATGTAATCAAGGCGGCTACATCCTGTGGATTACTATTTACCAGGACAATATCCGCGGTTTCTGCTGCGATATCTGTCCCTGAACCAATAGCAATTCCTACATCAGCCTGTGCAAGCGCTGGCGCATCGTTCACCCCATCACCAGTCATTGCTACAAACTCGTTTTTCTGCTGTAATTCCTTTATCTTATCTTGTTTTTCATCAGGAAGAACTTCAGCAAAAAAACCATCTAACCCAAGCTCCTCTGAAACCTTTTCAGCAACTCCCTGATTATCTCCAGTAAGCATCCAACATTTAATATCCGCTTTTTTTAATTGTTTAATTGCATCAAATGACTCTTCACGGATACTATCAGCAAGAGCAACAGAACCAACAGGTTTATCATTAACCAACACAAAAACCACGGTATCCTCTGATCCACGCTCCTCTAGAGAATCAGGTATATCAATATTATTATCATTGAGATACCCAACATTAACAATTTTCACCTGATCATCCTTAACGTTTCCTTGTAAGCCTTCCCCCGTAATATTTTCATAATCAGTAATCTCTAAAAGATTCATCTTCATATCCTTTGCTTTATCTAAAATAGCCTTTGCAATTGGATGCTCGGAATCTTGTTCAAGAGATGCTGCTAGCTGCATAACTTTGTTATCATCAAAATCTGAGCCTACAGATCGCACGTCAACCACTCCAAAAGTACCTTTTGTTAACGTCCCTGTTTTATCAAAAACAACAGTGGTAATATTACGGGCATTTTCAAACCCAGTACGATTACGTATTAGCAACCCATTTTTTGCAGAAAGCGTCGTTGAAATTGCAACTACCAATGGAATAGCCAGCCCAAGTGCATGCGGACAGGTAATCACCATAACGGTTGCCATACGTTCAATAGAAAAAACAAAACTTTTTCCAAATACAAGCCAGCTCAACAAAGTAAGCGCCCCTACAGATAAGGCGATAACTGTCAAGTAGAAAGCAGCACGATCAGCAAGATGCTGTGTGTTAGATTTAGATTCCTGTGCTTCACTCACCAGATTAATAACCTTAGATAAATATGAATCCTCACCTGTACTCTCCACTTTAATCTCCAGAGATCCATCACCGTTAATAGACCCACCAATAACTTGGTCACCTTTCTTCTTCTCCACTGGTTTCGACTCACCAGTCAACATCGATTCATTAACCATACTCTTACCCTTAACAATCTCTCCATCAGAAGGAATCTTCTCCCCCGGCTTTACGAGAATAATATCGTCCTTTTTGATTTCACTTAACGCAACCTCCTCTATATCACCATCCTTCTTCCTATGAGCCGTATCCGGCATCAACTCAGCTAATTTCTCCAATGCATTAGATGCCTTCATCACAGATTTCATCTCAATATAATGACCAAGTAACATCACATCAATAAGCGTGGCTAACTCCCAGAAAAAAAACTTCCCCGGCAATCCATAAACCACCGCAGAGCTATAAAAATACGCAACAGATATAGCCACCGCAATCAACGTCATCATACCCGGAGATTTATCCTTCAGCTCGTTATAGATTCCTTTAAGAAACGGCCATCCACCATACAAGAAAATACCAGAGGATAACACAAATAATACATAACTACTACCATAAAAACTGAATTCAACACCTAAGAATTCTTGAATTAATGGGGATAAGCCAAGGACAGGGATCGTTAAAATCAGGGAGATCATGAATCTTTTTTTAAAATCATCCATCATTTCATGGTGGTTATCTCCTATGCTATGGTTATTCATAATAGCGACCCTGTTTGGTATTTATTAAGTTTCACGAGTTAGACAAAGACATTACCTAAATGAATATCCTTTAGCCTAAATTTTTTACCGATTCTTTCTGCCATTTGTAATGTCTCAATAGGGGTAGCATTTACTGTATTAAATTGATAATCAGGATGAAAACGACTTATATGCCACGGAATATTTTTATCAACACTAGCTATAAATTCTGCAATATCAGATAACTCTTTTCTAGAATCATTCTGTTCAGGAACGACCAACGTCGTTATTTCTATCCATATATTATTTTCATGCATCTTTTTAATCGTGTTTATAACCGGTTCTAAATGTGCACCACAGATGGTTTTGTAAAATTCATCACGGAAACTTTTTAAATCAATATTCACGGCATCAAGATAAGGGGTGATGGTTTCTATCATCTCGGGGGTCATATACCCATTAGTGACAAACACATTGCTCAGTTTCTCTTTGTGAGCCTTTTTGGCGGTGTCATATGCATATTCAAAAAAAATAGTTGGTTCTGTGTAAGTGTATGCGATGCTTTTGCAGTTATTTTGTTTAGCAGCTGTAACAATATCTTCTGGTGACATTTCGATGCCGCTGTAGTAGAACTCACTATCCAAACGATGTTGGGATATTTGCCAGTTTTGGCAAAAACTGCATCGGAAGTTACATCCGGGAGTTGCTATGGAATATGATTTTGAGCCCGGTAAAAAATGATACAATGGCTTTTTCTCAATCGGATCAACATGTGCCGCGATTACTTTTCCATAAACATGGGTATACAACCTTCCGTTGATGTTTTGTCTAACGCCACACTGTCCAAATTTTGATTTAGATATGGTGCAATGATGTGAACAAAGAAAACAATGGACTTTGTCATTTTTTAGTTCTTCATATAGCTCTGCTTCTTTTTTCATACTAATCAATCTTATCCTGCTTTTAAATTTATATACTGTTAAAGCGAAAAATTATCTCTATTTATTTAAAAGTAACTGAATTTCACCTACAGTTTTTTATAGATATTGTATAGTCTAATTGGGGGAATAAGAGAAGGCACCGCTATTCACCTTACATCACCATGGAATCTCGAATTCCGATTGGGGGCCCTGAAAAATGTTTTTTTCTGCCCCCCGATATTTGCTACATAATTCAATTAAGGATATAACATATAAGTATGACTCAATAATAATTAAAGAACACGTTGAAAATACTTACAATATATATTTACATAGTTACATTATTTTTAACATATGTAATAAAGATATCTCGTCTTCTGTAAGATATTCTGATCGTATCTTGTTTTCTCTTTCTACAAGCATATAATCATCTGATATTATTGTAATTTTACTTGATAAGGTTGACTTAAAAATAGATTTAAGACAATTTGGAAATAATTACTATGATTGCATAATATCTTTTTTGCGACCTGATAAGACTTCATTTTTATTTTTTCACTAAAAATATATGACAAGTCCGAGAATACCATGAATCACACCTAATAGTATTGCCACATAAGCCAACCAGAAATGCCATTTTATCTGATAGGATATCATACCTCGTCGTTTCAATATCGCTAGTCCTGCGGTTAACACAAATACAAACAATGTTATCAGACCAAGATACACTATAAATGGAATACCAAAAATTGGAAAATATGCAATTGATTCTACCGATAAAGAATCAGTATCCGATATATTCTCATCTGTTGTAACAGTGAGCTGTTTGGTCAATGATCCACCAAGATTACAATCAGTAAACACCTCAATACGATCACCACTAGACGCATTAACGTCGTAGGTATATGTGAAACTAGAATTAGTCGGTTGACCGGTATAATTATACGTCTGATATACCACATTATTTTTCCGGATTATCACCGTGTAAATATAATGTGTTGTTAGATCAGAAACTCTATGAACAATAGAAACATCAAGAATCTGTTTATCTACATCGTAACTCAGGCTCATATCAGATGCAGGATGAGCAGAAACAATACCACATACTATAGTACAACTAACCACTCCCAATACCACACTAAATAATAGTATACTTTTCACCATTTTTTTCATATATCTACCTCCATTAACAACAAACTGTGTAACTATTTTAAAGAAATTTCTTTGATACGTTCAATCATAAAACGTTTCTCTCCTTCACTGATTTCTTTGTCTAATACTGGATAAACATGTTCTTCTTCGAAGGATTTATGTTGCACTAATAATTTTTTTAATTCATCAACATCAATTTTGTCTTGGCGATATAATCTCTTCCTAAGTGCTTCAATCATGTCTAAAATTTGGGTGTGCTGCTTAGAAATATCCATGAAAAACTGATACCCTTCATCAACATGTTCAGGGTTATACCAAGTAAAAATCGCTCTTTCTTCAACAAAAAAATGTTTTTCAAGATTCCATTGAAACGCATTAAAAGAATCCATTAACGATTCAAAATCTCCCTCCATATTACTCTCCATGTCTTTAAGCTGCCTCATTAGATAGTTATGGTCTTTAACCATCACATCCATAATAGAAATATGTGTCATATTCACGTTCACTTCTCCTTAAAATCCAATGCTACAGAGTTAATACAATACCGCTTACCAGTAGGCTGAGGTCCATCATTGAACACATGTCCCAAATGACTCCCGCATTTATTACATACAATTTCAAAACGACTCATACCCATACTACGATCAGGCTTCAATCTAACAGCGTTTTCTTCAATGACATCGTAGAAACTCGGCCATCCACTACCTGAATCAAATTTCGATTCAGAAGAAAATAACGGGTTACCACAAGCACCACACACATACCAACCACTTTTTTTATTATGAAGTAACTCGCCAGTGAACGGAGGTTCTGTTTCATTTTCCCTAAGAACTCTATATTGTTTTTTCGATAGAACCTGTTTCCATTTGGCATTAGTTTTCCCAATCTTTTCAGACATACTATCCTCCGTTATTTTCAATCAACTTCATCATACAATGTTCTTTATTTTATTATCAGTTATAGAACTACTCCTCTGTAATACTATGTTGGCTAAATTCTCTTAGCGATCCTTATATGGAATTTAACGGTGCTCTCTACTAAACCAAGTTTTTTTATTTGTCTACGAGTCTAGAATCACATACTGGACATTGTACTGCAGTACATGGGTGATCAAGATTTTTAAATGATTCGTGTCCACAATTCGGACATACACAAATATGTGTGTCTTCTTTCTTTGTCCTAAGAACACGATATGGTTCTATACTTTTTTCATTTGTATCCATTGTTTTTTCCCCTAGTTGATCCAATAATACATTAAGTTTTTTCTACTTCGAAAGACAACTTGACTTCTGCACGGTAGGATGTTACAGCATCGTTATTGATTTTCACTGTGAATCGCTCTATTTCAGCGTATTTTATTTTTTTGACTGTCTCAGCTGCTTTGTCGACCGCATTTTTTACCGCATCAGAAAAACTTTCATTTGATTCACCAACTACATTAATTATTTTGTATACAGTCATTAGTACAATTCACCTCCTATATCATTTTTTTAGCCGCTATTTTTCTTTTTTCGCATACTTTCCCTCAGTAGAGTGGGAAAGGTATACGTTGTGTTCTACTGTTTTTTTATCTTAATGATTTGATGTTTAAGATATTTACAAAATATAATATTGTAACTGAAAAACAGCTGCATTATATGTTAAATTTAATTAAAAAAAGTAGAATTACTTTATTTGGTGCTATATTGAATATGATCCGGGTCATCCCTGGTTTCTTAGGATGTATTAATGTATGATTGAATATTGCTGTTCAGAGCTGGGTCTTTATAGATGGTTGGGATATTGAGTTTTGCAGATTGTTATTTTGAGTTTTTTTTATAATTAATAACATATTTTTTACTATTTTTACTTAAGATTGCTGCCTAAGTGGGGATATCGACCCCTAATTCATCAGCGAATTCTTTGTAGCGGTTTCGGATTGTTACTTCGGTAACACCTGTTGCCTTTGCTACTTCCTTTTGGGTTCGTCGTTCGTCACATAATATCGCGGCCATGTATATTGTTGCAGCGGCGATACCATTAGGTCCTTTGCCGCTTAGAATTTCTCTATCTCGTACTTCTTGGATGAGTTCTTTAGCGTATAGTTGTGTTTCTCCCGATAGGTCGAGTTTACTCGAGAATCGGCTGATATATTCTTCTGGTGTTGCAGGACACATTGAAACATCGAGTTTCCGCATAAGATGTCGGTAGGCCCGTCCGATTTCTTTTTTGGAAACATTAGTCGCCACGCTAATTTCTTTTAAGGTTCGAGGTAAATTATGTTTTCTACATGCAAGATACAATGCTGCGGCGACTATGCTCTCCATGCTGCGTCCGCGAGTTATCCGTTCTGTTGCTGCTTTACGATACAGAATTGCTGCGTTTTCACGGATGTTTCGAGGAAGGGATAAGTTTGAGGACATGCGGTCTAATATTTGTAGTGCTTCGACAAGATTTCGCTCTAGATTGGTGTTTGCTCGTATGCGTCGTTGCCATTTACGTAGTCGATATATTTGCCCTCGGTTTTTATGAGGGATTGAGTTACCGTGTGAGTCTCTGTTTGACAAGCTGATAGTCGTGCTGAGTCCTTTGTCATGAAGTAAGGGTGTGAGGGGTGCTCCGATTCGGGATCGTTGGTCTTTTTGTTCGTTGTTGAAGGCTCGCCATTCAGGTCCATAGTCGATGAGATCTTCATCTAGGACCAGTCCACAGTCATGGCAGACTAATTCCGCTCGATATGGATCTTTATGTAATGCTGTGCTTTTGCATTCCGGGCATTTTTTTTCTTTTTCCATTTCTTGAATTGTTTTTGATTTCATCGTAAAAAATACCATTTTTATTTTTTAACGTTTATCGTTATATAGTGTATAATGCGCAGTATATAAAACTTTCGATTAACGTTAAACGATAAAAGATATAAGCTGAAGGTAGATTATAGACTGTAGAGAGAGAGGCATGATACATGAAACCATCATCGAAATCGAAGGCCAACGAGGAGTTCTACAAATCATTCTCGTACTACACCGAAACGGCGAGACCATCTCTGGTAAACTATACAACAACACACGACTCCTACAAATCAGCAACAACATCACAGCTCAACGCGCCATACAAATATTACTGAAACACGACCTCATCCACCAAAAATGCAAAAAGGGATCGCGAGCAATTTATTACTGCCTCACAGAAAAAGGGAAACGACTAGCAAAATGCCTCAACGAAATGCAAGAAATATTAAATGAACCCTTACAACAATCCTCCTAAAATATGTGCTTGTAGACATAACAATGTTATAAATACTCCCAGATATCTACATCAGATCCAGAATGGTGTTTAATTGCGTCTTCTGCAACTTGTACAATAATCTGTGCCACCGAAGCAGGGTCCACCCCTTCAAAATTCGTCATAGGCGTCGCCGTCATTGGTGGATTAACACAGTAAGTACGTACACCAGCTGGTAACTCTTTTGCTAATGCCTGTGTAAAACCGCGTACCCCAAATTTACTGGCACAATAGACAGTCATATCCTTAAATGCTTGTTTCCCTGCGCCACTCGCAATATTTAAGATGATACCATTATTTTGATGGTAAAACTCATCAATAAATTGTTTTGTCACCATAATAAGCCCCTGCAAATTAACCAAAACCTGCGAGGTAATATCATTGATATCATGATCACGGAATTCTTTCCATGCAAGCACGCCTGCATTATTCACTAAAATATCAATACGGCCAAAGCGTTCCATTACCTCTTTGTAGAGCAATGCTATAGATTGTTTATTTGTCACATCAAGATGCACTAAAATTGCTTGGCTATATTGTTGACATAATCTAAATGTTTCTGATCCGTTATCTCTATTTTTATTGTATGTAACAACCACTTGTGCTCCTTTTTTAGCAAAGGCTACTGCACATTCCCGTCCTATACCTGAACTAGCCCCAGTAACTATGACCACTTTTTCCTTCAAATTCATAATCTCTCACTCTTAAACACATAATACTCCTTTAGTCAATAAAAATAACATCAACTGGACATTTATCTGCAGCCTCGATAACACACTCTGCCAACTCAGGGCTTACCTCACCAATATCATTATCCGAAACACGATACGGAGGTAAAACCACAGCTTTCCCCCCAGAATCCAGAACAAATACTTTTGAACATACTGCCTCGCACATACCACATTCAACACAGTTATTTTGATCAATACGAACCTTCATTATTTGACAACATCCTATATATAATACTATTTCCTCTTCTTTGATGTGTTAACTCCTAAAGAAGACTTGAAACCTGCTCTCTTCGTTTACTACTACTCACTTTGTGCTTAACCGGGTTCCAATCACCCATCAATTTAGCATGAAAAACCGGTTTTTTTATCTGATAAAACACGCCTATGGGTATACGTTCATCAAATTCTTTTGACAAAGCAAGAGCCTCCTCTAAACTACCTGGTGTTTTCTCTACTATTTCACAGAGTTCGTTATATTCTTTATATGTATTATTAAATACTACACTAGGTTGTAGTACATCAACAATAGCAAAACCTTCATGAACTATTGCCTCAACCATAAGCTCCGAAAGATTTTTGATTTTTCCAGCGTACCCACGAGCAACAAATGTCGCCCCAGCCTCTAAAAGAAGTGACAATGGATTTAATGGATCTTCAACACTTCCCTCTGGCGTGGATGGTCCAGTAAAACCTTTTTGACTTGTCGGAGAATATTGCCCGGTGGTTAACGCGTATGCGCCATTATTATGAATAAATACAGTGATATCAGCATTTCGTTTCGCAGCAAAAATCAGATGAGCTAGCCCCTCGCCATACGAATCACCATCACCACCAAAAGCGATGGTTTTTAATTGAGGGTTACCAAGTTTCATGCCTTCCACTGTTGCGACACTGCGACCGTGAATGGAATATAATCCACTTATGGCAAGATAGTCAATAATTTTACCATGGCAACCGATGCCACTGGATAACATTAGAGTGTCCCTGGTGATACCTTTGTCTTCCAAAGTTTTAACCGCTTTTTTAAATGCGTTTAGAATCCCAAAGTTCCCGCAACCTGGGCACCAAGTGATCTCCGCATTTGTGGTGATACCATCAGTCATTTTTACGTAACCTCCTTTAACTGGGTAGACAATTCAATAGGATCAAAGGGCCTTCCGTTATATTTTTGGATTGATTTGCTAATTGGTATACCTGCAGTATCACGGAGTAACCTCTCTAACTGACCGGTACTATTCTGTTCAACAACACAGATCTCTTTTTCATCTTGATATTTTTCTAGTTCCCATACCGGGAAAGGGTTCAGATATACCGGCTGAACTATAGTTGCATTGATATCATCATACTCAATTGCTTCTAATACACTCATGGTAGTAGAACCAAATGTAAAAATATATGGCGGCCCACCACGGTCAAAAACGTTAACGGTTGTAATATTTGCCATAAACTCAATTATACTTGCCAATTTTTTCCGTCGTTTATCATGCATCTGAGTGATTTCCTCAGGTTTTTCCGTGGTAAGACCCTCCTCGGTGTGTTCATAGCTATTCCATTTAATCACTGATGATGAAGGCGGAAACGATAACGGAGAAATTCCATCTTCCGTGTCAAAATAACGGTTATATTTTCCTCCTTTGTGAGTAACTGCCTCGGTCCATGTTACCGCATCTGGTTTAAGTGTTACACTCATAGCACTTTCAACCAGATGTTTTTCACTTAACAAAATCCCAGGTGTTTGAAAACGCCAAACTAGGTTTAACAACTCAGCAGTCAAATAAAATGCTTCCTCAAGAGTTCCAGGGGATGCAACAATTCGGGGGAATTCACCTTGCCCTGGATGCAGTGCCATCAGTAAATCAGCTTGCTCAGTATATGTAGGAACTCCTGTAGAGGGCCCAGGGCGCTGCCCTAGATAAAATAATACTGGAGCTTCACACATTCCTGCTAATGAGAACGCTTCCTGCATGAGGCAGAATCCTCCTCCACTAGTGCCTACTAATGTTCGTGCTCCTGTTGCTGCTGAACCAATTGCCATGTTGGCTACAGCTATCTCGTTTTCAGGGTGCACTGCAACTATATTTAAGTCTTCTTTATGTGCAGCAAAAAAATGTAACAAACCAGAAGCAGGGGTCATAGGATATGCGAAATAGATATCAAGTCCTGCTGCTGCAGCTCCTAGCCCTATACATTGATTTCCATCACATATTGTTCGCCTTATTTTTTTACCCTGCTCAAGAGAGAATGTCTTGGAGATAGTCTTTTTTGCAAGATCATAAATCGTTGAAGAAAATGACAGATTATCTTTTTTCCCTGTAGAATACTCACTTTTGATAATAGCGCGTAACGTGTCTTTATCTTTTCCTACAACAGCGGCAAGTATTGCGATTCCAGCTACGCCTTTTATTAAATCAGATTTCTCGAATTCTTTAGAGAGACTTGAAAACTGTATCCCCACACCATTTCCCTTATCTACTTCATCAGAGTTGAATACCATAACCCCATTCTCAGCAAGATGTTTCTGATGAATAGTATAGCTTTTTTTATCTAAAGCAACAATAAGATCTGCAAGCATATAATGATTATAGATTTTATCTACACCGCTGCTAACAATAGAAAAATTATGACCCCCACGAATAAGACTAGGATAGTCGTTCATCTGAAAAACAGATCGTTGCATATCAGCAAAAAACTGTGCAGCAACAAGCCCTGCTTTCTTAATTCCATGACCTGCCTGCCCGCCAATGAGATAAGTAAATACTTTTTTTTTCATTATGTATTCCAACCATCTATACTGCTGCTGTCCACCCTCCATCAACAACTACTGAATGTCCCGTGACATACTCAGATGCTGCTGATGCCAAAAAAATCACTGTTCCTATAAGCTCCTCTGGTTCAGCATATCTTTCTAACGGAACATTTCTATTAATTCTATTTTTGAATTCTTCACTTTTCAGATATTCTTCAGTCATATCTGTAGCAAAAACCCCGGGGCATATCGAATTCACCTTAATGTTATGTTTACCCCATTCAGCAGCAAGTGTTTTTGTAAGAGAGATAACACCTGCTTTACTCGCGCTATACGGTGCTGATGTAGCATACCCTGCCAACCCTGCGATACTTGAGATATTAATGATTTTACCTGATTTCTGTTTTATCATTTGTTTTCCAACAGCTTGAGCACAGAGAAACTGACCTGTTAAATTAACCTGTAATACGTTATCCCAGTCTTTTTGATCAAAATCTTCAGCATTATTCGTCTTGAGGATACCTGCATTGTTTACCAGGATGTCAACTTGGTCAAAGTCCTTAATGGTCCTTGAAACCATTGTATCAACATCAGATGTATTGCTCACATCAACCTTTAAACCAAGTGCCTTTCGTCCTCTTTCTTTGATTTCATGAACAGTATCCGTTGTATCCAATACATCGCTAGCTACGATATCAGCACCTGCTTCTGCTAAACCACAGGCAATTGCTCTACCCAGCCCACGACTTGCACCGGTTACAATAGCTACTTTGTCTTCTAAATCAAATAATGTATTTTTCATAGATATCCCCAGAAGACTTACAATTAGGTTACCGTGATTTCTTTTGATGATTGCCAGAGACCGTGAATATTACACAATGCCAGAGCTAAGATTTTACCCGGCTTGCTTGTTTTAAATGAAGTTGTTACCGCATGATGGGTGTATACCGAGCTTGTATCAGGACCTTCTGTAGATGCTCCATGCGCGGTGAATTCATACCGTCCAATATGGTACGGGAAGTTCTCTCCTTCTGGATGAAAATATAAATCGATCCAGCGTATATGATGCTCTGTTTTATTTGGGTGGGCGACTTCTTTACCCAGCCCTACTTTTACCTCAAACATCTCATCTTTATTTACTTCATCAGGACTTTCAATAACTGGCACATGTTTTTCTGTCTTCCAATCATCAGTTTGTATCAGCTTTCCAATATCTTCTTTCAGTTCAGTTTCCATATGTTATACACTCTCCAAATTATCTTTCTTTTTTTATTTCTCTAATTTTTGTTAAGCTTGCTTCAATGAACGCTGGCAGATCACGAGGACTACGACTACTTACAAGATTATCATCCTCTACCACTTCTTCATCGACAAATTGCGCCCCTGCATTTTTAATATCCTGCACTATAGATTTCCATCCAGTTATTCTCCGATTATTCAATACATCCGCAGATATCAATAACTGTGGACCATGACAGATTGAAAACACGGGTTTATTAGTCTTAAAAAAGTCTTTTACAAAGGTCACGGCTTCATCATGAGCACGTAATTTATCAGGAGAATACCCGCCAGGGATTAACAATGCGTCAAAATCATCAACGGTTACCTCATCAAATGATCTATCAATATCAACACTTACTTCTTTCTTTTTTCCTTCAACTGTTTTATCTTTTTTTAGTCCAACATGTATTACTTTATGCCCTGATTCAATAAATGCTTCTGCAGGTTCTTTGTATTCAGCATCTTCAAATAATTCATCAATTACTACCGCTATTTTACCCATATTCGTATCTCCATATTTTATCCGATAAGCTCCTCCACCTCATGCTTACCTTTATCTAACTCCTCGACTTGCTGTTTATTTAATCTCAAAAGTAATGTTTGAAATTCACCTACATGTTCTTTCTCTTCCTTTGCCACATCAAGCGTCACGTGCCTGATGTCGTTACTCTCTGTTGTTGCAGCCACCTCCTCATAGAGGTTAATAGCATCAAGCTCAGCAATAATTGCGGCTCTTAACAGTTCCTTGTCGATGTCTTCTGCAGTTATTTTACCTATATCAAATGGTATTTTAGATAACATCTATTCATCACTCCTTTTCTCAAATTATATTTTTTAGGCAAAACCATGAACCGCGTCAGCGCATCCATTGCAAATTTTTTTCATTTTCCCATTAATTTCCACATCAGCAAGATCATTAAGACCATGTTTTTCTCCGCAGACACAACAAACATCTTCTTGCATACTTATTCAACACCTCCACATTCCAAATTAGTCATTTAACTCCCTAAATTCATTTTGACCGGCACCACATACGGGGCACACCCAATCATCAGGTAAATCTTCAAAAGGTGTATCGGGCTCAACGCCATTATCTGGATCACCTTTGTTGGGATCATAAATATATCCACAGACTTCACATTCCCACTTCGTCATATCCCCTCTGCCCCTACCACCATTATCGAATAATCATCACCGGGTTTTCACTATGATGTAATACTTTCTCTGAGACACTACCCAGAAATACTCTTTCTAAAGCGGTGCGCCCCTTGCTACCCATTATAATTAAATCATTTTCATTCGCCGTTTTAATTATCTCATCATCGGGAACACCCTCGACAATATCTGTGTCAATTTTTACATTCTGTTTATCTGCTATCTCTTTAACATCATCGATAATAGATTGTGCTTCTTCTTTTAGATAGTCAATCATTTTTGAATAGGTATCACTATATTCAGGAAACGTATGCACAGGAATGTGTATTACATGCATAACTGTGACCGGTCTATCCAGTGTTTTACCAAGATGTATCCCAGTATTTGCCGCCTCAAGTGAGTACTTCGAGCCATCAACAGGGATAATAATTCGATTAATATTTTTATTGAAATCAGATGAGTTTGACATATTATCACATTTTACACTTTTTTTATGATAAGAAAGATTTATTTTCTTTATAAAAAATTGACTTAAAAATACTTGAAAAATATATGAAATATACATACAAAAAAAAACCTTTGATGAAAATTTGCAGAAAAAAAAAAATTTTTGGCATTGTAGAGCCATTTTAAAAAAGTGGGAAGACTTTTTTTAGTGAGGAGATAGTTTGGGATGGGAAAAGAGTTTATACAAATACTATGGCTCTACAACCCCAGATTTTTCCAACTACCAATTGAAACATTTACATCATTTCATTTAAGAATAACTCAAAATTAACTCAAAAATACGTGAATAATACATTAAAAAAAAGAAATTATATTATGGTAATAATTTCTTTGGCATGTAACATTACAGGGTTAAAGGAACCGATTTCTGATTCTTCTGCTCGCAATGTCCCTGTAAATTGATACAAAACATCATTTGACAGTACGATATCAACCGTAGAATGGTTAATTGGTAAAAACCATTGCTCTTCATATTCTCCTTGCTCAAACGGTAATTCTATACTAACCGGTGTGATATATCCTTCCCCCGAGATAGTGCCCCCATTGTAGTAATATCCTTGTACAGTGATATTTTTACCAATAAATTGTTCACTATTTTGTAGTACCTCTCTAGTAGTTAATGCTTCAGAAGATTCGGGGAAGACTCCGCCGAACATAATGATCAATGCAATACTAACTGCCAGCAGCATTACCACGACTATGATAGCTAGTTGCCTTACTTTTCCCGTTAAACGTCCTTTTCGCGCCAAATATGTTCACCTCGAATCATGTTGGTTTGTTGTTTTATCTCAACGTTTCTACTTTTTTTAAAATAATAATGTTATATAATCATAACTAAAAAACACCTTTACTAAACATTCAAAATAATTATCTCTTCGATCGTTTGTTTTGCAACTGTTGATTATTTGTTTCATAAGAGCTATGAACCCGATGGTTTTTTTTAGTAACATTTAAGTAAACTTAAACGTCTGACATAACTGTCCTATGACACTGGCGGAATATGTGAATATCAGTGCGGTTATCATATTTTTCTTATGTGTAATTCTCTATGCTATACGACTGCGTATCGGTATCAAACAACCTGGAACCGCAAAGCGTGGGATGCTCAACATTTTTTATTCACTTTGGGTTAAAAGAATGACCTCGCCTAATGAAACGATTGTTGCTGTACAGACGATGCGTAATCTCATTATGTCTGTTACGTTTCTTTCTTCTACAATGCTTATTTTATTAGGGTTACTTGTGAGGATTCCTGCGGAAGGATTTG
>CAZRMY010000029.1:16328-17137 GCA_964601295.1 uncultured Thermoplasmatales archaeon | reverse complement strand
ACATAGACTACGAGCCACCGTATACCTGGAATCCCATTGGTTTACTCTACGGTAAACACACAATAACCGCAACAGTACATGGCATCTACGGTGAAGATCAATCAGATAGCATCACTAGTTTTTTATTTATACTCAGATAAATATCTACTGAATGCTTCACACATCCTGGACGACCTATCAATAAAAACAATACGATCAAAAAAAGAACTATACATACTAGCAACAGAGATCATAACACGAGCTGCATCATCAACTGAGACACCACCTACGCCGGTACCCATCCCAGGTAATACAATACTACCAATCCCCAGTTGTTTTCCAAGTTGAAATGCTGCCTTAGTGGCTTTTTCCACATTATCAGTGCGTATATGCATCGCAGGACGTGTCATCGTGGGTGCATGGATCACATATCTAGCGGGTAATGATCCTGCAGTGGTTGCTACCGCTGATCCAACAGGGATCGGTGCATGCTGTCGTGCTTCTTCCTCTATTATCTGTCCCCCGACACGTTTTAACGCACCAGCGACACCACCGCCCATTATCCCAGATGAGTTAGCAGGATTAACTATAGCATCACATGAAAAAAGGGTTATATCACCATTGACCACAGTGATCGTCATAAATAAACCAGGTTTTACATGATAGAGTTATTTCTTTTCTTTTTTCTTTTGTTTTTCAGCTTCTTTTTCTTCGATATGACGTTTCTCTTTGGCAATACCCCCTTGCAGGACACGTATGCGTTGGTTCATCGCATGAATTTTTTCTTCAATGCGTTTTTTACTGAGATTATATTTTGCACGTGTTATCTG
>CAZRMY010000029.1:0-16318 GCA_964601295.1 uncultured Thermoplasmatales archaeon | reverse complement strand
TGGCGATTTTGTCTTGGTGTTTAGCTATGCGTTTTTCAAGTTTTTCGATATTTTTTTCTAGGCGTTTTATGAAATGTGACATAATTATACCTCTTTTTTCCAGAGTTCTTTCCGGTTCGCTTCAAGGGTATTGTTTTCTTTACCTAAATATTCTGCGAAAGTTTTCACTCGATCAGCATAAGTGGTGTATATTTCTACAAAGTGTTTTTTGTACTGAAGATCCCGGAGGAGATGATGATCGAGGAGTATTTCACAGTCGAGAGTGTCAAGGATTTTTAGAAGATTTGCTTTAGCGGCATCAAGATTGTTCTGGCTGAATTTCCAGCCGAGAAGATAGGTTGGTGGTCCATCCAGTATAAGCACATCGGGGTGCTGTTTTATGATATACTCTGTTCCTGGAGTGGTGATTGGTCCTTGTACGTCTGATGCATACAGTAGCCGGGTGTCCTGGTCTTGGATGGCGGTCATTATAATGTATCCTAAGCGGGTTTTATCTGGGCCATGGTAAAACGGTGGTGAGAAATCTATGTGGGTTTCTCCATGAATATAGTTGCCGTTATCGCAGTGGATTAGTGTGCAGCTTTGGTCTACTAGCTTTTGGAACTCTGTCCCTCGTTGTTGTTGAGATTTGTTTATGTGTTCATGGGCATTTTTTGCGTATACTATTTTGTTTTTGTATATCTTCTCGGTAGGGTCGTAATGGTCGTAGTGATAGTGTGAAATGGTTAGAATGTCAGAGGCTGCTGCTTTTTGTGCGATTATTTTTTTTGCATGTTGTAGTGTCTGTAGTTCGATTTGAGTGGGTAAAAGGCCGTAGCGTTTTGGGCCGAGTGCAGCTGAGGGATCCAGGAGTATATTGCAGTCTTTTGTTTCAATGTAAGTGGCCATGGATCGCACGCCGAGTGAATCAGAGAATAGTGGCATAACTTTCATTATAAATATATGAATAGTAAGCGAAATAAAAAATTATTTAATAAAAGATAACATGGAAAAATATAATTAAATATGATTATTAAATTATTATTATGATAATTCAATAATCACATCTTTAGACATGGTGGCTGTTGCACCATCATCATCTGTTATTGTTAGTGAAATTGTATATGTTCCCGCTTCTGTATATGTGTGGGTGATATAGACATCTTCTGTTGAATCTGATGTTCCATCTCCAAAGTTCCATTCTCTTAAAACAATTGTTCCATCAGAATCAGTGGATATATCCTGTAAAAATAGCATTAAGCCAGTTTCATTTATTGCTACAAAATCTATTGATGGGGCTACATTTCCTATTTCAATATTCTCAGTCCAAGTATCGTTATCCTTACCGTCACTCACTGTTAAAGTTACGGTATATGTTCCGTTTCCCTCGTATGTATGCGTATGTGTGAGATTACTTTCATTGGAGGTGGTGTTATCCCCGTAATCCCAGAGATTGGTTAAATTATCATCATCTTCGTCACCTGAGAGATCATAAAATGTAACTGTACGAGTAGCGTTATCTACAGTGTAGTTGAAGTTTGCATTAGGTGGATTATTCGAAGGACTAGTTTGATCGCTGGATACAGTGACCACTTGTGAGGTAGTGTCTGTTGCTCCTTCGGTATCAGTAACGGTTAAAGTAACCGTATATATGCCGTCAGCTGTATACGTATGTGTTGGATTTTGGTCTGTGGAAGTAGTGCCATCACCAAAATCCCAGAGATAGGTTAGTGTATCTTCATCGGGATCACTGGAGGCATTAGTGAAACTAACAGTAGTATTAGTGGTTATATACGAAAAATCTGCGGTTGGTGTTTTGTTTTCATCTGCTGGTGTCTGCTGTTCAGTGCAACCGGTCAGCATACCAAATAACAGTATTAATCCTAAAATAGTGGTCAACATTTTTTTCATGATAGCGTTTCGCTCCTGGTTCTTCCTTGATAGAACATGGATTTTACTAAGGGTATTTAGCTGTTTCGAAAAACAAAAAAAGGAAAAAAGAGGGAGAATAATCGCGTTGTGGATTATTCTTCAGGCCCAGTGACTGTTTCAGGGATAAGTACCGTGTCTATAACATGAATGTATCCATTGTTACATTCAATATCTGTTTGAGTAACAGTTGCTTCGCCGTTAATAGTGACGTTTCCACCGGTGTCAACAGCAAAAGTTAGGTTGGTGCCTTCAAGTGTCACTTTTTCGAGTTCATCAGTGATATCTGCAGCCATCACTGTGTCGCCGATAACATGATATGTCAGTACTTTGGTGAGATTCGTGGTGTCTTCAAGTAATGCCGTGAGCCATGTTTGATTGACAGCAGCAAATGCGTCATCTGTTGGTGCAAACACGGTAAATGGTCCTTCACCTTGTAGTGTTGTAACCAGTTCTGCTGCTTCAAGCGCAGTGGCAAGAGTACTAAAGCCGGCATCTATAGCTGTGGTCACGATATCTTTAAGGGTTATCGTAAGTGTTTCTGAGGTTGTATCATTGAGATCTCCATCATCGGTAACGGTTAATTCTACAGTGTACGTAGCTGCTTCGCTATATGAATGAGTAGGATTTTGTTCGGTAGAGGTAGTGCCATCGCCGAAATCCCATAGCCAGCTGCTGATAGTTCCGTCATCAGTCGAGGAATCCGTAAATGTGATGGTTGTGTCAACATACATATTTTCTGCTGTGTAGGAGAAACTTGCTTCAGGAGCTTCGTTCGTTTCTTCAACACATCCGCTTAGCATTCCTATCAGTAATGCACAGCATACGATAGGCGTCAGTATTTTTTTCATAATTTTGCTCTCCTCCAATACAATTATTTCTCTATAGACTATATAGTTCTATATTTACAGGTGGGGATAACCTCAAAACTATATATGTCTTTCGAAATTTTAATAAAAATTAGCGGTTTTTTATCCAATTGAAGTCACGGCGTTTACTTGTTTCACCATAACCACAGGAGGCACAACGGCGTTTTTGCAGATGGTATGCGTGTTTTCCGCATCGTCTGCAAATGGTGTGCACCCGTTTGCCACCGAATTTCGAGGCGGTTCCTTTAGTCATAAATTAAAAACTCCTATTATTTTATGGTGAAATATAGATGATGTTATCACCGCGTACGATAACAGTTTGATGTTTGTTTTTTATTTGATTGTCTTCTTTGGGCAGAACCTCCTCAGCGTTTTTGAGCACCAGATTCATATGGGGCACATCGTATCCATCGAGGATACCATGGTATTCAACGCCGCTGCGGAGTTTCAGTATAACGCGTTGGTTAAGGTTTTCGTGAAGTATTTTTAGTGGTTTTTCCATAGTGGATACCTTTAGGGCCTGGAATAGGGATGGTGTTTATAAGAGTTTTGGGCTTAAAATAGAGGATGTATTGTGTTTTTTTACCAAGGTTTTTAATGGTGGATGTGATGGGGCATGTTGAGAGGTTTTTTTGGTATGCGCATAAAAAACCGACATCGGTTGAAACATCGGGATATAACTGAACTGCAAGAGCAGTTGTCTCAGATGTTCTCGGGCGTGTTTATTGATAAGAATAGTGTTGTTGAATCAGGTGTTTTAGGTGATTGGCAGGTTGTATTGGTTGATGATGATGTTGTGTTCGTTCGTGTTGATTCTCAAGTGTTGTTTACTTTGAATGGTATTGAAAAGTATCAACCTGCGGAGAAATTTGTGGTTGTTGACATGGGCGCGGTTCGATTTGTGGTTAATGGTGCAGATGTTATGACTCCGGGTATTGTTGGAGCGGATACGGGTATTGTGGTGGGTGATCCTGTATGGGTATGTGATGAGAAGCATCGTAAACCGTTAGCGGTGGGTTGGGCGTTGGTTTCTGGTGAGGAGATGGTTGATAAAGATATGGGTAAAGCGGTGAAAAATGTTCATTTTGTGGGCGATGAGTTATGGAAGCTTATTGCGTGATAAACTGTTGTATATACTGAGGTAGCTGGGTGAGATTCCGGGTGAATCGATGGTCGTCATGCAGGAATATAAGGGTCGCCTGATGATGTTGCGCAAACGGTATGACCCACTGGTCCCGTACGACGGTATCATCTGTTCCCCTTATAATTAATAGCGGCAGGGTGAGCTCCTGGGAGTACAACGTGGGATCCTGCATATCCTTTAGGATTTGTTGTGGCATATCAGGGATACTTTTGAGATCTTGTGATGGCGGTATAATAGCAGGGTTTAGAAGTATTAGTTTTGCTACTTGTGGATGAGTTTGCGCGGTTTTTGCGGCGAGAAACCCACCGAGCGAGGAACCGATAAGAATTGGATGTGGATCATGTTTAATGACCTGGTGTATATTGTCAAGACACTTTGGAATGCGCAGCTGTTCAGGTTCACAGGTACGATATCTTATTGGCTCAGCATTAAGTGTTTCTTTGAACAGCACTCCTTTACCGCTGTTGGGGTTTGATTGATATCCGTGTATATAATAGATGGTATATGCTGTATGATCTAACGTCGACATATTCACCTAAAACCTTTTTCTTATGTCAGTGTGCCTGCGTTGGTTATTTTCGTGTTAATGCCTTATTTTTGATTTGGGTTTCTTTTTTTTTGTTTTACCTACTACTTGTTTTACGATCTCCCCCATTACTTTACCCCGTTGTTGATATGCTTCAATAAGGTCTTTATGCAAAATAATATCTCGTTCCATCCGTGTTTTCCAGGGGTTCCTTTTCACTTTAGTATTATCAAGTCCTTTAACCATACGAGTTTTCTTAACCATTTCGTGGAATATAATGTTTGTGTAAAGTAAGCAGCAAAATGCAATTGGAGTATCGTTTTCCTAGGATTCCTTATCATTTCAAGACAGTTGAGTTACATTGTCTAGTTTACATTATCATTAAAAATAGACGAAATGTAACTATAAATAACATAAAATTCCTCTCAATTTGACATTTTTGTCCATAAAATATATAAACAATTAATGACAGATATAACTGTGGTTGATTGCTGAATGTCTCATCATCACTCTGGCAAGCAGTCTCAATCAAAACATAAGCGAAATAGAAAACATGATCTTTTACAGAAGAAACAGCGACATTTTTTGTTTGGATTTGATGACGAATTATGACGCTTCTGTATCTGTTTCAAAATGAGCAAAAGTAACCGTTGAGTACATGTTTTCTTTATACATAATAGAGTTTTATATTAATTTGTGATTGAAATACAAAAGCGAATGTTTATAAAGCGAAATATATTTTAGAATACAGGTTAAAATTTAGGAGACGCGTATTATTATGGGATTAACAAGTAAGATTTTTGGAGGGAAAAAATCTGGACCAACTGAAGGATACATCGATCTTGAGAAATTCGTTGAAACAACTGACAAGAATGCCCCGTCTTCTGCTCGTATGAAGGTGGGTATCGGTGAAATTCAACGATACGAGGATATCAAATCATTTACGGATTATGTGTATGGCGGAAATGTGTTAATCCTGGATTTTTCACCTATTGCGGAAGAAGAAGTGATTCTCAAGCGGATAACTCAGGATTTACGCAAAATGGCTGATGATATTGGTGGGGATATCGCGGGGATCGGTAATAATTTGATGATTGTTTCCCCTAGTAAGGTGAAAATAGATAGACGTAAGCTACGGGGTAAGTACGCTTAATATTTCCCTTTATTTTTTTTATTGTATGACGTTCTCAGGTGTGAGCAGGTATTTTGGTGTTACCTGGATGGGTGGTTAACAGGGTTACGCGGGAGCTTGGTTGTTCCATGGCATACGTGTAACCGGTTTCTTTTGCAAGGAGTGTGCTGAAGTGTTGTATCTGCTTATGCGAGGGCATATTTCCAAGGTTCATTCGTTTGCGTGAGTATCCAACGAACACATAGGCTTTGGGTTCTATGAATTGTGGGTGTGCTTTTTTGATGAGTTTTGCGTATTGTGAGATGTAGGTATCGTTAAGGTTCCATCCGTGTACGAGTGTGTGTCTGATCACAGTGCGGGTGTTAAGGGAGGGGAGGAGTTCAAGAGTTTCGTTGATTTTTTTCCAGCCGTTGGATATAAGTGGCGAGCACAGTTTGGAGTATACGTGTTTATTTGGTGCCACGAGGGATATGTAAAGTTGAGTGGGAAGCGGGTCGAGATTTTGTAGTACATCAGGATTTGTACCATTAGTAACGAGAAAAGTGGTCATGTTTTTTTTGTGGCATGCTTCAAAAAATTCTCCCAGTCTTGGGTAAAGCGTTGGCTCTCCGGATAATGAGCAGGCTACCATGTTGGGTTGGTTTGCTTCGTCCCATTTTTTCTGATCGCAGCGTGGATCTCCTTTGAATCCGGTGATAAGTTTTTGTTGTGCTTTAATGGCATGATCAAGTATGTATTGTGGTTCGTCGATGTTGGTATCAAGTTGTTTTTCGGTGAAATCCTGGAATCGCCAGCAGAAGAGACAGAGGTGAGTGCAGTTGTTGATAGTAGGGGTCATCTGAAGACAGCGGTGTGTGTGTATGCCGTAGAAGGTTTGTTTATAACAATGTCTATTGTGTAGTAGGCTTTGCCGCATCCAATGGCAGAGTTTGACTGCTGAGTGGTTGCCGACAATAGCGTAGTGTTGTTTTTTAAGAATTTCTTGGAGTTTGGGATTCATTGGTATTGTGGAAGTTGTCTATGTAGTAACGTTTTATATGTGTTCTGTTAAGTGTGTTGAGTTTCATCTGCATGGTAGGTGGAGTGATTCGTAAAGTTTTTATATACTAATTTTCATGCTAATTTTTAGCACGATATTGGTGATTGGGTATTTATCACTGAATAAGATGAGAAATTATATATAATAAATTATATATAGCTTTCAACTCTATATATAACTCGCTGCAGATCATTTGCAGTAGGTTACATTACCAGTAAATGGGGGACCTTACTCATATGACACAAAATACACGTCTCAGATACGGAATGCTTAGCGTCTTAGTTGTCGCTATGTTTTTGATAAGCGCATTGTTACCGTCCACTATTGGAGCTAATCAGAGTCTTGAACACATTCAAGGAGTTGATAAGGGAGTTACGTATAAGCCGGTGGTACCTGTGAAACGAACCACCTTTGTTGGATATGATGAGTCTAGCTATATTGATGATTATGCGTATTTATCAGCAGTTCCTACTACTGTATTTCATGATAAAAACGGTGATCGGGTTTTCTCGAGTCCACTGTTGTTTTTCCAGGATGAAATGATTATTGGTGAAGAAAAGCAGCGATCTTTGAATGCATGGCAGGGTATTGATTATTTCATGGATGATTGGATGTCGTATAGTAATGAAAAACTTGATCAGATAACATTGATTAATGTGGAACGTTCTCAGTTAGAGCATGATTGGCAGGCGCAAACATATGCATCGATATCCGGTGATGATCCTATAGCGATCGCACGGGGTGTGGCCTTACATGACTGGTCTTATACAGATAATGCCGTGGTTGCCGTGATTGATGATAGCTATGAAGATCCGGATGATATGGTTAGTGGTACCCTTGATGGTGTGGTTAACCCAGAGGAAGGCATCATAACTGAACATTTTGAAGTTCCGAAAACTAATGAGGTGTATCCGCAGTTCAACGATTTTTTTGTACCTGAAGGCTATAAATTTTTGTATGTCCGTTCATGGTATCCAAGTTTTTATGTGAGCGCGGGGTTACCGATTCCTGGTTTTGAAAATGTGATTAATATGAGTATTCCTGCGGGTGATCGTGATCTGCAAATTTATTGTAATATCGATGGTAACTGGATGATGGCAGGTTTGACTAATGCATGGAACGCTCGTGAGGGGATGGATCATGATAAAACCTCGGTGTATGTGTATAAAAGTGGTACCTGGAGAGTTGCGTTAACTGATGTGCCAACAAAGGATTTGGGTGCATTGGTGCCTGAGGAGGATATGCAATCATCAGGGATGGATGACATACCGCAGAAACATCACAACCGGTTGAAAAGTATTCAGTTTGGCAGATATGGTAAATTCCTTAATGTGTTGAAAAATTTACGGAAAGTGATGTATCAGATTGATGTTGAGATGTATCCCGGTGTTACCTTGTCGATACCTGATGTACCAGATTATGGCGCGCGTAATGTGCAAATTGATTTATCCTGGGATGATCCATCTGTTGAGTTAGGTTTTTCAGTGATTGGCCCCAGTGGTGAAGAGGTGTTGTCTACGCGTGAACCTGGTGTGTCTAGTAAGTGTGTTTCAGTAACCAACCCTGCGGAGGTACCGCATCCGGAGGGTACTGAGCAGGATATGCATTTAGAGCGTCTTGGTGAATGTAAACCTGGAGAAGAATATTCAATATGCGTATTTTCAATGACAGATATGGATGCACCAACAGAGTTTACCATCGAGTACAGCTGGGAGTATAATAGTACACGCAAGGAGGTCGATTGTCTTGCCTCGGCAACTGAGGGAGCAGTACTTGCTTCAGCATTGAATGCACCATTGTTATATACCCATACGTCTGAGATGTCACAAACCACGCTTGATACGATGTATAAACTTGGTGTTGACAGCGTGTATGTTGTGAATATCGGTGGATATCTACATGATGAACACGTTGAACAGTTACAAAATTCTGTTAGCTATGTGCACCACTATTCAACTTATGATGAAGTATATGATGCTATCCGTCAGCAGACAGGGCAGAATGATATCATTTTTTCAACGGTGGACCCGTGGAGTTATTGGTATGTAGCTGATTTAGAAGTTGCAGGTGAAACAGATGCTGGTCTAAGTATTGGACCTGCAGCTTATCTTGGTGCTCAGCATGGTAGCCCTGTTATCCTAATTGATGCACATCCTGAGCTGTCAACCGCTGTTGTATGGCATAATGAACTATGGCAGCGTCACCCTGATGGTTATACGAAATTACCTTCGGTTTCAGAGATGTATTTAACAGGTAAACGTGTGTATGATTTCCTGAAACAGCAGGGGTATGATAAAGAAGGAGAGGAGACGATTGTAACCATAGGTGGCCAGTTTGATATTGGGCTACCATGGGATCGTGTGTTTGTCGGTAAAGCACGACCTGGACGTTTCTTTGGCTCACCAGCCGATCAATCAGTGTGGTTATGTAAAACAGTGTTTTATCCGCAGTTAGTCTTTGAAAACCCCGTGTTTGATACTCCTGAGGGTGTCACATTAATTAATGGCAGCAGCAGTAAGAGATTACCGGTGTTAGGACGCGGTAGGCTAGGGTTACGTATTACCAAACCCTCGCAGGAGGAGAATTTTGAGTATCCTGTATTAGACACATTAATTTGTTATGATCATAAATTCAATAGTCGTGCCAGTAAATATTGGGGGTTTACCTATGAGTGTGCCGATGGTGATATACCCGGTGAAACCTCCTCCAATGAACCTATTGATGAGGGTGTGATGCTTGCGGTTAACGGGCAACCGGGGGCGTTTCTTGCTGATTTAAGTGGTTCTGAAGTGCAACCATTTTATTTGAAACAAGCAGGGTATGACCCTGTGTATTCCACTAATTTTGAGGCTAATATGCATAATTTGAACCAGGGTGTGCTCATGTGGATGATTAATACACATGGTGGGCCTATGGATGGTGGTTTACTGATGTTCTGGGATGTCGAAAACCAAAACCAACGAGGATACCCGCCGATACCTGGAGCAGGGTATAATAAAGAAACAAACCCCTGGCGAGGGTATGAATGGCTGTATGGCTCAACAGAGGAGCCCGATACGATGACCATGGAAATACATGGGATTTTACCCGCGTTAACCGGGAATCCCACGCGTACCGCCTTGTTAAGCACCGCGTTGGATTGGGCACTTGCCCGTCGGCCATATCGAGATATTGCTGGTAAGCTACTAGATTTACCTGTGATCCGCTGGTTTACTCCTGAATGGTTACGCGATACTCAGGATTACTATGATGGGGTTATTATCACGGTGTTTTTGAGCAGATTTGGTACCAGCTGGTATGACGGGTATCAAATAGATGATGCACTTGGTAATATTCATTCTATTGGCGTTAGCAGTGTTGCGTGTTTACCCGCGGGTAAATATTTGCATTTAACTTTGATGCGTCATGGTTCAGTGTTTCAAATTATGGATCCCTGGGCGACATCATGGTATTCTGATGTCTGGCAAAATGGTGTACCGCGGGGTATCGCGTTAGGGAAAACCATTGGAGAGATTTATTCAGAGGGTATCAGCAAAGTAGGTATTTTGTATGTCGGTGGAACTGGGGCTGATGGTGAGCAACCACAATGGTGGTGGGATCTCGCTGAAAATGTGTGCTTGTACGGGGATCCTAAATTACGTGTATGGGCTCCAAGTACCGAGTTTAGTGAGCTTAATTATTGGGAACCTGATCAGGTGCAACCGCTTCGTGTTGACCCGGGTGAAGGCTTGGACATCGGTGGACATACGCCATTAGGTGCTGCCGCGTATCCACATGCGTCTTCTCCAGCGCCTTTTTGGATGCAGTATCTTCTCTATATCGTCATTGGTATCCTAGTGGTTATCGCACTTATCGGTTATCTTCGCTTTGCAGTAACGAGTAAATAATCTATAAGATTCGAGGGGAGACGACTTTTTTTTTCCTTGTTTTTCTCTTCCTTAGTATGCATGATTAAACGGTAAGTTATTTGAAAGTAGACTTGTTTTCTGGATGATGTTGATACTGTATGAAAATTGATCCGTGGAGTTCTGCAACCTATCAAGATTATGGTCGTTTACGTGATGAGTTTGGTATTGAAGAATTTTCAGAGGATCTGTGGAAGGATTTACCGCATGCACATCGTTTGCTGCGTCGAGGAGTGGTTTTTGGTCATCGGGATTTTTCGGTTATTCATAACGCGATTACGCAGAAGAGGCCTTGGGCTATTTTGACCGGGTTGATGCCATCGGGGAGGATGCATCTTGGGCATAAAATGGTGATTGATGAAGTGATTTATTATCAACGCCTTGGTGCTGATATTTATATTGCGGTGGCAGATATTGAGGCGTATGCGACACGTGGGTATACGCTTGAGGAGACACGCAAATATGCATTGGAAGAGTATATTCCAAATTATATTGCACTGGGCTTAAAACCTGAACGATGTCAGATTTATTTTCAATCAGAGCGTGAGGCGGTAAAAGATCTTGGATACATCCTGGGTAAGCGAGTGAATTGGTCGCAGATGGTGGCAACGTATGGGTTTGCGGGATCTACCAACATGGCGCATATTTATTCCCCGTTGGTTCAGACGGGTGATATCTTGCATGTGCAGTTACCTCAGTTTGGCGGGGTACGACCAACCTTGGTGCCAGTAGGTGTTGACCAGGATCCGCATATGCGGTTATCCCGGGACATTGCGCAAGCACATCGGTTGTTTAATGTGATGATGACAAAAGATGGCCGTGTTGGTGTTTTTGTTAAGGTCGATAACGAGGTTGACCGGTTGTTGGTTTTCGCTGAGAAATTAATAAATGATCTCGGCTTTAAGGATTTGAAGTGTATTACGAAATATAAGGCGTTATATGTCAATGATGCTATAGAGGAAGATATTCAGCATATTGATGCAGCGCTGGCGGTGAAAGAACCTGAATTCGGCGGATATGGTTTTGTACAGCCGGCGGCAACGTTTCATCGATTTATGACAGGGTTGACTGGTGAGAAAATGTCTTCTTCTAAGCCTGAGAGCGCGATTTTTCTTACTGATGAGCCATCGGTTGCGGTGAAAAAAATTATGCGGGCAAAAACTGGTGGTGCGGTGAGTCTTGAGGTGCAGAAAAAAGAGGGTGGTTGCCCTGAGGAATGCATGATTTTTGAGTTGTTTTTGTATCATCTAGTTGAGGATGATGCTGAGCTTGCGCAGATTTATAGTTCTTGTAAGAACGGCGAGCGTATGTGTGGAACGTGTAAGAAACAAGCTGCTGCATATATTGAGTCGTTACTTGCTGAGTTACAGACAAAAAGAAAGCATGCGGTAAAGCATATTGAGAGGTATCTTGCTTAGCTGGGAGGTGATCTCCCGGGTTTTAGCTGTACCCGGTGGTTAATCGATCGTGTTCATACATTTTTTGAAGGCTTTCATCAAGTTTGTGTTGACATGGTGACATGATTTCGTTGATCTTATGGTGTCGGTCATGGTTATGTGAGGCGTTTCCTTTCACTGGTATTTGTATGCCAAGGTTTTTCCCGTGTAATGCCGCTGTGAGTATCTCGGTGGGTGGTATCCCGCGTTTGATGTTATTCATTATGCGGGGTATATCTCCTTGTATGATGCCAAAGTTTGTAGGTTTATGCGAGGTGCCAGATGTCAGTATATCGTCGTCGATTTTACGGGCGAGTTTCGCGCCAACTCCTCTTGTGTGGAAGGGATTTTTCTGATATTCTTTTAACAGGTAGATACCACATTTCCGGTGAAAAATATAGGTGTCAGTTGTGTGATGACGGGTATTTTTTCCAAATGTTGCGTGCCAGCCCGTTGGATGCTTGTGTGCATCCCGTATGATATCGTCAAGTATCTCGGTTCGTTTTTTTATTTTCACAATAGTAGTGTTAATTTGCTTTGGGTTTAAGTATGTTTGTAGTTTTTGTAGGTAGATGGGTTTATGTAGAAAGTGTATGATACCGTAGTGGTATGTGTGGTATGCGGGGGTGTTGTGGTTATGCTGGTTAAGGAGATTATGGTACCGGATTTGGTGAGTATTCGGAGTGATTCATCAGTGCTTATGGCGTGTCAGTTGTATAAAGAACGCAAGGTGGGATGTGTCGTGGTGATTGATGATAATAGATGTGTGGGGATGGTTACGGAGCGTGATTTGATTGAGCGGTGTCTGTGTATGCGATGTGATCCGGAGGTGATGTTGGTTCGTGATATTATGTCTCGTGATGTTAAAACAGTTCATAAACTTGATTCAGTGGACAAAGCAATTGAGATGATGCGATCACATGGTATTAAAAAATTGCCGGTTCGTGGTGATAGTGGTATTGTGGGTATTGTTACCATGACAGATATTGCGTATGCACGACCGGATTTATCTGAGCGGTTTGTTGATTCGTGGATTAAACCACGGTGGGGTTAGTTATACTTTAATATATAGGATAAAAACGGGATTTTTTTTTAGACAATGTTTACCCAGTGGATGATGATTTCTTTGGGTATGTGTTTCTTTTTTGTGTTGGTAGCCTGCATAAGTATTAATCCTCCTTGAGTTGCTGTGCTAGGGTTCGTGCGCGGTTTCCAACAACAAATGACTTGGTTATAAACTCGATTTCTTTTGCTTCTTGGGGGGTTGAGACTTGGCCGACGATCATTATCATATTTTTCCACTCCTCAAAGTATGCTTTGTCTACCATGTTTAAAAGGCGTTGTTGTACACGTCTTACCCAGGTTCTTTACAGCTGTTACCTATTTGGTTTTGTACCTATTTTTCGGTGTGCAAAATATTTAATTAGTGCTGACAGATTTCTTTGTGCAAGGTGAGGAGTTCGATGCAGGATATACATCGTATTGTCGTACCAATTGATAAATCAGATTCAGCACGTGTAGCAACTGATCGTGCGGCACAGTTAGCAGAGTTGTTTAAGGTAGATGTGGAGATTGTGTACGTGAATGATTCTCAGCAGTTTGTGGCTTCCGCGGCATTAGAAGATCGGTTGAATATAGAAAACCAGCGGGTGCTTAACGAGTTTAAACAAATTGCAGAATCCCGTAATGTGAATGCAAAAACCACGTTGCTATCCGGGGCAAGTCCTGCTGAGGAGATTGTGAAGTTTGTGAATGAACATGATATGATTGTGATGGCGAGTCATAATAAACGTGGGTTTGACCGGTTCATTTTAGGGAGTGTATCTGAGGAAGTCTTACGTCGGTGTCCGTGTGCGGTGATGATTATTAAACCTCAGATTGTCGTTGAGCATAATCATACGCCATTATAAAATGACTTATCGAACGATTTTGATAGTGCTGACTAGTGTAGTATCTTTGAATGGTAATTAATAAAAAAAAGAGCGGTATGTTTAGTTCTTCTTGTCTTTTTTGTCTGAGTCTTTTTTTACTTTGTAATCTGCGTTAATGGTTTTATCGCCGTTTCCGGGATGGCCCTGCCAGCTTTCTTGTTGTTTGTTGCCCTCTTGTTGTTGGGTTTGTTGTTGTGCTTGTGCTGCTTGTTGATATATTTTAGCAGAGATTTCTTGTAATTCTTTTTGTAATGCATCTGTTTTAGCTTTTATTTTATCTGTGTCATCTCCGCTGAGTGCTTCACGAAGTTCTTTGAGGCCTTTCTGTAGTTTTTCTTGATCTTCTTTTGAGATTTTATCTTTGAGTTCTTCAAGTGTTTTTTCAGTGGAGTGAACTAGTGCATCTCCATTGTTGCGTATTTCTACTTGTTCTTTGCGTTTTTTATCTTCTTCTTCATGTGCTTCTGCTTCTTTTTTCATTTTTTCGATTTCGGTGTCTGATAATTTTGTTGATCCGGTGATACGAATGCTTTGTTCTTTGTTGGTCCCTAGGTCTTTTGCTGAGACATTAAGGATACCATCTGCGTCGATATCAAAGGTGACTTCTATTTGTGGCACGCCGCGTGGAGCGGGTAGGATACCGTCGAGATGGAAACGTCCCAGGCTTTTGTTATCCGCGGCCATTGGACGTTCACCTTGTAATGCATGGACTTCAACGCTGGTTTGGTTATCAGCAGCAGTGGAGAATATCTTACTTTTCTTTGTTGGTACCGTGGTGTTTCGGGGGATAAGTTCTGTTGCTACTCCTCCAAGGGTTTCAATACTGAGGGTCAGCGGGGTGACATCTAAGAGAACAATGTCTTTGTCGATATCACCTGAGAGCACGCCGGCTTGTATTGCTGCACCAATTGCAACACATTCCATAGGGTCAACATCACGTTTTGGTTTCTTGCCAAATATTTTTTCGACGGTCTTCTGGACTAATGGTATGCGTGTAGTGCCGCCAACAAGTACGATATGATCGATATCAGCGGGTTTTAGTTTTGCATCAGTGAGCGCTTGTTTGCACGGCTGTTCGGTTTTTTCAACAATTGAGCTAATGATTTTTTCAAAATTCGCTCGTGTTAGTTTCATTTCAAGATGTTGCGGTTCATTGTCAACAACAGTGATATACGGGAGGTTAATATCGGTTTGAAGGGTTGTAGAAAGCTCCATTTTTGCTTTTTCCGCTGCTTCAAGCAATCGTTGTAACGATTTTGGGTCTTTTCGAAGATCTATACCCTGTTTCTTGTTGAATTCCGCGGCCATGTGATCTACGAGTGCTTGATCCATGTCAGAACCGCCAAGCTGCGTGTCACCATTGGTTGATAATACTTCAAATACGCCTTCACCAACCTCCATGAGGGTGATATCAAATGTTCCTCCACCAAAATCATACACGGCGATTTTATGATCTCCTTTTTTATCAAGACCATATGCAAGTGATGCAGCGGTTGGTTCGTTGATGATGCGTTTTACTTTGAGCCCCGCGATTTCTCCGGCATCTTTAGTTGCTTGTCGTTGGTCATCGTTGAAATAAGCAGGAACGGTGATCACTGCTTCGGTGATTTTTTCTCCGAGGTATTCTTCAGCGTCTTTTTTGATTTTTTGTAGGATAAATGCTGATATTTGTTCTGGTGAGTATTCTTTACCTTGTAGTTTTACCTTGGTTTTGGTTCCCATTTTTCGTTTGATACGCATTACGGTGTTTTCTGGGTTGGTTACCGCCTGTCGTTTTGCTGATTCGCCAACAAGCATTTCGTTATCTTTGGTGAATGCGACAACGGAGGGGAAATATGGTTGTCCTTCGGCGCTTTTAATGATTGTGGGATTACCAGCTTCTACTACGGCTACTTCTGAGTTGGTTGTTCCAAGGTCAATTCCAATTATTTTTGCCATTTTTCTATCCACCTTCTTTTTTTGATTCTGAATTTTTTGTTACGACTACTTGAGCGGGTCGTAACAGTTTGTCATTAATCATGTATCCTGATTTTATTTCATCAATTATGATGTTGTCTTCATAATCTGCGTTTTCAACGGTGCAGATAGCATGATGTAGTTTATAATCAAAGGGTTTCCCGCGTGTTTTGATGCGGCATACGTTTTCTTTTGCTAGGAATTGGTTGAGGTTGTTAAGGATGATTTTCAGCCCAGCTTTTGGGTTGTTATCTTGATAGGCTTTTTCGAGGAGTTCTTTGATGTCGAGTAATTCACAGAGATACGTGGTTTTGGTCTCGGTGATTTTATGGTGGAGTTCTTTTTCCATGCGTTTTTGCAGGTTTTGCATATCAGCGTGTACTCTGAGGAGTTTATCGTTGAGTTCTTTGATTTCGTCTTTAAGTTTTTTTTCTAGATCTGATATTTTTTTGGTGTTTGTTGAATTTTTTTT
>CAZRMY010000028.1:0-17316 GCA_964601295.1 uncultured Thermoplasmatales archaeon | reverse complement strand
GAAAATATAATAATAGAGTACAATATCTGCTTTCGACCTATACACATAAAAATATTAAGGAAATGTGATGACTGTGGCACGAAAAAAAACCAAGAAATTCAGAGGATCCATGACGCATGGCCGTGGAAAAAAAGCGGGTCGTGGCGCTGGATTACGTGGCGGACGTGGCAACGCTGGTTTACTCAAACACCGCTATACCTATATGATAAAAAATATGCCTGATCACTTCGGTAGACATGGGTTCAAAAGACCTCAGAGTACACATTCGCATACCTCCACTATTAACATCGGTGAGCTCGAAGATAAATTCCCTAACACCAAAACTATTAATCTCACAAAAGAGGGCTATGATAAACTCCTTGGCAAAGGAACGGTATCAAAAAGCTTATCTATCACTGTTAACCAAGCTTCCGCACATGCAATTGAAAAAATAAAAGAAAAAGGCGGCGAAGTGAAAGTATCAGAAAAATAATAGGTTGTCATCATGGCAGAAGATAAGAAAAGCCGGTTATATGCACTTAAACCTCTCATCGAGCGGTGGCCTGCGGTTACCAAACCTGAGGGGCATGTGAACTTCAGAACCAAAATCTTTTGGACACTGCTTTGTTTAATCATCTATTTCATTCTGACAAATGTACTCATCTTTGGTATAAGTGGCACTGTTCTAGATATGTTTGCCGGCTTTCGGGCTATTATGGCTGGTGCCTCTGGCTCGATCATGCATTTAGGTATTGGACCTATTGTTACCGCATCAATTATTCTGCAATTATTTGTTGGTGCAAAAATCATTAATCTTGATCTGCAAAATAAAGAAGACAAAGCTGTCTATCAGGGTACACAAAAAATCCTGGTTATCGTGATGATTCTCATTGAGGCGATACCACAGGTGTATGGTTACTTGCAACCTAGTGATGCACTTATCAACACTGTTGGTGGATTAGGTGCCAGTGCGGTTATTGTTTCACAGTTATTTATGGGTGCCTTACTTGTGTTCTTCATGGATGAACTGATATCTAAATGGGGTATCGGCTCAGGAATTTCATTGTTTATTGCTGCTGGTGTATCACAATCTATCTTTACTGGTCTGTTCAACTGGCTACCTGCTCAGGGTACAGATATTCCCGCGGGAACCGTGTTTGGTACGTATCATATTGCATCGCAGATGAGTCTGGCTGAGATTGTTGAAGGCGGCTTTGAATTAATCTTTATTGGGGGCGGCGGGTATTCTAATGCGATCATGCCGCTTCTCGGAACACTGTTGATATTTTTCCTCGTGGTATATATAGAGTCCTCGCGAATTGAACTACCATTAGCGCATGGACGCGTGCGTGGCGCCAGAGGTCGGTATCCTATTAGATTGATTTATGCTTCTAACATACCGGTTATTCTCATGGCAGCATTGCTTGCTAACATCAACATGTTTGCATTGCTGTTTTATACGCATCCGTCGTTAAAAAATCTGCCACTTATTGGACAGCAATGGTGGATAGGCGCGTATGATACTGCTGCAGGGTCCACCAGCCCTGTTATGGGTGGTGCGTGGTATCTTTCCAATTTACAGGGGGTGCGTAGCTGGCTGATTCCCATCATGGGTGGCCCATCTGATGGGTTACATGAACCCTGGCAATACGCGTTAAAAGTAATAATATATCTCTCGGTGATGATTTTCGGGTCAATTTTATTTGCAAAATTCTGGATTGAAACCACTGATATGGGTCCACGTGCTGTCGCCCGTCAGATACAAAGTTCAGGGATGCAAATACCGGGATTCCGTCGTGACCCACGGGTTCTCGGTCGGGTTCTTGAACGATACATACCTGTGGTAACGGTCATCGGTGGTGCTACGGTCGGCGCGCTCGCAGGATTTGCTGATGCAGTAGGGACCGTGGGAAACGCCAGTGGTACAGGGGTGCTGCTTACCGTGGGTATCATGATTAACCTCTATGAACAAATTGCTCGTGAGCAGGCCATGGAGATGCATCCTGTACTCAGAGGATTCTTTGGAACAGAGTAAGATGTGTGGAGAGAACACGATATGAGTGTTATAGTGGTAACGGGCATACCCGGTGTGGGTAAAACAACGGTTATGAAACAAGCAGCTGAAGGCATGGACATCACTTTTGTTACTTTTGGCACCGTTATGTTTGACATTGCACGAGAACAAGGCATGGTAAAAGACCGTGATGACATGCGTAAGCTCACACTTGATCAACAACGAGAGTTACAAATACAAACCGCTGAAAAAACCGCGCAAATGAGTAATGTTATTGTCGATACCCATTGTACCGTGAAAACACCAAAGGGATATATGCCCGGGTTACCCGAATGGGTGATCACCCGACTTAAACCCACTGCTATTGTGTTAGTTGAGGCTGATCCACAGGAGATATACAACCGACGAGCAAAGGATACTTCACGAAACCGAGACCCTGACTCCCCAGAGAAAATTGCGGAGCATCAACAAATCAACCGAGCAGCAGCTATGGCATATGCAGCTCTCAGCGGAGCAACAGTAAAAATTGTATATAACCATGACGATGCATTAGATGCAGCTGTTAAACAAGCGGCACCGGTGTTACAATGAAAAAACTCCTAGAAAACAACGTGGCACAAGGCCAGTCATTCCTTTTTTTGTTACTCTTTATACTTATTTTATTTGTCTCATTTACCTATGGTGAAGCACTAGGGATCTATTTTGGTTATGTGCTTGAGCCACTTATTGGATTTGGCGGTAACTACCCGATTTTAACCTTGTTTTGCGCAGGTGTTATTGTGACACTTCTTTCGTCATCGCTTACTAATTTCTTTACAGATTGGAAGACGATGTCTGAAGCGCAAGAAACCGGACGAGCCTTTCAAAAAGAAGTATCAAAAGCTCGCAGAGAAGGTAATACCAACCGTGTAAACAAACTTATCAAAATGCAACCGCAGATAATGAAAAAACAAACCGAGGCACAAAGTGGTGCGATGAAACCTATGATTTTTTTAATGATTTTTATCGTCCCTATTTTTATGTGGCTTCGTGGGTTTCTTGGGCAGTTGGACTACTTTCATTTCACAGTCCCTTGGGCGGAACAAGTCTCTTTCTTCACTCGTGAGGCAATACTCATGCAGAACTGGTTGTTACTCTACATAGTGTTTACCATGGTTTTTGGTCAGCTTATCCGTCAGTCATTCAAAGTTATTAGTTTATCTGATTGGTGGAAAGATTTTAAACAAAAACTCCGTCCTTCGACTTTCTAAGGAACCCATGACAACGATTACTATTAGTGGGGCGCCAGGTACGGGTACCACTACTATTGCTAAACTCCTTAAGCAACATTTGGCTCTCCCTCATGTGTACGCGGGTGCGCTTTTTCGGGAGAAAGCTGAAGAATATCATATGTCTTTAGAAGAGTTTGGTCGTTTTTGTGAATCGCACCCTGAGATAGACAAGGAGCTTGATGCATATCAAGTCGAGATTCTTAAAAAAGGACAGGTTATCTTGGAGGGAAGACTTGCAGGGTGGCTTGCCTATCGAAATAATGTTCCTGCGGTTAAAATTTTGTTGCAGGCGTCCATAGATATTCGTGCGCAGCGATTAGTTAAACGAGAGCAGGGGACCGTGCGTGCACGAAAAGAAGAGATTCAAAAACGGGAGAAAAGTGAGCAGAAACGATACAAAAACTTTTACGGTATTAACCTGTCTGATACATCCATTTATGATCTCGTTATTGATACGTCTCATCAGACTCCTGAAGAAATACTGCAGTGTATACTTGATTATGTTAATGACTAAGTGTTTTTTATATGCTTAACCTATTTGGTGGTCAGCGTATGACAAAGGAAACAGGGTCGCTTCCCTCTGATTTGAAACGACATCGTCTTATTAAAGTAAAAGCGAACACTAATCCTAATTATGGTAAATCACCTTCTGAGTTATCAGTCGCTGAGCGTATACAAAATGGTGTGGTTTTTCTTGATAAGCCTAGTGGTCCTTCGTCCCATCAGGTTGTCTCCTGGGTAAAAGAAATATTGCATATTGATAATGCAGGGCATAGTGGTACTCTTGATCCTAAGGTTACTGGTGTGTTATCCGTGGCTCTAGGGAAGGCAACACGTGGGCTGCAAGGTCTTCTTCAATCGGGTAAAGAATATGTTGGGATTATGAAATTGCATGCCTCTGTTCCAAAAAATAAGCTTACTGCGGTGATGCATGGTTTTATTGGCGATATACAGCAGGTTCCACCGGTGCGTTCCGCGGTGAAACGACAGCGTCGTACGCGTAGAGTATATTATCTTACTATTTTAGAAACTAACAATCGGGATGTATTATTTCAGGTTGGCTGCGAAGCAGGAACCTATATCCGTACGCTGTGTGTAGATATTGGTAAAAAACTTGGCTGTGGTGCACATTTAGCAGCACTCCGTCGGACCCGTGTGGGAAGTATTTCTGAAAAAGATACTGTTATCCTTCAGGATGTCAAGGATGCGTATCATTATTATTCTGAGGAATCTGACAGTCAGCTGTTGGATAGCGTGATTCATCCTATGGAAAAGTTGCTCGTGGATCTGCCAAAGATCGTGGTGCGTGATTCAGCTGTTGATGCAATTTGTCATGGTGCAGAGTTAGCGGTTCCCGGTGTTGTAGAACTAGATTCTACCATTAAAAACGGAGATGTTGTTGCCATGCTTACTTTAAAAGGGGAAGGGATTGCGATAGGTACTGCCACCTATTCAACAGAACAAATCATAGAGAAGGACACGGGGATATGTGTTTCGCCTCATCGTGTGCTCATGAACAAAAATACGTATCCTTCTGTTTGGAAAAAATCTTAATATAGGGCTCATGTTTCAGCAACCCACTATTCTCCAATATACATGCCGAGGTGGCCCAGCCCGGAACGGCGCGAGCCTGGAGAGCTCGTGAGGCCTTGTGCCTCGCGGGAGTTCAAATCTCCCCCTCGGCGTTCATCATCACACGATAGCCTATCTAATTGTAGGTTATCTCTACTTGATCACCACTGTATATCCCATGAGAACTGCAGATACCCTGGTTTACTTCCACAACCCATGCACAGGGTGTGGGGCTACAATACCGCCTCAGTTGATCATCAGAAACATTTAGTTGTACCGCTGCTTCCTCAATATTGGTTATGGTTTTATTTTCATCAACAAAGATAATATCTAATGGTATGTATGTGTTTTTCATCCAAAAACACACGGGTCTTGGATTATTATAAACAAAGAGCATCCCCTGATTGTTTGGTAGCTGTTCTCTAAACATTAACCCTTGAGTTTTTTCCTCGGGGGTCATCGCGAGTTCACAAAAAATATGAAGGGATTCTCCACTTCTTGTGTTAAATACCACCTCTGCCATTGATGCAGTATCCGTATCATTACTCTGATTGGCCATTAGCAAAATTGTTACACCAACAGCTACTACGAGTATAACCAGTAATGCGATAATTACTATCTTGTTAGTACTGATTCTGTTCATATCTTTTTTACTTCCAATGCGTCTACCATGAACTGTTATAGATATATCACTCCGTTTATTATGAGTCTTTCTCTTGTTCAGTCTTCCGTCTTGGAAATATTTTATATGCCGTTATGATATGTAACAGCCGGCATTATGGCTGCGATAGCGATTCCTCAAGCAAGCCTGTTCTTAGGCATTGTACCTGCATTAATTTTATTGTACATCGGGTTGAAAAACTATGATGAATACTACAAAGAAAAAACAATTTTTGTGACCTTCGTGGCAGGCATTATAGCAGGGGTTATAGCTGCAGCCATTGAATTAGTAACCTTATCTATCGGAATCTTGTTTATTCTGCTTTTTCCCCTGTTGGAACAACTATTGAAAACCATGGTGTTGAATCTACGGAGATTCCAAGGAAAACCTGCTGTACCCATATATGGGTTGTCAATTGGCTTGGGTTTTGGATCGGTGTTTACCCCTGTGACACTCATCATGGTTACTACCGCTGAGGGCATTGAGCTGTATACGTTTGGATTTGTACTTTTAGGATCAATTGGTATCATTTTTGCACATGCAGCCACGGGTATCATTATTGGATATGGGGTGTATATGGAGCAGCTTTGGAACTATTTTCTTTTCGCTCTGATAGTACATATCCCTGTCCCCTTGTTGGTTTTTCTGACTGAATATTTCAGTCAGCAATATATCATGGGTATCGCAATAGTATATGGGGGCGTATTATTTTGGTATGCTCTTAAACGTGTACTCCCCCGGATTCTCCGAGATAATCAACCTCGGAAAAGAAGCAATATAGCCAAAAAAACAACGGAGTAATCAATTATGGTATCTGATGATTTAGACCCACTTAACACTCAGGCATCTAATAACCTGATGGATACGACTCCTGCTATTGGTGATACACCGGTATCTGAAACGATAAAACCGGTACTTGCAGGGATACTGTTTATTGCTTCTGGTGTCATAGCGATTATTTTTTGGTTGCTGCTTGTGCTATCTGTGGACACGGTTGTTTTGATGATGGATCTTTCACAGTTCCAATCGATGTACCCTGAAATCACGGTAGCGGAAATTACCAGTATGCTCACCATTTGTGGGACTGTACTGGCGTTACTTGGTGTGTTCCCGTTATTAACGGGTATCCTCTCAGTTAAACGCAAACAATGGTCTATTGCATTAGTTTGCGGTATCATCAGTCTCTCTGGTTTATTTGCAATCATACCGGGAATACTTGCAGTGATAGGGTTACTGTTTTTAGTGATTTCAAGAAAAGAATTCCATTAAAAATCTGATAGGTGCAAGTTCTTCTGCTAGGTTCTCTTTTAATGACTTCCTTAAAAGAGGTATATGGCACTAGAGGTAATATTCTTTAGAGATAATTCTGAAATTGTTTTCCACAATAGGGGCACGTGGCGGCATCAAAGGGAATCTTTCTCTTACAATTTGGGCAGATACGATCTGAACGAGACATACCTGACTCACTCTGTATTGAAACAAGTTCACCCGAGGCTATGCGTTTATACGGAATATACAGGGCCACCAGATACAGAACACTACCAATTACACCTAAAATGGACAGGCTACTAAGATCTGATATTGACCCCCACATATTTTGATACCCTTCAGCACCGGTCATATCGGTTAGTTCTTCGATTTCTCCAGTCGTATTATACGCGATGATAACAGATAACACAACAGATACCAATACAGCAACATAAAGCAGCCGCCTACCAACTTCATTTTCAAGATTGTATAACAATAAAATATACACAAGGCCACCGAGCCCTGCTGCAATAGGTGCCACAATTAGTGACGCATTGGCAATGTTACTTGACAGCTGCGATGAATCTATAGACCCAGATGCCACATTCATGTACGCAAGCCCAGAGATTACCGCCGTGATGACAACCGTGACAATAATTGATAAAAACCATACCACTACCGCATACACCACGAATCTACTATGTTTTTCACCAAACTCTTTCCTACCAATAACCATCAAGAGTCCACCAACTAAGGCGATTAAACCACCGATACCACTCACGAAACTAACACCAATAAGCATAAACAGTCCAGATTCAAAATAAGATACCACAGATAGCAGCACAGTTGAAATAATACCCATAACCAGCCCAATTATCAGGAGTAACAAACCAGTTTTTGTTTGACAGGTCATACCCTCACCATCAAAAAAGTAAGCAACAAAGTGTATTTATGATTATCTCAACACAGCAAATCAATGATTAAAAAAAAGATAAAAAAAATAAAGAGGAAAATTTGCTATTAATCCTCGAATTTTTTACTGCAGTATGGGCACACGCGTGCGTCCATTGGTATTGGCCTTCCACAATTAGGACAAGTTCTACCTGAACCCTGTTTTTTCTCTCCGCCAACAGGTGGACGAACAACAAGCCAAATGATCAAACCAATGATACCTGTTATAATCACAATAATTAGCCACAGCGCTCCGCTGCTACCTCTTTTTTCAGCGTCTCTGTACACCCAGATTGCAATAATAATTGCGATTACAAGCCAAATTATAGGGATGATACACGTTAAGAATGCTAATCCAAAGAAAGCTCCTGCTGCTGCTTCATCATTAAAATCTGGTTCCCATTGTGCTGTTGCAACTGTTGATATCGCAATTGATAACACTAATCCTATCGCCACCAACAAAGACGTTTTTCTTATATTCAACATATATCCTTTCCTCCACAAACTTCTTTTTTTCTGATATTTCTAAAATATCTTTGACATCGAATTGAATTGCTAGTTTAAATAAATTTGGAAAAAAACAGTTGACTTCGTCTAACTTGGTGTCAACTTTTTGTTTCTAAATTTTTGTATTTCATCAATAATAACTCCCAAGGCTACACCCATTACTATGCCTGCTATTAAACCTGTGAATAGCCGCAGTATCTGTGTTGAGGACCAAAGTCCAATCAGTTGACCAACTCCATCAATACCGATTGGAATCAATCCACTAATTACCAATCCTAGAAATCTTTCGTTGATCTCAAACGTGTATACTAGTAATAAGCTAATGCCTGCTATCAGACCTAACCATATGCCCGTACATCGTGCACAAAACGGCATCTGATTTCCATTGATAAACAATGACCGCTCAGCCTTTTGATGACACAACCGATCACCAATGCGATATACAACATTCCATGGTAATGGCATATCCCTGATAATCTCCTCATTATCAGACACAGCAGTCAACCCTGATAAATCAGTAACACTATGTGCAGGCAACGCAAGAGGCGCAAGAAACTGTAAAATAACCCAACATAGACTAACAAAGAACAAACCCGCAGTAACCCAGTTAAAACATGCGCCCCTTCGTTCCATTTTCAAACTCATCTCGGGACATCATAATGAAAACCAATGCCGCAATACCAACGATCATTCCCGCTAAAAAACCAAAAGAAAACAACCCAATGATCGTACAAATCACCGCGAGTTTAAAAAACTTCCTTTTGAACGTAACAACAGACCCAATGATTGCTACCACCGAAAAAACAATGAGGACTATGCTCAACTCAACATGACCAATAGACACCAATTCAGAAGTCAAATACGGCACTAGCTCATCACCATTGTACTCAAAAAAAGCATTAAACAAACCCAAAATGCCAACAGCCAGTAACAAAAACGATGCAACAAATGGTTTTCCTGTATGAGGCTTCAACGCGGATAACACCGTCTTACGCGGTTCACCATGCTCCTCCCAGTCACTATCAATTCGCTTCGCTTCAGATCCACTAGGTCGGATAATAAACTCATGCCCGCATTTCTCGCAAGTCGTATCATATTTATCTGCAGACTCTGGGACATCAACAACAAACGTATGATTACACTGCGGACATGTTGTTTTACCTTTCATTGCTCTATACCGGTACCATGCAATTATTTCCACTGTTAAGTACATTTCTATATAACAAAAAAAATACTCTCTCCTAAAAAACAACAGCTTTCAGTTCCACAGTATAATTTAAATAATATCGCTGTTATTCGGGGGTTACAACAGAAAAAAGGACGGTACGCTCAATGGCACGATTTCCTGAAGCTGAAAACCGGTTACTTAACAAAAAAATATGCATGAAATGCGGCGCTTCAAACGCACCTAAGGCAACCCGTTGTCGACGGTGCCGCTGCAAAGACCTCAGAGTGAAAGCCAAAGAGGGACGTGGCGTCTAAACAACCTGTTCAGCGTTTAAACCATCACGTTTAAAAACAATTTTTCTTTTCAGATACCACAAGTTGATTACACCATGCCAGAGACAAAAGTCAAAAAAACTGAAGATTTTAACGAATGGTACAACGAGATCGTTGAACTTGCTGATCTCTGCGATAAACGCTATCCTATCAAAGGCATGAATATATGGCGTCCATATGGTTGGAAACTCATGCGCCATGTCGACGATTTAATACGCGAAGAAATGAACAATACCAACCATAACGAAGTAAATTTCCCTTTGCTTATCCCTGAATCTTTTTTCAAAAAAGAAGAAGAACATATAAAAGGATTCGGCAGCGAGGTCTACTGGATCACCCATGCAGGAAACAACAAACTTGAAGAACGCTGGCTCCTACGACCTACCTCAGAAACCGCCATGTACTCCATATTCTCACTGTGGATCCGCTCCCATACCGATCTACCACTCAAAACATTCCAAATAGTAAACACTTTCAGATATGAAACCAAACAAACCCGAGCGTTCATACGTGTACGAGAAATCCATTTCTTTGAAGCACACACCTGCCATAAAAACTACGATGAAGCCGAACATCAAATACAAGAGGACAAAGACATCGCACAACGACTACTCCGCAAACTCTGCCTCCCATTTCTATTCAGTAAACGACCAGAATGGGATAAATTCGCCGGCGCCTATTACACGCTTAGCATAGATGTACTCATGCCCTCCGGAAGAACACTACAAGTTGGCTCCATCCATCAATACCGAGATAATTTTGCCAAACCCTATAAAATCACCTATGAAACAACCACGGGAGACCATGCATACTGCCATCAAACCACCTATGGTATGAGTGAACGACTGCTTGGCGCGATCGTCGGTGTCCATGGCGATAACAAAGGTCTCATCTTACCACCAGATGTAGCACCCATACAAGTGGTTATCATCCCGATTATCTTCAAAGGCAAAGAAAAACACGTCACCCAAACCTGCCAGGATATATGCAACCAACTCAGGGAACACAATATTACAACACATATTGACAACCGCGATATCACACCAGGTAACAAATTTTATGATTGGGAACTCAAAGGAGTTCCTCTTCGAATAGAAATCGGACCACGCGACATCCAAAAAAACATGGTAACACTGGTCAGACGTGATACACACACAAAACAAACAATCCCACAAAAAAACCTTGTTAACGCCCTTCAACAGCACATAACTACTATCGCCGACTCGTTATACACTACAGCAAAAGATTACCTTAAAACACACCTCAACCGAGTCACCACTATTGAAGAAGCTACCGACAAACAAGGTATCGTAGAGATCCCCTGGTGCGGCAACGAACACTGTGCTTTAGAAATCGAAACTATTTTAGACAAAAACACATTAGGGGAACCCATAGAAAACACAACATGCAACAAAGCATGCCCTATATGTAAGAAGCCAGGGAAAACCTGGATGAGATACGCGAAATCATATTAAAAAAATGTAAAGGATGGTGAACAAAAATGTTAGAACGATTAACTCGACAGCTACGAGAATATGTTGTGATATTAAGCATTATTTTAATTATAGTTGGAATAATCGTATTACTAATGGGCGTCATATGGTACTGGTTCAAAGACCTACAGCTAGGTATCTACACAGACACCATATACACGCTCCAGGATTGGAATGCATACCTACTGGTCCTAGGAGTAATAATATTTGCTTTCGGCCTCTATTATCTATATAACTACCATAAACTCAAAAAATTCTTAATTGAAGAACTTGCCACTAACAAACGATCTGAAATCCTTAAAAAACATAGTAAACTAAAGGAAACAGTCAAACACTTGCCCTTCAAATACAAAAAAATGCTCGCTGACAAAGAACAAGAACTTCACATCAAATAGCCCTCTTTATTTTTTTTACTACTTATAATTAATAAAAAAGGTGATCATCGATAAGCACCATCACCATTATTTTAATTGAACCCAAATACCCGGGCAATATCGGCGCAACAGCACGCGTGATGAAAAACTTTGATATCACCCAGCTCACCTTGATTAACCCCTGTTCATTAACCGATGAATGCTACATCCGTGCGGTACACGCACAAGACATTCTAAAACAAGCCCAAATAGTGGATACATTTGAAAAAGCAACTCAAAACCTCGATTACCTCGTAGCCACCTCATCAATTGATACAAAAAGTGAGAAACGACATCTCAGAAAACCAGTACCACTCGAAGAATTCACCCAAAAAATAACAGATATAGAAGGACAAATTGGCCTTTGTTTTGGTCGAGAAGATTACGGTCTCTATAACGAAGAAATTGCTAAATGCGACATCATGGTGAAAATACCGACAAGTGCATCGTATCCATCACTTAACTTATCACATGCCGTGTGCGTTATACTATACGCGTTATACGCCTCTTCACACGATGAGGAATCTCAACGTAGGATTATCGGAGATGTCGAACGAGAAAAACTCTATGATTTTTTTTCATGTCTCCTCAGTACTATTGGATATCCTAAGCATAAAAAAGAAAACACAGAAATTATGTTCAGACGAATCATGGGGCGGGCGGTGTTATCCACCTGGGAATATCATACTTTAATGGGAGTGCTAAGCGATACTTTAAAAAAATGTCCAAAAAAAGAGAAGCTGAATCAATAATCACGTTGTTCTTAATTACAGGGTTTCTATAGTGAAATACACATTGGAATTTTTTAACGCGGTATGAACTTTGTCAGCAAACCAGATAAGTTCATCGACCGGTGCTTTTTCTTTATCCCATTCGTAGACGAAATCATAGTTTCCCTGCGTGGCTTTAAACCCCATGTTAAGCAATTGGTTTTTTATCTCTGATGGATTGGTACCCTCACTGTTAAAGATGATTTTCAAGTAGGTTTTCATCGTCTCTCACCGAATAATTGTTGTAATTATTGTGTAGGTATTAAATCATTACTATTTTTGTACTTGGTTGAGAATCTATACTGCGTAAATCGGGTAGGGTATGTAACACAAAACTAGCATAGCAACAGCTGCGAGGAATAATAGTTTTCTTTTATGATCTATTGCAGTGGCGTCGTTGAGTGGTGGCGGATGTCGCATACCCATCATAAAAACGATAATAAGCGCGAAAAACCACCACCCTGTAAATATCATGATAAATACGGCGATCCATCCCGCATATTTTTGGTGTTCGCCAAGTACGGCTCTAAAGATATGCCCGCCATCTAGTTGTCCAGCAGGAAGAAGATTTATCGAGGTGATCAGCAATCCTACCCATCCGGCAAATGCGGTGAGACTTAAGTTGAGGACATACCCCTCTGGTACTGTAATGAGTAATTTAGAGAGCATAAAGAATAATACTGAGGTGCCAAGCACGGTTTCTCCTTGAGTGATCTCTGATACTGCGACGATCTCTGATGTCATGATACCGATGATCGTGACTGGTAAGGCCACAATAAACCCGGCTATAGGTCCGGCGATACCAACATCAAATAATGCTTTCTTATTTGGCATAGGATCACCACTTGATATTAACGCGCCAAATGTCCCGATGTTAAAACTTGGAAGAATCGGTGGAATGGGGATAAAATAAGGTAACGATGTGGCAATATGATGTTTTTTTGAAATATAGTAATGTCCCATTTCATGTATCGCTAGAATAGCTAGCAAGGGCAATGCAAATAACAATATACCATACCCGAGATTCTCCGGTTTTAATACATCTAACCAGTTAGGTAGTGACCATAGATCGAAATAATTCTGATACAGTATCGATCCTGTTAACGCAGTGGTGATAAATACGGCTACAAACAATCCGATGTTAACCCAGCATGATCGTTCTTTTCGTTGAGGTTTTTTTAATACGTAAAGAACATGTTCCCCATGTTCATCTTTTAATAGTGGGATATAGTTTTTCTGCGCTAAGACTCCCCTGAGATCGTTGAATTTTTCTTCTAAAGTTGTTTCGTCTATACGGCAGAAAAAAGCTATGGTTCCGGGCCCCATTTTTACATCATAAAATGGAAATCGTTGTCCAACTTCTTTTTTTAGATAGTCTAATTCGGTGTTCTCAGAAGAACTAGATGATGTGTTATTTGATGTGCTAAAAAACCCCGGGTTATCTACCATGTGCTTGAGGGGATACCCACCTTTATTTTATAAAAGCTTCGATTGGCATCCTTTTTTACAAAAAAATTATAGAAAATGAGGAGTGCGGGCGCCGGGATTTGAACCCGAGTTATAAGCTTGGCAAGCTTAAGTGATACCAGGCTACACCACACCCGCAGTCACTATAGTGAACATCCTGTAGCATCAAAACCTTAAAAAGCATTACGCTCTACTTTTGATGTCGCTATGTTTTCTTAAACAAATACTCCCATTTAGGATCGAAAAAATTATATATCTGTGTCTACTAAATAAAATATAGCTTAATCGCATATGGGGGTATTATGCATAAAAGTAGGTATAGCATACTTGTAAGTTTATTGCTAATTACCTTAGTAATCTCAGCGGTGGCAATACCTGCTCTTGGACATTTTGATGGGTATCGAGATAAAACCCAGAGTTTTTCATCAGCGTATCATCCTTCAATTTGCACCTTACATCGCCATATACTTCCTTTAAGACAAGGTCTTGATCCCGATGGAACAGAGTTTATCCCTGAAGATATTACTCTAAAAGATGATGCATATCATGGTTCAGATAACCTTCATTTTATGGAATGGTGGTATTTTGATGCCGTTTTGAGTGGAGGATATAGTATTGAATGTAGTATCCAAGTTATGAACCTCCTAGATCAAGGTATGGTTAACTACTGCACCAACGTCTACCGCTATGGTGAACTTCATACATCAGCAAAAGAAACGGTGTTACTTTCAGATTTTGATGCATCAACAGAAAAACCCCATATACTCCGTAGTGGGAAACAAATACTCCATGGATATATCAACGAGACAACAGGTGAATGGATTTATCATCTCACCATGGACACCAAAAAGTTACAGTTTAGGCTAACATTTACTGGTATAATGCAAGGGTGGAAAGGGACAACCAGTGTAAGTAAATGGGCGGTCGTACTCCCACAAGCAGAAGTCATGGGTACATTGACCCTTGATAATCAGAACATACCTGTTAGAGGCTATGGATATCATGATCACAATTGGGATGTCACTGTATTTGCTGGGGTAAACTTTGGATGGCTCTGGGGGAAATGCAACACAGACACACATACCCTCGTCTGGTCTACCATATTTACCACTTGGTTCTGGGATCGTCCACTGCTCGTCATCAACACCCCACACCAAGGATATATCAATATACTCCCAGATCACATCGAAATCACCATTAACAACCTTGAATTTTACAAAGGGTACATCATCCCAAAATCCTTTACAATACATGCGCAACAACAAGATATAACCCTCAAACTTGTAATAGAAGTAACTAACATACATCATATCCGTGCCATGGGTGTTGTCAACTACTGGCGGTACCATGTTACAAACACGGGTACCATAACCATAGACGGGGCTACTGAAACCTGTCACGAGCTACAGATCGCTGAATTTGTACGCTTCAGATAAAAAACATCGTTTTTTCTTGTTTTTATCAATAGAAAACCTTCAATTGTCTATTTTTTTATTCGCTTTAATGGTTTACTTAAATGCCGTCGAGCACACACCGCTACCTCATACCAACCAGGATTAATTCCTCTGTCAACTGGGGCGTACTTTCCCTCAGTGGCGGTTTCACCGCATTTCCTACATTTAAAACCCTGTTTTGTCCCCATAGATTTCATGTGTTTGCCGCATGTTGGACACTCTGGATTTTCAGTTTTCCGCGTAATTTCTACCAGCTCTTCAATATATACTTTTTCTAGATTTACGGTGAACGTTTTTTCACGGATACTTCCAAAAACCTTTATTTTGTCACCGGTGTGTAACCTCCGTATAATTGTCCGGAACTCTTTAGTTGGCTCGTATGCGGCACATGTTATTTTACCCGTTGGATCTTCTAAACCAAAAAAGGTATGACCACCAACAATTGTCCATGGATTTTTATACACTCTCCCCCGGAGTATAACGGAACTAAATGCCGTGATCTTCCTGATGGTTGCATTAATCAAATGATCATCGGTACCTTGGTTGGACACAAAGATTATCCAACCATGATATGGTTCAGCATCTACTACTGAAACAGCTTTTACTACCTCAGAAACTGTATCGCCACGTACACCATATAACACCGGACATGGGGAATTTGGAACGATACGATTATGATGATTTCGGTAATCGTAATTATCAAAGGTCTTTGGGCATTCAAGGTCAATACGTTGCACCGATTTATCAGATACCTCTCTTGGGAGCCCCCATCTATGTTTCTGCCGATATGAAATCAGTTCAAAGGTATGATCGCCCTGTGTTTGAGGCCAGGCAACAGCAGCACTGGCACCAATAACCCCTCGCCCCTTTTTGTATTGTCTAAAAAAAATGTCTTTATTACCAAGATATTCAACTACTGTCTCAATTTTTACAATACCCTGAACAGCATCCCAATACAGATGTTCATCAAAATCATTATTTCCAATGACCACACCAGGGTTCGTGTTTTCATCTTCAAGCTGAGCATACGTACTGATACACTGCTCTACAATCTTTGAAACTGTATGAATATCTTTATCCGTACATCTTCTGCTCATTTTTGTAAACCCAAACAGGGGATGTGAACCATACATACCAATTTGGACACGTTTACCTGTTCCTGTACCAATTTGAAACGCAACTGCTCCGTTACCCCGTGTCTTCCACGGAACACTAGGGTTTAAACGTACCAACCGGGGAAACCCAATGATATCATAATCGTCCTGAATCAATCTATCTATTAATTCAAAGGCAACATACGTGGTACATCCACCATGTACTGAATCTGTATCGTCAACACCTATCCAGATAGCTTACACCGTAAAAACATTATTATAGAAGATATACTTTTAACTTTCACTTAGACCTATGAGCCGCAAAGATCTTCTCAACAAAATACAAAACATTCTTACCGACGTCGGATTTTCAGTATCCGATATCTATGACATGCGTGACGTTGGATTCGACCTTATCGCCCGCAAAGACAACGATCTGCTTATCATCAAAGTATTAACTAACATTGACGCGCTCTCAGAACAAATAGCATCAGGAATAAAAAAACTTGCTTACCTGCTCAACGGGTCACCATTACTTATCGGCCAACGAGACAGTGACGGCATCCTTGAAGACGGTGTCGCCTACCTCAGATTTGGCGTACAAGCGGTTACCTTTAACACGTTAAAAGACTACCTCATCGATGCATCACCCATCAAAGCGTTCGCCGCACCCGGAGGTCTTTACGTACAACTCAATGAAGACAAAATACGTGAACTCCGCCTTAAACATAACATTTCACTTGGCCAATTCGCCCGGCATGTCAGAGTCTCAAGGAAGACTGCACAACTATATGAGGAAGGCATGAACGCCCGCGTCGAAATCGCCTCACGAATTGAAGAGCTACTCGGCAGTAACGTTATCACACCTATAGATTTACTAAAACATGCCAAGACAGATGCCGTACAAAAAATCAGCTACTCT
>CAZRMY010000027.1:10787-17842 GCA_964601295.1 uncultured Thermoplasmatales archaeon | reverse complement strand
ATACATCCAATCTAAATATTGATATTATTATTGCTGATTCAAGTGCAGATGAATATCTTAAAAAAGATGAAGTAATTATAAAATCTTTTGAAGATTTAAATATATTATACAAAAAGTACTCAAATGAATATAATAAATTTTATTACACAAAAAAGGCAGATGCATTAAACTATGTGAAAACCAAATATTGTTTGTTTTGCGCTGTCGATGATTTTATACCACCCCGATCAATAGAAAAATCTATAGATTTTTTAAAAAATAATCAGGATTATTCTTGTGCACATGGAGAATATATTGGTTTTAAAATAAATAAAGATAATTTTCTTTGGAAAAATATATATCATCACTACAATTCAATCGAATCACCTAACCCTGAAGGAAGAGTGGTAATTCAATTAAAAAATTATACGCAGACTATTTATTCAGTACATAGAACAGAAGCATTGAAAAAAAGTTTTCAGGAAGGTATAAAATATACAGATGACGCTAGATTTGGAGAAATTTTGCCTTCTACCCTTGATTTGATTTACGGAAAAATGAAGAAAATTGATATTATTTATTGTGTAAGAGAAAAGATAGTTGATTCGGATGCTAGAATAAGTGAAACAATGATTGATTATATAAACAGGGGCGTATATAAAGATAAATATGAAAAATTTAAAAAATGTTTAGCAAAAAGATTATCAGAAAAATCAGATATAGGTTATAAAAAAGCATGTGAACTTATTGAAGATTCATGGAAGAAATATTTATATGATCTATTAACAACAGATAGGGGCGGGAGTTTTTCTAATAAAGTTAAGAAGCTTTTTGATAAATTAAATCTACCTGATTGGACTAATGAAAATATTTCATCAATATATAAAAAATTAGTTAGTCAACCAATAAATAAATCAAAATTCAATAAGGAAATACCTGATACAGAATATTACAAAGATTTAAAAATAATTAAAAATCATGTACTGAACTATAATAACAGTAGATGACCTTATCGATTTCTGAATGCCGTTCTGACTATTTTAACAGGACAGCTATTTCATTTTATACTTCTCATTAATTCGATAATGGGATGTATACGGATGGGAAAACAGCAATTTCATCCCATAAATTTCCTCCCCTTTATTTCCTGTGACCACCCGCATCCATTCCTCTTTGGAAAAAGTGTTTAAATGATTCTTCACATCGCTTTGATTGAGTTTCATCCTGGAAAGATACTTCATTTTATGAGAAACAATAAGATCAAAATTAGGTGCGCCCGAAGCACCCGCATCAAAAATAAGGCAAGATCCTGTTCTTAACCCAGGTTTGATCTGCTGAAACGTTTTATTAAAATGCGTTTGATCGTTCACATTACCTGGTTGCACCGTCAATCCTACTGGAAGCTTCGAATGTTCATCTACTGCATAACCCATAGTGACTTGCGGACGATCCGGTCGATGATCTCTGCTTTTCCCATATCGGATTAGATCTGATATTTTCGCTTCGAAATGAATGCTGGTCCAATCCATGAACACCATATCCAATCCAATACCATACTGGTTTTTCAGGACGAAAAGAAGGTGATAAAGGATTTGATGTCTGTTCCTTCCGATGATTCCCAAGCCACGGTACAATGCATCTTTTCCAAAAGTATTTAAGTGAAGTTCTTGCAGCAATAAGGGATTATCGTTCATCCATTGATGACATCGTATTGTGGAATGATCCTCAGTCAGTTTATAAGAAACCATGCCGGTAACCAGGTTGCTGAGTGAATGTCCACAGTGCTTGAAGTCGTCAAGCACAGGTGGAAGATTGAGTTCATCAAAAACTTGTTTGACTGTTTGGATGATTCCAATCGGAAAAGTCTTATTCTGATTCGGCTTTATGTTATGTGGTGTCTTCAGTGATGTTTGTATTTTATCACCAATAAAACACAACCGCTGAAGGCACTTAATATTTATTTAAGTGCGAAACTCAGGTTATAAAGAAAATCCTAAATTGTTTAAAAATCGTTCATAATTTTCTTTCCAATTTGGGTTAAAATAATATTCTATATTATATTTTATGTCTTGTTTCTCATTTTGTATTATCAAATCTTTTAATTTTTCTTTTTCTTTAAACCATATACCAATATCTTTGGGGATATGGGCTCTTGATAGATCGTTACTTAATATAAAAATATTCTTTTTAAAGCCCATTGCCTCAAAAATAGTAGTAGAATAACAAGCAACAATATGCTTACATTCTGCAATAAATCTATAAATATCCCCCGATTTAGCGATTTTAATATTTTTATATTTATAAATATCTTTATATCGTTCTTCAAAAGGAACTTCACCTGGATGCAACTTAAAAACAATCTTGTAATTAGGTAAATCCTCAGCTAAATACTTAGCGACATCTACAAATTCTTTTGTCATTGATCCCTGCGATACTATTAAAATAATATTTTTCTTCTCTTCCACATGTTTATATCTTCCAATACTTTTGTAAAAATGTGGAGCCCCAATAGTAACCGTTTCACCAGGAATATTCATCTGTTCATTCCAATAATCCCCATACGTCAACACATAATCAGGAGAATACTTTTTATACTCTTCACTCTTCAAAACACTTTCACCATAATTATACGCCGGATGACCTTTCGAAATAGTTCCATGTTGGAACTCAGCGGTCAGAATTCCTATTTTTTTAGATATATTTATTAAGATGGCGTTGAACTGACCATAGGAAGCGGCATTAACAAAAATAATTTTAGGATTTAGTTTATTTAAAACTTTCAATTGATAGGATGTGTAAGAGTTGTAGCTAAAATAGTATTCATACAATTTATTCTTTAAATTTTCATTAATTTTATTCTCAAATAATATCTTTTGGCTTAAAAACACCATGAATTTTTCAATATCTGGATTCTTTTTTTTAAAAAAAATATTTTTTGTCTGTGATAACAGGTAAGATTTTAATCTGCCAAAGTCCCCTGTAGCATAATTGTTTTTTTTGTTTGGTAAGATATATTTACCTCTAAATGGAATATCTATTACCAATGTTTTTTTATTTAACTTGGAATAATAATCAGAGTAAATATTGAAATTTCTGTTATTTAATCGTCCTCTTGCTGGAGCATAGAAAATAATATCAAAATTTTTTTTGTACTTATAAGGTGAGTGAAAAAAGGTGTAAAGAAGATACTTAAAATTTCTGGTTGAAATTTTAGGTTGTTTCGCATGAGAGGATTCCTTGTTATATTTCGTTTGTTCGATTTTGGAAAGAACTTCAAATCGTATCAAGGGCCATATTAAAAGATTTTTTTCTTTTATTCCAGAATCAAATTTTATTATTTGATTATCTAGATTATGGAAATCAATAGACTGCATAATTCAATTCATAACTCATTCTAAAGGTGTTAAAATACTTTTTGGGTATCACAGATAACTAATCCTATATGTGCCATTTTCCATCGTATTAAAACTTGATTTTGTCAGATTAGTTAGACACATAAATTGATGTTATCCAACATATGTTCAACAAAGCAATGAACTGTTTGAATCAAAATGTATTTCTTCTTCATTACGCAACTTCTATTCTTCTGATTGTTAATGGCGGACAACCTAAGTAGTAGTCTCTCTATTAGAGTAGTATCTGCCTTAAAAAAAGTGATTCTTCTACAGTTTTATGTAGAAGTCTTACTTCGATAAATAATATTTGATTAATAATCAAAACGTTCTGCACTATTCAAATATTATAATTGAGAGAAACAATCCAAGATCTGATTTGGGTTTATTAATATTATGGTTCTTAAATAATTGTTGTTTTAGGCTGTTGAAAAATTAAATGAGCCCTCCCACGATTCATTTTTACTTGGGATGCAAAAATGAAAAACAATAGGAGGGCAAGTCTCAGAAAGATTATTTCAAATTTAAACCTTTCAGAAATCGAACCAATCATTCTAAAAAAATATGCATACAATCCCGGAAAACCTGGTCGTCCACCACTTTCGCCAACCGGTATGTTTCTCTCATTCATCTTGATGTTTCTACGGATGGAAACATACCGTGATTATCATGCGTTCTTAGAGAAGAACAGCTTCTGGCAACGACACCTTGGGTTTACCACGTCGCCAGATATAGGAAGTTATACCAATTTCTTGAAAAGAATTGGTGCTGACACCATGGAACAGCTGTTCCATAGTGTTGTTCAACAACTCCTTGATGAGGAGTTTTTGAGCGTCCATTTTATAGCTCAAGATGGATCACTTCTTGAGGGAAATCGTGATGATCCACAGGGGAAGTGGGGAGGGGATCACATCCACGAACAGTATGTGTATGGCTATAAAATCCATGTCATCGTGGATGTGTCCACAGAGCGTCCTGTTGCGGTGAGTATCACCACAGTAAATACGCATGATTCAACACAGTTTCACCTGTTGTATAAAACAAGTAAAAGCATACCACGCCCGGTTTCCAACCAGGTTCTATACCGGTGATAAAGCCTTTGATAGCTCATCGATCAGGCACACACTTCTCAAAGATACAGTACAACCCATTGTGAAAGCATCAAAGGTGTACATTAAACCCGTGTATCCAGAGTGGTTTCTTAGAAAATATGGGAAAAGAACCAGTGTGGAACGGTTCTTTTCTCGATTGAAAGAGTATCTTGATTTGAAAAAGTTGCAGGTATATGGTATAGACATGGTGCGGTTTTTCGCCTACTTGTTTTGTATTGGTTTGCTGGTGATAGGATATATCAATCAGCTCCTCGGGTATTCTCCACGAAGCATCAAGACATTTTTACGAATGTGCACCTAAGTTACTGGCAGCTACATCCGGGGGTAACTTTTCATCTGTTTAGAGACAACCAGATTGATGTAAACGAAAAAGCGTTCGATTACTATTGTTTTGCCTATATTATACATGGTTCGAAGACCGTAATGTAACATAAATACATACCACAGCAGGTACCTGGGTGATAAAATTCTGTCATCTTCAGAATTTTTCAATAGCCTGAATAATTGTTGTTTTTAAAGAAATATCGGTATTATTTAACTCTAATCCAATCTAAAGTAGAACGGTTACCACCGATTTGCCCATATCATACATGGTTCAAAAATCGAAATCGTTCATAAATACATGCCACGGTGATCTTCTAGGTGATAAAAAATCTGGTCCCCACAGTATTTTCAACAGCCTGAGAGTTAAGTTAGAACATAATATTTTTTATACTCTACGAAATTATATGTTTGATTAAAATTATGGATATAGAAGATTTGATAAGAAATGCTGTATCTGATCCTACTAGTTTTTTTCCATTTAAGTTTATATCTTTTTTAAGACTATTAAAAGCGGGTGCACAAGTTGAATATCCTATTTACATATCACCTCATAAAAAAATAAAGTTAGGACATAATGTTAAGATAAAAAAAGGAAATACACTTGGCGGAGATATCGAGGTGGGTAACAATGTAATCATAGATAAAAATAGTCAATTTTTTGGGGACATAAAGATAGAGGATTATACAGTTCTAAATAAAAATGTGGAATTGATCGGTAATATAAAAATTGGAAAATATTGTTCCATAGCTAGGAATGTACTTTTCCAGGGTATAAACCATGATATGGATAAAGCCAGCACCAATGTACCATTCCTCCGAGAGATATTGAAAAGAGAACCGGATACAATATCAAATGGTCCAATAATTGTTGGAGACGATGTGTGGATAGGGACGAGAGCAATAATTTTGTCTGGTGTGGAAATTGGAAGTGGAGCAATTATAGGAGCTGGTTCTATTGTGACCAAAAATGTGAAACCTTATTCTATTACTGCCGGTGTTCCAGCTCATCATGTTAAATGGCGTTTTCCAAAAAATATCCGAGATAAACTTTTATATATCAGGTGGTGGGAGTGGGACAGGGAAAAAATTTTTGAAAATTTAGAATTTTTTTCTAAAAATTTAAGAAATTTTTCAGATATAGATAAGTATATAATGTAATGAATTGATATGTTGTTTGAATGAAATAATTTGGACTGAAAATTTGGACTGAATTCATGTTTCACCACAGTTAGTTAGGTTAATATTTTAAACCTTTTCTTATTACTTCTGTGTTGATTTTGAAAAATATGAAAATCTCAACAGTACTTGGCACACGCCCTGAAATCATAAAGATGGCGCCGTTGATTCGATTATTTGAACAAAAACAAATTGATTATGTTATTATTCATTCTAATCAACATTACTCAGCTAATATGGATGCTGTCTTTTTTAAAGAACTGGAGTTGCCCAACCCAGATTATAATCTTGGTATTGGATCAACAGATCATGGTAATCAAACAGGTAATATGCTCATAAAGATCGAAGAGATTTTGTTAAAAGAACGGCCTACCGTTGTTCTATCTCAGGGTGATACAAATACGGTTCTTGCAGGCATTCTTGCTGCAGCTAAGCAAAACATTCCAACGGGTCATGTTGAAGCGGGACTTCGTAGTTATGATCGTCGGATGCCCGAAGAAAAAAATCGTATAATCTGTGATGTCTTATCTGATTTTTTGTTTGCACCGACACCAGTTCAAGAAAAGATTTTATCTAATGAAGGAATTCCAAAAAACCGAATATTTGTCGTTGGAAACACTATTGTTGATGCGGTCTTGCATCATAAGAATCTAGCAAAAGAATCATCTACTATTTTAGAAAGGTTGCAGTTGGAATCACAAAAATATACTCTTGTCACTGCTCATCGAGCACGTAATGTTGATACTGAAACATCTCTAAAAAAACTCATTTCAGTTATTGAATCAATTCCTAAACTCACTAATCTTCCTGTTGTTTATCCAATTCATCCTAGAACCAAAGTAAAATTGAACAAGTTTAACTTGACAATACGAAACGTTCAACTTATTGAACCTGTTGGTTATCTTGATTTTTTACAACTCGAACAACATGCGAATCTCATTGTTACTGATTCAGGTGGAATCCAAGAAGAAGCTTGTATCCTCAAGGTGCCCTGTATTACTATACGAGAAAATACTGAAAGACCGGAAACATTAGAGGTAGGAGCAAACAAGCTTGTAGGTTTAGATATCAA
>CAZRMY010000027.1:0-10777 GCA_964601295.1 uncultured Thermoplasmatales archaeon | reverse complement strand
AGACTGGAAAAAGCAATTATGTATCATCAAAAACATAAACCTAATTGGGTTACTCCTTTTGGGGATGGCCATAGTGCTGAACGGATTTTGGAGGTACTGGTATCACATCTGTAACTGTTGTTGGGCTGGGGTATATGGGGTTACCTACCGCTTTACTTCTTGCTGAATCAGGATTTGATGTGTTTGGATATGATATTGATAAGAGAAAACGAGAGTTGTTACGATCAGGTGTGCTTCCGTTCAGTGAGAAAGGACTTCAAGAGTTGTTTGAGATGACGTTTGCTCAGTTTCAGGTTGTTGATGAGTTAGATCCTTCTGATGTTTTTATTATTACGGTTCCTACGCCGTTTACAGAGGATAAGAAATGTGATGTGAGTTTTGTCAAGAAAGCGGTTGCGTCTATCACCAAGGTTCTTGATGAGGATAATCTGGTAGTGATTGAGTCAACGGTTTCGCCTGGTGTCACTGAGAAGGTGGTCAAACCACTTCTTGATAGTTCGGGTAAACGGTTTTTTTTAGCTTTTGTTTCAGAGAAGGCGATACCTGGTGACACGGTGTCTGAGATGCGTCAGAACGTTCGAATTATTGGTGGCATTGATGCCGAATCAGCTGAGAGGGCAAAACGAGTGTACCGTTCTTTTGTTACATCAGATATCTTGCTGACTGATTGTACGACAGCTGAGTTGATTAAGCTTATGGAGAATACGTATCGGGATGTAAATATTGCATTAGCTAATGAGTTTGTTAAGTTAGGGTATGATTTTAAGGTAAATATTTGGGAGGCGATTTCGTTGGCGAATCGGCATCCTCGGGTGGATATTCATCGGCCGGGGCCGGGTGTTGGGGGTCATTGTATTTCGATAGATCCGTGGTTTCTTGCAATGGATCGTAAGGGGCTTATCGCGAAGGCGCGTAAGGTTAATGATGCGATGCCAAAATTTGTTTTTGAAAGGCTGAAGTCTCTGCTCAAAGGGATTAAGGATCCGGTGATAACAGTTTTTGGGGTGGCGTATAAGGGTGATGTGGATGATACGCGTGAGTCCCCGGCGGTGCCTTTTATTAGGTTATGTTTAAAGCAAGGTTTTACGGTGAAAGTGTTTGATCCACATGTGAACCAGTTTGATTTTGATCTTGTGGATTGTGATGTTGCAGTTCAGGGGAGTGATTGTATTGTGGTGATGACGGATCACTCTGAGTTTTCAGGTGTTGATCCCTCGGGTTTTGATATGCGGCATAGGATTGTTTTTGATACGCGTAATGTATTGGATCATGACGTCTGGAAAAAGCAGGGCTTTGATGTATATGTTTTAGGGTGTAGCCCCGGTAAGTGCTGAGATTGTTGAGGTTAGGGGTAATTGTCCGGTGTATAATGTGGGCGATCGGATTGTGTTTTCTGATGGAATGATAGATATGCATAAGACTTCTGCATTGTGTGTGCATGTGATCCGGTGCTGTTGCATTATGTGCTGCTGATACGTGAGGGGTTCTCTGCGGTGAAACTAGGTGTAAGTAAGGATGAGAAAGAACAATGTGCGTTTGTTGCAATGCCTGGATCATGGTGAACCGTATACGCCGGGTGGGACGGTTGTTTTTAAACTTGTGAGAAAAACATAGCGGGTGTTAAGTAAGTTGATTGTATAGTGTTATGAGTTTTTTTTGTTGTATGTCCCAGTTGTATTTTTTGTGGGCGGCAGCAAGGCCGTTGTTGCCGAGTTTTTTGCAGAGCGTGGGTGAGTCGCGGAGTTTTTGAATTGCGTTGGTTATCTCTTCTGGTGTGTTTGATATTGAGATGCCGAAGTGTTCTTTGTCCACGAAGTGGGTGCTATAGTAGAGGTTTTTGGTGACGATGATGGGGCGGCCGGTTACCATGGCTTCGAATATTTTGTTTGGGAGGCCTATTTGATGGGCTTTTCGTGCAGGATCAAAAAGGCAGATGATAGCGTTGGATTTTTGTGTCGTGGGGATGACGTCTTCTGCGGGTATTTCACCAAGGAAGGCTATGTTTTTGTAGCGTGTGGTGTGGTGTTTTATTTGTTCGTAGAGCCCTGATTTTCTACCGGCTATGATGAATCGTATGTTTGGTATGTTGCCGATGATGTCGATGAGTTGGGGGAACATTCTTGATGGAACAAGGTTGCCTATGTAGCAGAGTGTGAAAACTGGGTTTTGAGGTGGGGTATACGTTTTTGTGATAAGCTTTTTACAGTTAAGTATGGTAGTGATAGGCGTGTTTGTTTTTTTTTGGATATAATCGGTGATAGGCTGATAAGCGGCTATAATATGGTCTGTGTGCGTGATAAGACGACGTTCCATAATGCTGGCGAGAGTTGTTGTGATGGGTGAGGCATCCATGTATTTGAAGATTTCATGTGCGTCGTAGACGAGTTTACATCTGGTCTTTTTCTTTAGTTTAACGCCGATGGGGAGCGTGTCTAAATCATGGCAGTGTACAATGTCGAATTTGAATGTATGATGATACAGGTGTAGTGCTCGTTGGTAAGCTTGTTTCCACCAGAGCGGGTTTTGAACGGTTGCATTGGAAAAATGATTCATAAGTCCAGTGTTGTGAATACGAGAGATGTGTATTTTTTGATAAGTTTCTTTTTCTGTGTATGAAGCATTTCGGTCCCATACGATGACTGTTACTTCATGTCCAGCATGTATAAGTGCTTGTGCTTCTTGTAGCGGTCGGTGATCGGTTTTTAGGGGGTTTGACAAGGTCATTAATATTTTCATATTATTCAGCTTGTGTTTTTTTTGATTAAGGCTATAGCCTCCTCCAGATTTTTTATTCTATGTTTGGTGTTTACTTGTGTGTTGTATGGTTTGCCGATGAGGAAATGGTTGATGTTGGCGTTTTTTGCTGCTTGTACATCTTTCCAGCTGTCTCCAATCAAAAATGATTGTTTGAGGTCTATGTTCCATTTTTTTGTTAGTTCAAATATCATGCCGGGTTTGGGTTTCCGGCAGGTACAGTGATGGTAATAGTCATGAGGACATATTTTTATGTCGGTTATGGGGAGTTTTTCATAGAGTATCTTGTTTATTTTTTCGGTGGTTCCTTTTTGTATGTTCCCTCGTGCGATATCTGGTTGGTTTGAGATGATGAAAAGTAAGAATCCCATATGTGAGAGTGTTTCTAAATTTTTTTGAATGTTCTTGATGAGTTTGAATTCGGTGATGTTCCAAGGGGAGGAGGGTTTTGGTATGTTGTTATGGTAGACAACCTCATTGACTACGCCGTCTCTGTCAAGAAAAATTGCTTTATGTTGTGTCATAGGAGATGGTGTTATAATTGTTGGTTTATTTTTTCTGCGTCTTTGAGAAACATTTGCACGGTTTCTTTCGTCCGGGCATGCACAATCATTTTTTCTATGATGTCTGGTGTGGCGGTTACGATATCTGCTCCTGCTTCAAGCCATTCTATCACATTTAATGGTTCACGGGTTGATCCGATGATGAGTTTTGATGGCAGGTTGAATCGGTTGAGGATGTTGCGTGTTTTTAGTATTTCATCGATGCAGTTGTATCCCATATTGTTTACTCGCCCACCAAATAAGGAGATATAGGTTGAACCGGCGAATGCTGCAAGGATGCATTGTTGCGCGCTCATCATAGCCGTGGTGTTTACTCGTATATCATGTTGTGTTTCAAGCTCATGTATAACGGTTACATTGTCGAGTTCTCCTTGTGGTCCGTGAAAGGTTATTTTAACGTTGATGTTTTTTGCCCATGATGAGAACTCTTTTGCTTGTTTGATCATTTCTTGGGGGTCATTGGTCGTTACTTCAACAGATACAGGATAAGGGTCTAAGAGTTGTGCGATCCGTATGCTTTGTTTTTTAATACCGTTCATGCCGCCGGTGACGCCATCTTTGAACATGATGGTTGGGTTGGTGGTTACTCCTCTGATGATTCCCATGTTATGATATTTCGTGATTTCATCTATATTGCTTGAATCTAAAAATATAGCCATGTGTACCAGATCCTTTCAGTTATTTTGTGCTTTCCCATTTCATTTCATATTTACATATTTTTGGGTGTGAAATTAGAAGATGCCAGATAACCGCTTGGAATGCTTCAGTGTGCGGGGTTATTGAGGCAGGGTTAACCGTGGGTATCACAACGCAGGCATCTGCTACTTTTTTGGTGTACCCGCCATCTCTTCCTACGATTCCACATATTTTTGCATGTTTTTGTGTTGCATAGTCAAGTGCTTTAATGATATTTACACTTATGTTTTTTTCTTGATTACCGCCACCTACCGAAAACACAAAAACCATATCGTTTTCAGATAGATTTGAGGTTCTGAGGTATTCCACAAAAACACTATCCCATCCATCATCATTGGTACGTGCGGTCAGCTCTGATACATTATCGGTGGGAGCATAACTTTCTATGCCTGCGATTTTTCTGAAGTCATTCACAGCGTGACTGGCGTTAGCAGCACCTCCGCCAGCGCCGATAAAAAAAATTTTTCCTTTTTTGTTTCTAATATCAGTTATTATCGCCACGATGTTCTGGATATCCTTACTGTCAATTTTATCGATGATCTTTTTTGTTTCATTAAGGTATTGTTCAATATGTTGCATATGTTGATTCCTTCATTTTTTCCATTATGAATATATTTTTAAGATTTAGCTTTTTAGTGTAACAGTTTTTTTTCTATGATTTCTTTGAAATCACTTATTTTCGGGTGATCCAATCCCAATTTTATGTTGCTACTATAGAAGCCATACATGGTATGAACACCATTTTTTTGACCGTGATCTGCTATTATCAGTAGTAAGGTGTCATCATCTATTTTCTTTTTTACTTTTCCGACAAATTCATTGAATTTGAGATAGTAGTTCATGATCTTGAATTTTTTATTAAAAAACACGTGTTGTATGCCATCGAGCACATAGAAATACTGCATAAACAGATCCCAGTTGTTTGTTTCTAAAATTTTGAATACTTCCTTGCTTCTTTCTTTAAATTCTTCATTTAAAGTGTTATCATAATCTTTTCTAAGTGTTTTATCACTTAATGCTCCGATAACATTGTTTCTTGGGTTGCAATTATCTTCTAACGTATGACTTTCATCATAAACAGGTACATGTAGATTTATCGAACGATATTTTGTATTCTCAAAAAAAGTTGGGACTTTGATATCACTTCGTCTTGGATATCGGCCTAAACCCGCTTTCATTGAAATATAATTTAGGCGGCTTATAATACGTTGCATACTATCTTTTTTATGCTCTATTGATCTTCGACGGTGTTTTTTTTCTAGAAGTGATTGAATGGGCAGGTATGAGTGATCAAGTAAAAATTTTAGGGGTTGTCTGTATAAAATTGCAGAATCATATCCCATCTCATCAGGTTCTGCGCCAGTGATAAAACAAGGCCATACCACTAAGGTTACTGGTTCTCCTGCAAATTTGTAGATAGGAACCTCTACTTTTCCATATTCTTTTTGTTTGAGATATTTTAGATCCCATTCTTCGACAAGAGTGTACTCCAATGCATCTATACCAAGTATAACCACTTTTTTTATGCTACTGATTTCTTTACCCTCCACTTTGTGTGATATTTTTTGATTAATACACTTTTTGTAGCCAGGTATATGTTTTTTTCAGACCCGCATTTAGATTTGTTTTTGCAGTCCAATTCAACATTGTTTTAATTTTAGTAATATCAGCGGTTCTGGATAAAGGGCCAACTGGTTTATCACGATCATACCTGATGTTAATGTCTTTTCCGGAGATTGATACTATTTTCTCTGTTATCTCACGGATTGACGTTGGGTTACCGGATCCAACGTTTACAATACATTTCTTATGATTCCTAAGATACCGTTGGGTTTTTATAAACGCATTAACACAGTCATCTATATAAAAGAAATCGCGGGTAGCCGTTCCTTCACCCCAAACAACAAAATCCTGTTTAGGGTAATCAATAGCCCTTTTACTAATAGCTATAATAACATTACTTGATTTTTTTGAAATATTATCGCCGGGTCCGTAACATTTAAAAATACGCAGTATTCCAATGTTAACACCGGTTTTACACATCATTTCAAGATTCTGTTCCCCGATATATTTGGCCCAACCATAGCCGCCCTCGGGTTTTAGTTCCATCCTTGCTAAACTTTCTTCATTGAAGATAGCATGTTGAGATTCATACTGCGCATCAATATTATATACTGAAATACTTGATGCATAAATTATTTGTTTGACATTATTTTTATTACACGCGCGAAAAAGGTTTGTGTCTATCAAAAGATTTTCATGAAGGGCATCAAGTTCTTTTTGCTCTGTTCCATGCAAAAACTGCATACCACCGATGCGTGCAGCTAAATGATAGACCAGATCAATACCCTTTGTAACTTTGTTTGCGGTTTCATAGCTTCTTAGATCACCATGCTGACATTTCGTTTTAACTCCAAGGTTATCCAAGTTTTCTTGTTTTCCCCGCTCGAAATTATCTACGAGCACGAGTTCTTCACCTTCTTCCTCTAATTTCTTTGAAAGATGGCTACCTATGAAACCTGCTGCTCCTGTTACCAAAACCTTCACTGATTTTCACCTCATACAATAATATATCATAATACAAAAAAACATCATTTTTCAGTATCTTTCTGCCGATGATATCTTTTACCAATCTTACTTCTTTTCCTGTGAAATCTTCCAATGGTAAATCCCATAAACCCAAAACCTAATCTGAGGAGACTAGCAATAGAAAACCCATGTTGATGCGCCTTTCTTAATTCCGGATATGCTTTATTAAGCTCATATCTTGCTTCTCCATTCCAAAACGCCTGTCTTGCAAATCCAAATAACGAGTAGTTTTGATGATGATACACCTTCATTTTTGGCTCATAATATATAGGATGCCCTTTTTTAACGCATCTGTAGTGGAACTCACAATCCTCAGGGATTTCTTGTACCTCTGTAAATAAACCTACCATATCAAAAATTTCTCTTTTATAAGCGATATTGCATGTCGGATATGTAATATCACAGCCATCAACAAGAATGGGAACCCTACCAATCTCTCGTCTTTTTGGATCAACAGAATACCCTGCTACTATGTCATGAGTTCCTATGTTTTTCTTAAGCGCTTCATACCAGCCTGGTAGAACCTCTATGTCTGAATCTAGGTAAGCAATAACTTCCCCACTAGATTTTTTCATACCGATATTTCTCGCTTTACCTTTAGAAATTCGATCGACTTGAACAATCTTTGGAAACTTAAAACTTTTAACTATTTGAACAGTTTTATCTCTACTTGCTGCGTCAACAACTATAACCTCTGCTTTTTCATCGATTTTATTTTTTTTAATAGATTCCATTAATGTTGAGATATGATCCTCGCAATCTATGGTTAAAATGACTATCGAAATTTGCATAATTCCTTTCTCACTGTATGCATTTCTTATTAATGATCTACTACCTTCTTAAATCACACGAACTACTAATTATATTAGGATTTACCTAACATACAGTAGCCCGATAAAAGCCTGTTATAGAAACATCACATATTAATCTAATTGATTTTCATGTACTCAGTATAAATCTATTAAAATCCTGTAAGGCTTCCGGCGTACCAATATGATAAAATCGTTTAGTAACCGGATAGGCTTGTAATTCATTTTTTTCTACTAGCTTGGTGTACAAATCTTTAGTGGTGAAAAAAGTGTTATGTGGGATTAAGTGTAGTGTTTGTTTTCGGAAAATGCTTACGCCATAGTCGATGTAGGTCATATCCGGGGTTTTGTTTTTATTGTATTTGATGACTTTGTTATTTTTTACGACTATATTGCTGGTGTCGTATTTATCATGATTTTGAAAAACGGTCATCATGGCAAGGTTTTTTGTGGTTGAGAAATGGTTGTATATTTTTTGGAAGTTTAAAAAAACGTAGGAGTCACCGTATAGGGTGAAAAATATGTTTTCTAGTTTATCTGCTGCTTTTTTTAAGGCGCCTGCTGGGCCTAATGGTGTTTTTCCGTCGTGGCTGTAGGTTATGTGAACGTTGAATTTTTTGCCATTACCGAAGTAATCGATTATCTGGTCTGCGAGATGGCCGACGCATAGGACGATGTTTGTGATCTTGTTTTTTTTGAGGGTGTTTATTTGGTATTCTAAGAAGGGTTTGCCGTGTATTTTGATCATTGATTTGGGTGTATGTGTGGATAGGGGGGCGAGTCGTGTTGCCAGTCCACCGCAGAGTATTGCTATTTGCATATATTGATACCGTCTGTTGGTTGTGTGTTATTTCATGTTTAAAATAATTTTTGCGCCTTCGAAGTCGAAATGATAGGGCATTTTTTTGAGTCCTTTTTTTCTCATTTCTTTGGTGAAGGTTTCTTTTTCTTTGGTGTTGCCATTGTGATAAAACATGTAAAAGCCTCCGCCGCCTGCGCCCATGATTTTGCCGCCGAGTGCGCCATGTTTTTTTGCGTGTTTATAGTAGGTGTCTATTTGTTGGTTGGTGATTCCTTTGGAGAGGTTTTTTTTGATGTTCCAGTGTTGGTCGAGGTATTCGCCGAGTTTGTCAGTGTTGCCGTGTTCGAGTGCTTTTTTGGTTTGTTGGCCTATTTTTTTGATTTCGTGGAGCGTGTCAACGGTGGTAGTGTGGTTTTTTTGGGTTTTTTCGTTTTGTTCTTTGAGGATGTTGGATGCGAGGCGGGTGATGCCGGTGAAATAGATGAGGATGTTGCTTTCGAGTTCTTCGCGTGTGTCGGTGGTGAGGTTGAGGGGGGTGACGGTGACGTGGCCTTTTTTGTTGATGTGGAGGTGGGTGAGTCCGCCGAATGCGCTGATGTATTGGTCTTGTTTGCCGATGGGTTCTTTGAGTAGGTTTATTTCGATGTGGCAGGCTTCTTCGGCGAGTTGTTGTTGGCTGCAGAATTCGTTTTTGTAGGTGTGTAGGGCGTTGAGTAGTGAAACGGTGAAGCTGCCTGAGGTTCCGAGGCCGGATCTTCCGGGTACGTCTGCTAGGGATGAGAGTTCGAGTCCGGGCTGTATGTTGAGGTATTTGAGTGTTTCTCTGAAGATGTTGTGTTTGATGTCGTTAATGGTAGTGGTGTGTTCGAGTTGTGAGTATTTGAGGAGGATGTCGTTGGGGAAGCGGGGGTGTGTGGTGACAAAGGTGTATTTGTTTATGGCTGCGGCGATGAGTTCGCCTTCGTGTTTGGTGTAGTATGATGGTAGATCGGTGCCGCCGCCGCCGAGGGTTATGCGGACGGGTGCTCGTGATATTATCATGTGGTGTTCTCCTTCTTTTTAGTATTGGTTATTGGTTGGGTTTTGGGGGGTGTGTGAGTTCGGTGATGGCTTTTTGTATGGCTTCGTCTGAGGTGTAGCGGGGGTGCCAGCCGAGTTTTTTTAGTTTGGTGTAGTCGAGTTGGAAGCGGGGTACGTCTCCTTTCCAGCCGCGTTTGCCGCCGGTGTAGTTGAAGTGTACGTTGGGTAAGTTGAGTTGTTTTACGGTGAGTTCTGCGATGCGGGTGACGGTGGTGTTGGAGTCTACGCCGACGTTGAAGAGGTTTATCTGGTCGTGTGCATGGTGGAATCCGTAGATTATGGCGTCGACGATGTCGGTGACGTGGAGGTAGGGTTTTTGTTGTGTACCGTCGCCGAGTATTTCGAGTTCTTGTGGGTTTTTTTGTAGTTTGTTGATGAAGTCTACGATGACACCGTGTGTTCCTCGTGATCCGACGACGTTGGCGAATCGGTAGATCCATGCTTGGAAGTTGAAGGTGCCGCAGAATGCGCAGATGAGGGCTTCTGAGCTGAGTTTGCCGGCGCCGTAGAGTGATATGGGTATGAGGGGGCCGTAGTCTTCTGGGATGGCAATGGGTGGTGTTTCGCCGTAGATGACGCTGCTGGATGAGAATATGATTTTTTTGATGTTGTTGGTGCGCATGGCTTCGAGGACGTTGTAGGTGGCAATGGTTTCGTAGCGGAGGTCAAGGTCGGTGTGTGTTTCGCCGAGGCGTACGTGGGGGTTGGCGGCGATGTGGTAGATGAGGTCATGGTTGGCTATGGTTTTTTTGAGGGTGTTGAGGTCGAGGAGGTCGTGTTTGTGGAAGGTGAAGTTGTTGTTGGTGAGGTGTGGTTGGAGGTATTTTTTGTTTCCTGAGCTGAGGTTGTCGTATACCGTTATGGTATGTCCTTGTTTGAGGAGGGTGTCGGTGAGGTGACTGCCGATAAAGCCTGCACCACCGGTGATAAAAATGTGCATGAGTAGATGACCCCTGTTTTTCTCCGTTTATGGAGAGAATATTTAAGTAGTTTGTGTTTTGGGTGGTCGAAAGGTTATTTAGGTTATCTGGTGTTGCGGTGAGTATGGTTGGTGGTTTGTTGTGAAGCAGAGGATTCATCGGGATAGGTTGTTGTTTAGGTGGATTACGAAGAATCATGAGATTGTGGTGGGTTTTAAGAGTGTGAAGCATGGGAGATGCCAGGTGTGTGGTCGTCGTATTCCGGTGGGCAATACGATGTGTGATGTGTGTTTTAAGAAAGAGAAGGTAATGAGTAAAAAATAAAGTAAGGTGTTTTTTTTTGAGGGGGGCCTTTTTTTGTTTAAATGGTATTTTTTGGTTGGTTATTCGTTGGTGTTTGCTGTTGTGTAACTGTATGCTTCGATGTTGGTGCTCGCGCGGTTGTTGTGTTTGTATTTGAGGGTGCCGGCTTTGTAGATGATGGTAGGGGGTTTTTTTTGTTTTTTGACGAGGTTTTTGAGTTTGAGGGTGATATCGTTTTTCTTTTTTATTTCTTGCATGGAT
>CAZRMY010000026.1:14052-17977 GCA_964601295.1 uncultured Thermoplasmatales archaeon | reverse complement strand
GTGCACGCCAGTTGAGGGGGACGTATTCTGTGATATGAGATTCAGAATATGCGGGGTTTGTTGAGGGAAAATAAGCTGAGCGGTTGGAATAATTGAATGGATTAAATCAGGTTGGGCTGATGCCATGCACCCGGTGACAATTACGGGTTTACCGGTTTTGTGGTATTGTCTGAGACGTGAGAGCATACGTTGTTCAGTGGTTCCTATAACCGTGCAGGTATTCAGAATGAGCACATCCGCCTGATCCATTTTCTTGACAAATGAATGGTGATGTTGCTGAAGGAGGCCTTTAATTAAGCTGGCGTCGTAGGCATTTGCGGTGCAACCATAGCTTTCAAGATAGATATTCATAAGCAGACGTCAGGGTGTCTATGAAGAATACGTATTATTTAATGGCTTCTGTTAAACGTTTGAGTACAACGGTTTTATCAAGATTGGAAAGAAAGTAACCTGCTCTGGGGCCTTTATCTTGACCGAGGAGCAGATGGTAAATGATTTGAAAAGCGTTTTTCACAGGCTGTTTGGCGTGTTCACTCGCTTGATATATAGCGTTATGTATTGCCTCTGGCTCCCATGTAACATCTGATAAATATTGTTTAAGAGCAGCAAGAAGCTGCTGCTGGTCTTTACTTAAAGTAAGTTTAGGAGAGGTTGACTGTATTTTGAATTTTACCATATCGGGGGCGAAATGCTGCACCCAGTATATCGCATGTTCTACACGTTGCTGTAACATGTGCTCATTTTCAGAGGTAAGCCCAGCAGGGATTTGATTGGTACGAAGAAGTATTTCTTTTATATCCTCCCAGGATGTGCTTATTTGCACGATGGTCACCAGATGACGATAGGGGAGTTGAATTGGAAGTGACTTGGGTACTTGATACGGCTGCGAAAGCTCATAGGTCACCTTCAGATCTTTCATCCCTCGCTGTTTTTCAGCCTCATCGAAATACACACGTTCTAACAGATCATATTCATCTACTACATTAAGAAGACCTAATCCTGTGTCAAAGGTGATATGTTTATTTGGCTGGTTTTTCATAATAAGAAAACGGAGTACTTCAGGCGGAGTCATATGTAACATGTCTTCCGCGCTTAACGCAGTCCCTTTAGAGCTATGCATCGCGCCCTTATCCTTCAGCAGAATAAACTCATACACAAGTAACCCTGGATGCGGATACCCATAGATCTGCTCAACTATAGCCGCACCGGTATCACGAGCGCCACCAACGGTAGCTAAATCTTTACCACAGGGCTCAAAAGTAACCCCAAGCATCTTCCACCGAGCAGGCCAATCAACTCGCCAGGGAAGTTTTCCAACACCCCCTGTTCGAATATCAATTTCCCCATCATACCCACAACCACAGTGATACTCAACATACGGATAATTGTACAATATTGGTTGCACATCAGTCATCTTCCCACAGTGTTCACATCTGATGTTAAAAGGAATCCACCGTTTAGATAATGTTCGTTTCGAAATACGTTCAATAATCTCCCGTATTCTATCCGTGTTATCCAACGCTGTTTTTATGGCATCTTCATATTTACCCTGCCGGTACATCTCGCTGGCTCGATACACGGTAGGCTTTACACCGATTTCATCAAGATTTCCAAGAAACAGACTTAAATAATGATTCGCATAGCTTTCATGGTTACCACACGGGCAAGGTATATCAGAAATCGGCTGACCCACATATTGTTCATAACTCTTTGGAAGAAACGGGTACACTTTTCGTAATGGATCAAAATCATCAGCAACATAAATAAACTCAGCAGCACCACCTTTCTCTTTAATACGGCGGAAAACTGCATCCGTCGTCAAAATCTCCCGCATGTTCCCAATATGAATCGGACCTGACGGCGTAATACCAGTCGCTAACACATGAGTACTCTGTTTGGCGAGTAACTCCTCTGCTACCACATCAGCCCAATGCATGCCGCACCATCTACAGTATTAAAAAAGAAAAAGATACGTTTATAATGCGCGTGCACGAACCAACGCACGTAAAGGCACTCCAGCAATATCATTCATAGCACGTTTATTCACTAGACTGCAACATAACAATGGCGTCCCTTTTTCAGCCTTAGTAGCCTTTATCGCAGATTTTAACGTATCACCCGTGCCGACAACATCATCAACAATAACCACGTTTTTACCAGCTACTGATGCGAAATTTGAGGAGAACGCACCAGATTTCTGATAATGTGGCCGAAACACCGCCAGTTCAAGATCTAAATTATCCGCAACATATGTAGCATAGGGTATACCGTTAATCGCAATAGCTGCAACCGTGTCAAGCTCAAGTTTACGATTCGCTGATTCCTCTAAAATAATATCACTTATCGCATCAGCAATAAAACCCAATCGAGCAGGGAAAACACCGATTGATCGCCAGCCAATTTTGACTTCCCCCTCAGGTTTTTTCTCTTTACGCTTACTCAGCAACCATACAGCAGTTTCTTTTGAAACATTTAATTCATCAGCAATCTCGTAATCTGTTAACCCGCTCTCTTTATATTTTAAAGCTTTATCACTAAGGATTTCGATCTCCTTCATAAATCCTACACCCTTAAAACACTGTATAATTCAATCCTATTTAGATGTTTGCTCACAAGCAAAAAGGCAATGTAACTTCTTTTTGAGGGTATTTTTTTGATTCGTTTTTTGAGATGTATTTCTTAGCTAGAAGTTAGCCGTTATAAATTAAACTAAAGATGGTATATTATGAAGGAGCAGGCTACGCTCCTTCGATTATACATATTTAATTTTCGCGGCATTATGAGTGGGTTTAAGATAACAAGCAAGATCCCTACTGCAGCCACTAATTTGAAAGAGACAAATTAGAGAGTAAAACTAAAATAGTACAAATATATGCTGTACTTATATTGAAGTAGGTCGTGATTGATACTATGGCAAAAGATAAAAAAGGTGAAGGATTTCACTCTGCTGCGGGATTAATACGTTATTTTGATGCTGAAGAAAAAACACGACTTAAGATACCACCGTGGCTTGTAATTGGGATGTGCATTGCAACCGCAGTTATTATCACGATAGCTCATTTAACTAATCCTATCGGCTAGTATTTTAAAATAAAAGTTACTGCGCACGGTAGTGTCTCCACCTAACAAGATAATTTTAATTATTATTTATTTTTTTGAGTGCCTCAATGGTCAGTTCCTGAGCTTTTCTGAAGGCGTCTTTGATGTTTTCTTTTTTTGGACCGCCTGCTTGTGTAAGATGAGAATTTCCGCCTCCACTCCCACCAAGAATTTTCCCAATTTTTGGGGCTATTTTGCGTAGATCAATGTCTACATTTTGTGACGCTGCGGATACCAGTTTTTTTCCATCATAGATATGGGCAACAATATTATCCTCCTTGATGAGTGCCCCAGCTGTTGAGACTGCATCTGATGCAGTAGTTGAAGTTATCAATTTGATAGAGGTGTTTGTGATAGTTTGTGCCTGTTTTTTTAGTGTTTCTAGTTCATCGGTGGTGATCTGTTTTTTCTGTTTTTGTGTTCTTTTCCAGGTGTCAAATAGATTCTTGCAGGCATCTGTTAATGTTGCTACGTTTTTGGTGGTTTTTTTATTGGATTCTTTGAGAAATCTTTTAAGTGTTTTTTTAAGCTGTTTTTGAGGGACCGAATACATTTGACTGATGGTTTTCATTTCTTGTGGTATGTCATTTGATGTTGTCTGTATGTGATAGAATGGTTGTAAAAGTGTTTTGAGTTCGTTGTAACGTTGTGTTTCTTGTTGTTGGTAGGCATCTACCTGTGCACCTACGGCAAATATAATTCGGTTGACACCATCTTGTACACGTTCAGTTTTTAGGATTTTTATTTTTTCTACTTCGTGGGTATTGTTGAGATGTGTTCCACCGCATGCTTCAACGTCAATAGAGGGTATATCAAGAACGCGTAA
>CAZRMY010000026.1:0-14042 GCA_964601295.1 uncultured Thermoplasmatales archaeon | reverse complement strand
TCACCTGGAGGGACGCCGCCTTGATAGAGTCTAAATCCATATTTTTTTTCAGCATCATTCCGGTTGAGTAGATGTTTTTTTACAGGAATTGCCTGCTGAATATAATGGTTGGCGAGCTGTTCGATTTTTTGGAGTTGTGAACCGGTTATATTGGTGTAATGTGAAAAATCAAAACGTGCTTCGTGTAATCCAAGTTGTGAGCCTGATTGCCAGATGTGTTTGCCGAGTATCTGTCGGAGTGCGCCGTTGACCAAGTGGGTGCCCGTGTGGTGTTTCATGAGTGTATAACGGTGTGACCAGTCAATGGTACCATGGACAGTATCATGAACGTTGAGGGCACCTATTATGTGATGAATGATTGCCGTGCCTTCTTTTGTTGTTTGTGTAACAGGGTATTGTTTATCGTTATGTGTGAGTGTTCCGATGTCACCGGGTTGCCCACCACCTTCTGGATAGAAAGCGGTTTTATCGAGAATGACGGCTGTACCATTTTTGGTTTTGTTCGTCCAAAGTACCGTTGCGTCAAATTCTTTACAGTAGTGATCTTGATAGTACAATGGAGTGGTTTCAGGGAGATCTGGGTGGATGGTTTCATTGGTGGTTTCAGGTTGTGAGTGTGAATGTAACTCCGCTATTTGTGAATCAAAGTTTTTAGGTATAGTAACCGAGGTGTTCTCTTTTGCAGCGATTTGTTTTACAATATTTGGGGGCATGCCATGGGTGTCATAGAGACGAATAAGTTCATTTGTGGTGAGTTTTCCGTGCTCTTTGATTATCCGTTGGACAAGATGTTCTCCGCGCGCTATGGTTTCATTGTATCGCTGTGTTTCTAAATCGAGGATTTCCTGTATCTGAGATGTTTGCTCAGATAGACTAGGAAAGTTTTTTTGTAATGAACTTATTTGTTTGAGAACAAGATCTTTGAGTGATACGTTTAAACGAAGTTGTTTGATGAATCTGAGTGAACGCCGTATGATAAGGCGAGCGAGGTACCCTGCTTTAACATTTGAGGGGACGATGCCATCACCAAGCATGAAAGCAAGGCATTTGCTGTGATCGGCTATAGTGTAAATGACCGGGATGTCCCGTTTTGTTTCTTTCTTAGTGGAATGCTCTTTGATATACTGTATGATGTCTGGAAAAACAGTATCATATACTGTTTGAGTTCCTTGTGTTATCCAGGCGATTCGTTCCAGGCCATAACCGGTGTCAACGATGTTTAAAGGATTTGGTGAATAGTTCACTCCTTTAATGGTCACGTTGCCCTGTGTATCTGCTTGCATGTTCATAAACACAAGAGTAGCAATTTCAAGTCCTGCTGCAAGTACCTCAAGGCAGGGTCCTGCATTTCCACCGCCGTCCCATAGTTGTTCTTTGTAAGTAATTTGTTCTTTAGGGATACCAATGTTTTGGGTGAAATATTCATCAGCATATCGTACTGTGTCGTTTTTCCAGTAGATCTCATCTGTGTCTTTGTTAAAGGCATGATGCCCCATCATTTCAAAAATAGTAAGATGACGTCCACTTTGCCCAACTTCATCAAGATCATTTAATCTGATACAGGGCTGAGAAATAACAAGAGGGTTTGCAGGCGGGGGTACTTCACCTGAGGTGACATGGGGCTGGAAATCAGCTATTGATGCTATGGTGAGGTATATATCTGTTCTCCATCTTGCTATAACCGGGAAGCGTTCGCCTGTTTCAGGGTAGTTAAGACGGGTGTGATTTTTTTTTTCAAAAAACGATAGGAAACTTCTGCGTACATCTGTTAAGGTTAATGGTTTATTTCCGAGTGGATTATCCATGAACGACATTTTGACGCAGGGTCGGTCGCCGCATAACTGGGTTTCTGGATTGCGTGTCCAGAAATAGTCTTTACATTTTGGGCATTGTTTGCGAATGAATCCATTGTCATGGAAGAATTGTAAATCACATTCTTCCTTAAGGAATGATGACATCGTGTTGGTCCCTAAATTGTCTGGTATATATCAATGGTATAAAGTTTTATTCTCTGTGATTTTTTATGTAAGGCGATAGATTTATATTATGATATACACTAGATTATATTGGGGATATTATGAATAAGAAGACTCCAATTATGATAGTAATAGTAGTACTGTTATTGAGTATTACTGGTGTTACAGGTGCATTACAGTATACAGATAAATCATTAAAGCCAACTGTTACCAGTACAAGCGGAGAGTATATTTTACAGTGGTCTATGGAATATGGTACAGATCCGGGAAGTTGCGCCCGGTATCAAGGTCCACAGCCGATCGGTGATGCTGACAATGATGGAGAAAATGAGCTGCTTATCAGTGGACGGGATGAAACACTTCGTGTTATGGAGTGGGATGAGTCCTTGCAGAATTATACACAGGTGAACGCTTTACATCCACCATTATATCCATTCGTTCAATGTGATGCTGGAGGAATGGCAATTGGTGATGTAACTAATGATGGAAAAAATGAGATTGCTGCAACCTGGTATACTACTATTTACCGGTATTTTTTAGGGAGATATTGGATTATTGGGCTTAACCCCTGGATTTTTTTCAATGACGGTGGAAGCGCAGATTGTCTTATTGGTGACTGTGATAACGATGGGAAAAACGAATTAATTTTAAGTGGTGGACCCGGGAGACAATCAAGTAAGGTACCTGAGATTACAGTGTTCCGATGGAATGGGTTATGGTTACAACGTGTTGCTGGTTGGAAGGATCCGCAGGTTGATGGGTACGCATATATGACCGGTATTGGTGATGTTGATGCTGATGGTTTAAATGAGCTAGTCTGTGCATATGAAGGTAAACTAATGGTGTTGAAATGGGATGACACCACAGACGAATTTCAAGCCACGGAAATTTCATATAATTTTGGGCACGACTACCCGTTTGGTGCAGTCTGTAAAGATGCTGATAATGATGGCAAAGCTGAGATCGTGCTAAGCTATTATGCACCGCGTGTTACTATCTTTAAATGGGATGGCAATGAGTATGTGATGCAGTTTGATAAATCCTGGCCTGATGGACAACCAGTTATCGAAGGTATCGATGTGGGAGATACTGATGATGATGGATTAAATGAAGTAGTAGTTGGGGCAGGTGTTACTCATATTCTTCAATGGAATGATTCCACATATGTTGAAGAGGCAGTGCTGCCAACGTGGGGTTGGATAGCCGTGGCCAATGTTGGTGACACGGATAACGATGGAAAAAATGAGATTAGCATTGGTAACGTCGAGGTTGCTGACGGTCAGGAGTTCATGGAGTGGATCTTCAAATACAAGCCAGATTCATAGAGTAAAATCACATTGAAAAGTTGTTAGAGTCATGCTGAAATCAATGAGAGTACCAGGTATACTTGTGATACTATTTTTCATAATTTTTTTACCCTGTTGTTATCCAGTACTTGGTACTGGTGATAAAATACAAAGTAGTAATAAAATGAATAATGATTCAAACGATTGCAACGTAAAAGAGTGTATCATATTTTCAACACCAAAAGGACCGCGATGGTGTAAAACAAACACCATGTATGGATACCGTATTGTATCCTGGCATCATAGCGAAAAACTGCTGTGGTATCAGTGGGATTTTGATGATAACCAGGATCAAAAATGGATGGGTCCTGTACATTCTGGTGAAAACGCATATGGTAACCATATGTGGGTTAACGCAGGTATCTATCAGGTTCGCTGCAGATTTAAAGATGCAGATGGATGGGTGAGCCCCTGGTCGGAAACATTAACCGTGTATGTTCATCCTTGTTTATCTGCCATAGTCCAAGTTTTAGAGTATTGTTAAACGACTACTGATCGCAGAGTTGCAGAAGAAAATCATGCCAGGTTTTGTTACCCTTCGCCATCTTAAGCCGCATATACTCTTCATCATCTACAGCGATATGGATGTTATGTACCCCTATAAGCCATACCTCCAATGTTAGTTTGTATGTATGTTACCATGCCATATAATCTTATTGGCCAGAGGCGTAACAAATACAGGTACTTAAAAAATGAAAACATATATAACTAATTGTCGATATATCAATCGACATAACGAGATAACATGAACGTACGATCAAACGTAGCAGAGAAAATCGCCGGCGAAATCACCCTCAGCCCCAAACCGGGTCAAACCATCAAAAAATGGCGCACCATCTTCAACATATCACAAACCACTCTTGCTGAACACCTCACGGTATCACCCAGTGTCATAAGTGACTATGAATCCGGGAGACGAAAATCACCGGGCATACAAACCATACGGAAAATCATCGAAGCATTAATAGAGCTTGACGAAAAATACAACAACGGAAAAATACTGCAACAATACCAAGCGCTCTCACGAGATGAAGAAGGCATAATCGACCTCATGGAGTTTCCATACAATATTCCAGCAGCAGATTTCATCAAACATATAAACGGAAAGTTACTTACCTCAAAAAAAACATTACATAAAAAAGACATCAAAGGATACACACTTATCGATGGCATAAAAACAATCAAAACCATAAACAGCACCAGCTACACAAATCTATATGGCTGGAGTACCGAACGAGCGCTCATTTTCACCGGAGTAACCTACGGACGAAGCCCTATGATTGCAATACGAATCCATCCAATAAAACCCTCTATGGTTGTATATCACAAAACCGCTGCTGTAGATCCACTAGCTATACAATTAGCTGAGCGAGAAAAAATACCCCTTGTAGTAACTCAGCTTCCCTTAACGAGTCTGCGGGAAAAGCTACGTTCACTACGGAGGTGAAACACAACTATGCCTGATGTTGTTGGATTATGTCATATCTGTGGAAAACCTGGAGCAATGCACACCTGCCATCTGTGTGGACAGCTCGTATGCCAAGAGCACTATGACAAGGTGCATGGTATTTGTTCACGGTGTTCGCAGAAAAAACCTGGGTCTGGCTCTCCACCACATGGGGTAACCTTCTAATTTTTAATAAACTCGTACGTGCAACATAAAGTATATATAGTTAACAATTGTTAAAAACTATTTGGGGTATTATTGTTGAGTAATAGATCAACACACATAAAAGTACTTTGGGCAGTGGTTCTAAGCACCTTTATACTCACTTCGACTAGTGCAGTTGGATCATATATAAATAATCCTTCAAAAACACTGATAAATCATCAAGTAAGAGATCCAAATTCAGTACTGCAGGAAATTCCCTACGGGGGAACTCTTAAAATATATGTGGTCGAACCAACTTCTCGATGGATAAATCGTGGTAAAGCGTATGCTTTTGGGTTCCTTGATTTTGCTCTAGAGGAGACCCTAAATCTCGACTATCTTGATACGTATACAGAAACAATCATATGGGATGGCGCAGAAGCTGGATTTAGCGATATTGCGGAAAACAACACAATGGTTATAGCAACGGTCTTTAACCCTGAAAGACACCAAGGCTATGCCTATCCACCGTTCAGGAATCCTTTTGATGCATACTATGTAGACGCTGCTGCAGCAGCGCTCCCTGGAGAAACTGGCTACAATAAACAGTCTGATAATTTCACTCATACTGTATTTCTCGAAGAAGCCACGGCAACATACTGTGGATACTGCCCTGCAACCAGAGATGCATTAGAAAGCATCTATAACTCAAGTGACTACCCATTTTATTATGTGGCTCTTGTGGGAGATAAAAACACCGTCGCAATTGACCATTTGGTACATCAGTATAATCTCTATGGGTATCCGACATGTTTTATTGATGGAGGGTACCGAACGATAGTCGGTGGCTATGAGTATGAGAGCCCGTATAGAAATGCAATCGAATCTGCAGGTAAACAAGATGTACATGATCTAAATCTGTCAGTATCACTAACCTGGTTAGATAACTCAAAGATACAGATTGAGGTAACTCTTGTAAATAATGAAATCCTTGAAAACAGTCCACCAGAAAAACCAGCTACGCCTTCAGGTCTACGTGAAGGGAGTCCTGAAATTCTGTATAATTTCACAACAAATACAACGGATAGCGATGGTGACGATGTATCATACTGGTTTGACTGGGGTGATGAAAACAATAGTGGATGGACAGAGTATAAACGATCAGGTTCAGATATTATGGTTGCTCATAATTGGACACAAAAAGGAACCTATGATATAAAAGTTAAAGCAAAAGATACCTTTGGAAAAGAGAGTGAATGGTCAGACCCTTTAGAAATTGAAATCCCTCATTCCAGAAACCAGCAACACACTGTGCCCCTAACAGCTAAGGGACGGGTAACACCAAAAATGGTTTCTACGGAACAGTTCGCAAAGATTACATTTACTGTTTTTGAAGGAGACGGATGTGCTTGTGAACCACTCTTTGAAGCGGATGTATGGGCATTTGGTCTTGATGTCGGTCATAACGATTCTAATTTAACCGATGAAGATGGAGAAACTACATTATTTCTTGAATACAATTTCCATTATAGAGTAACTATCGAGAAGGAGAATTTTCAGACCGTAAGATTTGATTTTCAAGTTCTTGACGACCAAGAGTTTGTAATCCATTTGAAAGAAGAAGACGGTGTGTCACTACGGAAGCTGGCAATATTACAAACCTTTCTATCCAATATACATAATCATTTACCCGTACATTTTTTAAGTCAACAGAGATTCAGCAGGATTCAATGAAAGACATAGACGAACTCGCTGAACAAGCCTATCAACTGGCCTATACATATGAAGCAGAACGTGGCAGCTGCCCTCAGTGTGTCCTTGCTGCAATTAAAGAAACAATTGGTGTGGGAGACGAAACAACTATTCAGGCGGGCGATGCTCTTGCAGGTGGAACGGCGTTATCCTCTCAGGGCACGTGTGGTGCTCTTGCTGGTGGAATGCTCGCTATAAGTACCATTGTAGGACGTAACTACAAAACATTTAGTAAGGGAAGCGGAAAACGACGTGTTTTTATATACGCCCAAAAACTGTATGACAAATTTGTGTCAGAGTATGGATCTCCATTATGTCGCGATGTGCAAACAAAGTTATTTGGACAGTTCTATATTTTGGATGATCCTGAGGATTACGAAGAGTTTGAGAAGGCAGGAGCTCATGTGGATAAATGCCCAAGTGTTGCAGGTAACGTTGCCCGGTGGACGGTTAAGATTATACTTGAAGATCTTAAACTAAGAGAATGATTAACGCAGTATTATCTAAAAAGGTGAAAATAGTATATTTTGATTTTTTTTCCGAATAAAAAAACTCATTATGACATTATTGCGAGTTAAATTTAAATATGAAAAGTAAGAGAGTATAACGTGAGGAGATGAATAACCATGAGAGATGGACAGAAGATCCTAACACTTGGGCTGGCGACCTTGTTACTTCTACCGATAATAAGTATACCCGCAACAGCATTAGTAGACAGTACAGTTAAAACAGTAACAGCTACATCAATAGAACCAGAAAAACAAACAAAAGATATTTCCAAGGAAGCAGCAGTTCCATTAATTGCTGAAGAAGAATCATCTGAGAAGAACGCTGTACAATTATCTAAACAAACCAGCGGTCAATTAGCAGCAACTTCTTACGAGGGTGACAACGCAAAAGATATGGCTGTATACAATCCTACAGAAGGAAACACTACAGACAATGAAACGTGCTTAGCAGAAACCGGAGATGCAAATATGGATGGATTCATCGATATTGATGATATAACATTAATAATTGAATATGCTTTCTCTGGTGCTCAGTTACCTGCCTGTAACGGTGCCGATTTCAACGAAGATGGTATTATAAATATTCATGATGCTGTAGCTCTCGTAAACTTTATATTTGGTGAGCCTCCGGATCCAATACCTGGAGATGCAGATGGGACAGGGACTGTTGATATACTAGACGTTGAGTTTCTTATCGCATATATTTTCCAAGGTGGTCCTGCACCGGACCCAATATGGTCCGGAGATGCAGACGGCAGTTGTAACATTGATATAAGCGACGTATGTTATTTAATAGCATATATCTTCGAAAGTGGACCCGCGCCAATTCACAGTTCATGCCCAACTATTATTCCCACTCAATACACTGAAGTCGATCAACACCAAGTTGCTCTCTAAAATATGACGAGTTAATCCTATACTGTGATAAGGGGTTCTTTCCCCCTTTCCATCTTATCTCTTTTTAACTTATCAGGTTAGATATAACTCTCGGTAGAAGGGGCATTCATCACAGGATAAACATTGACAAATTTGGAGATTAGACAAACCCGTATTTTACCAAAAACTAATACCATAATAACCAAAGCGATAAGTGGCTGTTAATATCATTTATAAAAATTTCCAGACTACCTTTTCTATCTCTTCAGTATTTCCAGCATTATCTGCAACTGAGATTTGTAGCGTATGTTTTAGAAATGTTGGCTCTGTCCAACTCCACGTATACGGCGTATCAGTTAACCGAGTTTGCAGTTCATCATCAATAGTGATTTCCACGTAATCAATGCCTGATTGATTATCTGTGGCATTAACCGCGATATCAATGGGGCCAATGATAATAGTCAATGAGCCGGGCAATTGCCTAATAAATATACCAAATATATAGAGACCAGGTTGCGGATTAAGCAGTTCAACAATTGGCGGCGTAACATCTGATTCTTCGGTTATAACAACAATGGTTTTATCAAGAGCATATTGATCATTTTGATCTGACACATTCAATAACACTTGATACTCACCCGGATAAGAGTAGATATGAATGGGCATTTGATCAGTTGAAGTATTGCCATCTCCCAAATCCCACAGCCATTCATAAGGAGGATAGCCACCAGTGGCATTACCATATAATTGTACGGGCTGACCAACGACGGCTTCATACGGTCCTCCGGCATCGGCTTGGATTTCACTAGAAATAACTTCAAAAGTAGTATACGCTGAGATATTGAATTCTCCCGAATGAACAGTAGCATTGTAGACTCCAAGCAGGGCATCCTCAGCCAGAATATGTGATAACGAAAATCCCCCGGTATCATTCGTTATCCCACAAATCCCTGCGATTAGTTGCCCATTTTGATCATATATAGAGGGACATATGGTGCTAAAGGGGACAGGCTCTCCATCATTTGTCAAATAACCTGATACAGCAACTGTTTCTCCAGGATAGTATATTGGCTTATCTGTTTCAATTGTTAACTGAGGATCTCGCATGTGGAATGCGGTAATTGTAACGCTACTAACCAGCATTAACATAATTATTACCATGGTAATCAAAACTATGTGCGATTCTTTTTGTTGTATCATAAATATTTACCCCCTGTGACTCTACGCAATATGAGCTATATTAATTTCATAGTATATATATTTATGAGAAAAGTATTTATATATTTAACGACAGTTGGTACACTATATCATATTAATTGGGGGTAACACTAGTGGCTAGCAGAATATATCAGACGCTGTCAAGCATTTTTTTGATTTTTCTTATATCAATGGTTTTTCCCTTTTTCAGTGCAGGCGATATCTCAGCTAATGTGGATCTGCAAACTAATTCACTTGAGGATAGTTCACCATCTGATAGTTACAATGGATTGATTAAAATCTATATTGTTGAGCCAGTTTCACGTTGGAATGATTATGATGGTGACCCGTATGAGTTTGGTTTTATCGATTTTGCTCTTGAAAAAGAGTTAGACATCCCGTATCAAGAAACATATGAAATGGGAGATACTTGGGATGGGCACACACAGGATATCACGATTTACGAAGACAACATCATGGGTATAGCAGTTGTATTTAATGGAGCAGCTGAACAAGGTTATTCAGATCCACCCGGAAACCAGCATCCTTTTGATGCATACTATGTAGATGCCACGGCAGCAGCGTTCCCTGGAGAGACAGGTTATAACACAATCACTGATGAGTTTACACACACTGTCTTTATGGAAGAGGGAACGGGTACCTGGTGTGGGAACTGCCCCATATTGAAAATGCATTTGCATAATATCTATGAGTCACATGATTACCCGTTTTATTATGCTGCATTGGTTGAGGATGAATGTGCAGTTGGCCGCATGAGATTAATAGATGATTATAATATTTTCGGATATCCTACCTTGTTTGGAGATGGAGGCTATCAAGTGGTAATGGGCGGTTTTGAAGACGAGGCAAGATATAGGGATGCAATTGAAGCATGTGGCTCTCGTGATGTACATAACTTGAATCTTTCACTTACTCTTGAGTGGCTAGGCGAAAGTAAGATTAGATTGGAGGTTTCAGTTATGAATAATGAGTTGGCGAGTAACCGACCCCCAAGAGAACCACAGCGACCAACAGGACCTAAGTTTGGTTTTGTTTATAGGGAATATATTTATTCTGCGGTAACAACAGATGCAGATGATCATGATATTGAATATATGTTTGATTGGGGTGATGGGACCTTCAGCGAATGGTATGGCCCATATCCATCTGGGGAAGCTGTTGAGGTGTCGCATAATTGGTCTGATAAAGGTGAGTATCAGATTAGGGTGAAAGCTAGGGATATTATCGGTGATGAAAGTGAGTGGTCAGAACCGTTGAGCGTGGTTATGCCAAGACATAATAGTATGGGATGGTTTGATAGAGTGTTTCATAGGCAGAAAACATTGACTTTCAGAATATGGCGGATGCTCTTTGCAGACAGATAATGATAAAATATTGTTATATTAATACCTGTGTGCATACCTCGATGTAGTAAAGAGTAAGAGGTAATGTTTCGGTAAGAAATGTAACATAAGGCTTATAAATACAGAAAAACGCTGGTAGCCTATAGACACAAGTGATGTGGTCGGGAGATGTTGAAAAAAATGAATTACAAAAAAACGATTGGTGTCATTGCCGGATTATTTGTCTTCATTAGTTCGATTAATATTTCATTTGTGCACTCTGTCACTGCTGATCCAGTAACAGTGTATGTTAGTCCTGATGGAAGCGCAGATTTTACCTCCATACAAGCAGCTGTCAATGCAGCAAATGATAGTGACACAGTCTTTGTATACAGCGGCCATTACCGAGAATGCGTCGTGATTAATAAATCAATAAATTTAATTGGTGAAAATAAAACTTCGACTTTTATTTATGGTGATGAGCAACATGACCTTGTCCGTATTATGAGCCCAGATGTTACGATAAGTGGGTTTACCCTCCGTAATTATTATTCTCAATCTCCTCCAGACCCTGATGATCCTGACATGCCTGTCTTTTCTTTTGATGATGGTAGTGACGATGATGAAGAGCCATCATTTGTATCTATTTTAGTGCGTTCAGATTCGAATACAATCGCGGGAAATATTATTGTCAACAATGCATATGGCGACGGGATTCTGGTGTATAACGCATCAGGAAATTGTTTCCATAATAATTTTATAAAAAACAATAAAGATGATGGTATTGAATTTTTAGTGTCATCTGGAAACATCGTTACCAATAATACTTTTGTGAGAAATGGTTTATTTGGTGTGATAACACGATCAACCTCTGAGGATAATGTGATCTTTCATAATAATTTTATTGATAACCAGGCAAATGCAGGAGATTACAATGGAGCCAACAGATGGAATAGTATGTATCCAAATGGAGGTAATTATTGGAGTGATTATAGCGGTATAGACAGTGATGGTGATGGTATTGGTGATAGTGCTTACAATATAAGTGGCGGAGATAACCACGATCAGTATCCCTTTATGCATCAAGATGGATGGATTCCACCAGAGAATCAACCCCCGGTTGCTGATTTCACAGTCGAGCCGCAATATCCCTTTATTAATGAAGAGGTTGAATTTAATGCCTCAGGATCATATGATCCAGATGGAGAAATCTTAGAGTATGAATGGAATTTTGGTGATGGCAGCCCTTCTGTTCAGGGGCAAATAGTGACTCATCGGTATAGATATAATGATAGTTTTTGTGTTAGACTCATTGTTTCAGATGGGGAGCTAACTGACGAAATAGACCATGAGGTAACAGTTGGGAATCATCCACCTGTTGTGAATTATACCATTAATCATCCCTTATTCACAATGTATCATTCTCCAACAGTATTAGATGAACTTGAGTTCGTAAGTACCTCATTTGACCCTGATGAGCAATACGGTGATTATCTTGCACTCATTGAATGGGGGGTTAATGAACAAATAGAATGTAACGATGAAGTGTTCAGATATCAGTTCACCACTGCGGACTCCTACACGGTTGATTTAGAAGTATTTGACAGCCATGGGGCATCCGATAGCCATCATAAAAGAATCACTGTTAAAGCAGCGGTGGGACATAACTTTGATGCAGATCCTCATCTAGAACAAGCTGCTGATAATAACAATGATATAAAAAATGCAGTGTCAAATGGGTATGAACAGTACAGAGACGTATCGGGTACCTATGCGAAATTTTCTCAGGATATAAACGGTGATGGAAAAATTGATCATATCATCGCCGATGAAGGAATGTCAGCGCCAAATATTTACTGGGATCCTTTCAATAATATCATTACTGATATCGTTATTATTGAATCAATGCCCTTACTATTTGCAATAGATTCCTCGGGAGATGGTGTCTATGATACTATCCTAGATAATGATGGGCATCTCTCTCATGATACGTCTCCTCCAACCCAGGTTCAGAATTTACAAGTCAGTGATAATCATGATCTCACATTAACGCTATCATGGGATGCTGCAGCTGATTATGAGACTATGGTAGATGCATATCAGATATATCGAGACGATAATCCACTTATCCGGATACCAGGTTCCTCTTTGAGTTTCACCGATGACGGGACAATACCTGGTTTTCCAATAGAATATCACGCTACGTATTATTATAACGTCTCTGCTGTTGATCTTGCAGGAAATGAAGGAAAAAAATCAGAGGGAGTAATCATTATGGCTACGCCTGATGAAGACCCTGATGATGGTAAGAATAACAATATTCCACCAGGCTATCAAAATCAAGGACCCGTAGCTGATGCCTCTGCAAACGCGCCGTATGATGCAGTTATCGGAGAGGAAATCGTATTCAATGGATCTCTCAGTTATGACCCCGATGGAAAAATTGTTGCCTACAGATGGGATTTTGATGATGGCACTCAAGGCAACGGTGTTATCGTTCCACATGTCTATCTAAAAGCAGGAACGTATAACGTTGAACTAACTGTATGTGATAACGCAAGCGCCACAGATACCGACAGCGTGTACGTAACCATCAGTAAACCAAATAATCCGCCTTCAGAACCGGCAGTAAACGGTCCAACTAACGGCAGCAGAAATATCTCTTATTGTTTCAGAGCAGTATCTATCGATGCTGATAATGATACTCTCCAATATGTGTTCAACTGGGGTGACGGCACAGAAAATACCACTGATTTTATCGCAAATGGCACCCTAGCAGTTATGAATCATTCTTGGGCTAAACCAGGGAAATATAGTATTTCGGTAACTGCATATGATAATAACACCTATTCACGTACCACCAAAACAATCTTGCTGATAGATGCCCATGAGATACGCGATGTGATCAAAGGGTATCTGCTGGATGAAAATGGTGATAGGATATATGATGTGTTCCATAACGAGGTAACAGCAAAAGAAACAGGGGTAAACCATAAGAAGAATGGTGAGTATTTAATTGATGTTAATGAAGATGCAAAATGGGATTTTGTCTATCATATGCAAACCAGGGTGCTTGAACAATATATTGATCCTGTTGAACCAGAGGAAGAAACTCCTATGTTTCTGTTAGTGGGCTTAGTTATTGGTATACTCCTATGTTTGGTGATAATTCTTATTTTAGTACTTGGTAGAAAAGGGATCAGAGAGAAATAAAAACGCAGCATGTTGGTCAAATCAGTCACGCTTGATATTGGTAGATGTGTAATGGCTTCTACCATATTTTTAATCTATTCTTTGTTATCACTTTTTTGTTATTTATTCTAAGAAGTTTGGATGAAAAATTCAAACATCTTGTTACAGTTAAGGTGTGTTCGTTAATGGATAAAGGTCTTTGCTGTTTCCACCAGTGATATTGTACGGTGTGTCACCAATCCCATCTCCATCTGCGTCGG
>CAZRMY010000025.1:2261-17993 GCA_964601295.1 uncultured Thermoplasmatales archaeon | reverse complement strand
ACGTCTGCGGAGACGCAAACGGTGATGGAACTGTAAACGTCAGTGACGCAGTATGGATAATCAACTATGTATTTATCGGTGGAGAAGCACCCGAGCCACTTTGTGTCGGGGACGCAAACGGTGATGGATCTGTAAACGTCAGTGACGCAGTATGGATAATCAACTATGTATTCATTGGTGGAGACCCACCAGTTCAACCTGATGGTTGTCCATGTAGCCCACCATAAAGGGAAAAAGGCATAGTAAACAATCCTTTTTCTTCTTTTATTTTTTAATTGTTTATAGCAGTTGTTAGGATTTTTCCGAATATTTTACAACGATTTATATAGGTATCAATTGAATAAAAAGGATTAGTGATACCTATGAATCTGAAGAAAAAAACCAAAAAAGCTGGCGTGGTCATTGGAACAAGTGTCATAATTGTTATAATTATGTTTGGTGCTATGAAAACACTATTACAAGAACCGGTTACCGCTCAGCAAAAATATCCTGCAGAGCATTTATTTGTAGATGCTACGTATTTACTTAAAACACAAGAGACCAATGAATCAGTTGAAGTTGTGTGTACGCCGTATCTCACTAATATATGGGAGAAGGAATCTGGTAACATACATGTTATTGGTTACGTGCTTGAGACACATAATAATCTTGCTGTGTTTAAAAACCGTGTAGAAGTTGGTAAAATAGATAGAAATGCTACCGTTGAAATTGAAATACCCCTACTGCTCTCAAATAATAGTTACCGAGTTGAATTGTTATTTTTTGAAAACAATAAACTGGTCATTAAAGGACAACTCACCATATCCGCGTACCCAAACTATTATTATGATGAGATATCTCATGAGAAAAGCGTGGGCTGGCAGTTAGAAAATACACAACCCTTGTATGATGCAGTTCATTAAAAAAACTCTTTTTTTCCCTTCTTTTTATTTTAATATTTTACTAAGAATTTCATCTGCTGCCGTGTAGGGATCAATTTGTTTGTGTGCGATCTGTAAAATCAGGTCGTCGACTTTCTTTTTAAATCGTTTTTCATCAAATATGAAGTTCATGAGTTGTTTTCTAATGATTTCGATGAGCTCTGCTTCATAACGTTTCCGTCGTTGCAAATCTAACAACTTTGAGCTTTCGAGGTAGTGTTTATGGTCTACAATAGCTTGATTCAGTTCACTAATACCTTGATGATTTTTTGCTGCAGTAGCAATGACCGGTATTCGCTGTTTACCATCAGGGCATGTTACTTCCACCAGACTTTGTACTTCTGCTATAGTCTGTTGGACACCAGGATGATCTGCTTTATTTATCACATAGATATCCGCAATTTCCATGACACCGGCTTTAATCGTTTGAACAGCATCACCTAACCCCGGTACTAACACCACCAGCGTGGTATCAGCAATTTTGATAACGTCAACTTCTGCTTGTCCGACACCAACGGTTTCAACAAGAACAACATCCTTGCCTGCAGCGTCTAATATTTCCACGACATCGTACACGGCGCTTGTTAATCCACCGAGCATCCCGCGGGTTCCCATGCTGCGTATAAACACGTTTTCATCGGTAGCAAGTTCCATCATTCGCACTCTATCTCCAAGAAGTGCACCACCGCTAAATGGACTCGTGGGGTCTATGGCAATGATGCCCACAGAGAGTCCTTGTTTGCGGTATTCCCTGGTAAGCTCGCTAATCAAGGTGCTTTTACCACTTCCCATAACACCTGTGATACCTACTACATGAGCACACCCGGTATGAGGATGGATATCTTTCATTGCCGCTATCGCTTCAGGGGTATTGTTCTCGGCATGTGTAATAAGACGTGCTATCGCCCGAGTGTCCCCAGCAAGCACCTGCTTTGATAATACGGTCATAACGTCACATTTTCCTTAATAAACTTAACAATATCTTCACAGGCAGTACCCGGGCCAAACACCGCGGCTACACCTGCTTTTTTTAATGTTGGAATATCCTCCTCAGGGATGATACCGCCACCAATCACAAGAACATCTGTCATATCTCTGGTTTTCAGCAGAGTGGTGACATCCTGAAACAACGTCATATGTGCACCTGAAAGTAAACTCAATCCAATGACATGAACATCCTCCTGCATCGCGGTTTCTACAATCATCTCAGCAGTCTGATGTAAACCCGTGTAAATTACCTCCATGCCAGCATCACGTAACGCCCGTGCAACTATCTTGGCGCCACGGTCATGACCATCCAACCCTGGTTTTGCAACCAACACCCTTATTTTCTGTTTCATCTTTTATCATTCCTCCATCTAATAAATCGCAGGTTCTGTATACTCTCCAAACACCTCTCTGAGAACATTACAGGTTTCTCCTAGTGTCGCATAAGAATGAACACAGTTCAAAATAAAAGGCATAAGATTCGTATCCCCCTCTGCTGCTTTTCGTAGATCACTAAGATACCGGTCTACCTTCTGTTGATTCCGGTTTTTTCTAAGTTTATTTAATCGATTGATCTGACGAGTTTCACCTGCTTCATCCATCTTCAAAATAGGAATGTCGACAGGTTCATCTAACTGATATTTATTCACGCCAACTACTATGCGATCGTCGTCATCAATTTGTTTTTGGTATCTATATGCGCTCTCAGCGATCTCTCGTTGGAAAAAACCTTTTTCAATAGCAGGTATCACTCCACCCAGTTGGTCGACACGATCGAAATACCGGTAGGTATCTTCCTCCATTTTATCAGTCAACCATTCAATGTAGTACGAACCCCCCAAAGGATCTACGGTATTTGCCACACCACTTTCTTCGGCGATAATCTGTTGTGTCCGCAATGCGATACGTACCGCTTTTTCAGAGGGTAACGCCAAGGCCTCATCCATCGAATTAGTGTGTAGCGATTGCGTACCGCCTAATACCGCTGCAAGTGCCTGAAGCGTGACCCTGACGATGTTTATCTCTGGCTGCTGAGCAGTTAATGAACACCCAGCGGTTTGCGTATGAAACCGCATGAGCATAGATCGAGTTTTTGTTGCCCCCAGGTTTTTTAACTCCTGCGCCCAGATCCGTCGCGCTGCACGATACTTGGCTATCTCCTCAAAGAAATCATTATGCGCATTAAAAAAGAAGCTTAATCGCGGAGCAAAGTCATCAATGTTTAGCCCACGTTTCATCGCCCATTTCACATATTCTAACCCGTCTCCAAGTGTAAATGCAAGCTCTTGAACAGCTGTAGAGCCCGCCTCCCGTATATGATAACCGCTGATACTGATAGTATTCCACCGGGGAACTTCTTTTGAGCCAAATTCAAAGGTGTCAACAATCAACCGCATCGATGGTTCTGGTGGAAAAATAAAAGATTTTTGTGCAATATATTCTTTTAATATATCATTTTGAATGGTCCCACCTATTTTATCTTTAGAAATACCGCGGTTTTCAGCATTTGCAATATAAAAACCCCAGACAATTGCCGCTGGACCATTGATCGTCATGGAAGTAGTGACTTCATCAATAGGGATATCATTAAATAAAATCTCCATATCCTGCAATGAGGAAATTGCAACTCCACATTTACCAAACTCACCTCGTGCAAGTGGATGATCAGTATCATAACCATACAACGTGGGATAGTCAAAAGCAACGCTTAACCCGGTTTCTCCATGTTCTAAAAGATATTTGTACCGCTGGTTAGTCTCTTCAGCACTGCCAAAACCAGAAAACTGTCGCATAGTCCACAGTCGCCCCCGGTACATGGTAGCATGAACACCTCGTAAAAACGGATAGCTACCAGGAAAACCAATTGCATCAACATAATCACTATCAGCAACATCAAGAGGAGTATACAACTCTTTTATCTCATTTTGAGAGAGATTTTTGAATTGTTTTTTTCTTTCAGTATGCTTTTTTAATGCTGGCTGATACCGGGTATCTTTCCAGTGCTGTAGCTCGCGTCTGATTTTTTCAAGGGTTTTCTTATCAAACATGATATACGTAACCTCCGACTAAAAATCAATTCCTTTCCGTGCATTCACACCTTTTTGATAAGGATGTTTTATCTCAAGCATTTCAGTAACCACATCAGCATGTCGGACTAACTCAGGATGTGCATATCGACCGCTGAGAACTAGTTCAGTTGACGAAGGTGTATCTGCTAATAGCTGTAAAACACAATCCAACGAAATAAGATTAAAATCTACAGCGACATTGAGTTCATCGAGGATCACAAGATCATAAGCATTTTCGGCAATAATCTTTTGTGCATGTTGGAAGCCTTTTTCTGCATAATCGATATCAATTTGTTCAGGATGCTCTTTTGAAACAAACTCATCCCGTCCATATTGAACGAGGGTGAAATTAGCAATATTTTCTATTATATTTAATTCCGAATAACGTCTACCTTTCATGAATTGGATCATATAAACTTTTAATCCCGCTCCCGCTGCACGAACCCCTAAACCAATGGCTGCCGTTGTTTTACCTTTACCATTACCGGTATACACATGTATCATAACTATTACCACTACTGTTCAGCTCTCGTAAATCGAGTTATTCATTATATGTTTTTTCTTTCATTTTATTCTAACAATTTTCTCGTTTTGACTATTTAACAGATAAAGCTTTTATAGTTAATTCTTAAAAACAAGAGTATAAGACAAGTCATAAAGAGGAAACTGACAGATGGCTAAGAAGAGATGTAAAAGAGAAACAGATCTTATAACTAGTAAATTAAAACAATAACACCTACGGTGGTACTGAGATGAGTTTTGTTAAAAGAAGTATTCCGCGTATGTACGTTTATGTATTCCTGACACTTGGCATTTATTTTTTATATTGGGAGATAACCACAAAAAATGAGATGAATTCAGAGCTTGATGCTAATATACCAACAGCCTGGTTGATAATTATTCCTATAGCAAATATTTATTGGTTGTACAAGTATACTGAAGGATTTGTAACTAAAGCAAAAGGGGATACCGATACTGGTCTTTGGTTTATTTTATTTTGGCTAGTTGGAGGAATAATAATGCCATATGTTGTTCAGAGGGAGTTAAATACATTAGCGGATAACCCTGAGCTGGTACTGAGTAGGAAATATGGTAACCGGTATTGCCCGAATTGTGGACGAAATATACCGTTTAATGCAGAGTGGTGTCCTTATTGTGCAAAAAAATTTGAGGCGTATTTATAAATATGTGATAAGTATATAGCAATAAAGAAAAAATGTGTTAGCTTTGGAGATGGTATGATATGCGTTCTTGTGCAAATTGTGGGAGAACTATTCCCGATAATTCCAAGGTATGCCCATATTGTGGTATAGCTATAGATCCAAATACGAGCCCGCTTATACCTAAGAAAAAAGATAAAACCGCAGTAATCATCGCTGTTGTGGTCGCAGTAATTATTATTATTCCTATTATGATCAGTGCTGCGGTCTATGTGTACGTAAGTGGTATGATGGGTCCAAGTGGTTCGACATATCAGACACCAACTATTATGTTTACACCTGATATTGAGCAACATGCGTTGACTGTCACTCATGTGGATTCAAACAATTATTATTTCTGGAGCAACATCGAAATTGATGAAGAGCGTGGTAATGCTACATTGCCTACCGGTAGGATTACTGTTGGAGATGTGATAACAGATTGTGAAGGGACAATAGAGCTTACATTCACACCTACTTACGATGTAGTGTATACTTACACCTTTGAATAATAAAACGGTATTCAAGCATTGTTTTCTGGCGTCAGTGGATTTTATGAAGTAAACCACAACCTTTATTTTTAGGGATTTTATTTCGACCTTCATGCAACTTGAACTTAATGAACAACAAAGAATGATTCAGAAAATGGTGCGCGAGTTCGCTGAAAAACACATAGCGCCAATTGCAGCTGAACTTGACGAAAAAGCAGAATTCCCGTCTCAAACTCTCGAGAAAATGGCAAAACAAGGCCTTCTCGGTATCAGTATACCTTCTGAATATGGTGGCGCAGGTCTTGATACTATAAGTTATGCGATTGCAATTGAGGAAATATCCCGTAAATGCGCGTCAACAGGTGTGATAACCTCGGTTCACAATTCACTTGTCGCATATCCGATTCTCAAATATGGTACAGAGAAACAGAAAAAGAAATATCTTCCTATACTAGCCAAAGGCGACAAAATAGGCGCATTTGCAGGAACAGAACCAAATGCAGGATCAGACCTTGGGGCGATGCAAACCACAGCAGTACTCAAAGGCGATAGCTATATAATAAACGGGGATAAAACATTTATTACCAGCGGGCCAAAAGCCGGAATCCTTATCGTGTTTGCGGTAACAGATAAAAAGGCTGCTTCAAAAGGCATAAGCGCATTTATTGTAGAAAACACAATGAAAGGTTTCAAGGTTGGTAGTGTATTTGATAAAATGGGGATCAATGCAAACCTGGTTTCCGAGCTGATCTTTGAAGACATGGAAGTCCCCAAAGAGAATCTTTTAGGCAAAGAAGGGGATGGATTTAAAATTGCGTTGAGTACCCTGGATGGCGGGAGAATAGGTATCGCAGCGCAATCAGTCGGCATTGCCCAAGCGGCATTAGACGAATCCATTGAATATGCAAAACAACGACAACAATTCGGCCGACCTATAGCAAAATTCCAAGCGATACAATGGATGATCGCCGATATAGCAACACGAGTTGAAGCATCACGATACCTTGTCTATAATGCTGCAGAAGCAAAAGATAAAGGAGGACGGTTCAGCAAAGAAGCAGCTATGGCCAAGCTTTTCGCTAGCGAAACGGCAATGGATGCAGTAATCAAAGCAGTACAAATACACGGTGGCTATGGCTATACAAAAGAATACACCGTAGAACGATTATTTAGAGACGCAAAAATAACTGAGATATACGAAGGCACATCCGAAGTACAGCGCATGGTCATCGCTGGGAGCTTACTGAGATAAAAGTTGATAAATGGTTGATGATATAAAATGGGGGAGTTTAACTATCAGAAGGAATACGATAACTGGACATGGAACATCCCAGAGCAATATAATATCGGTTACGATGTTGTAGATAAACATGCAGCATCCAAAAACAAAAACAAGGTAGCCTTATTCTGGGAAAACGCTGAGGGAAAATCAGCGAAATTTACTTTTAGTGACATGAAGCTGCTCACCGATAAATTTGGAAATGTGCTTAAAGATTTAGGGTTGCATAAAACCGATCGATTTTTACTGAGATTACCCAACATACCGGAGTTTCAAGTAACGTTTCTCGGCGGCGTAAAAATTGGCGCAGTACCTATACCCACAAGTGTTATGTTTCGACCGGAAGAAATCAAATATCGTATCAACGACAGTGACGCTCGATTAGTTATAACTACACTACAGCACGTTAAAGAAGTCGTTGAAATCAAAGAAGCATGTCCTTCATTAAAACACATTATGCTCGTTGGCAATTCTTGTGATGAATTTCTGTCGTATGAGACACTTATGAATGCGGCTTCAAAAAACCTTGATATTGAAAACACCTCCAAAGAAGACATGGCGTTTTTCTGCTATACCTCCGGTACGACAGGATCCCCTAAAGGCGCCGTACATGCACACCGCTGGGTACCCGGCAATGACCCCAGTGTGCGGTACTGGCAACAGGGTAAAAATGATGATATCATTGCACATACTGGTGATCTGAACTGGATATTCCCCTTAGGAAATGGGTTTCTCTACCCGTGGAGATGGGGTATTTCAACATTGATTTATGACGGGCGTTTTAATCCGAAACGATGGTTTGAACTGTTAGAGAAATATTCAATTACCAATCTAGCATCAGTTCCCACGGCATATCGGATGTTTCTTACTGTTGACAACGCTGAAAAAACGTATGATGTATCATCATTGCGGCATTGTATATCCGCTGGAGAGCCGTTGAACCCTGAGGTGATAAAGGAATGGCGACGTCGGTTTAACTTGGAGATCTATGATGGTATTGGGATGACTGAGGTTATGGTGTATCTATCTAACATGCCTGGCGTTCCAATTAAACCAGGTTCATGTGGTAAACCTCAACCGGGTAAAATCTGTGAGATACTCGATAAAAAAGGAGAGCCATTACCCGCAGGATCACCTGGTGTACTGGCAGTAAAAAAAACTGATCCGGGGTTGTTTCAAGAATATTGGAATAAACCAGATAAAACCGCTGAGAGTTTCAGTAATAACTGGTTTTTAACTGGTGATGTATTATATAAAGATGAGGACGGGTATTTCTGGTTTAGCGGTCGTGATGATGATCTTATCATGGCTAGTGGGTATCGGATTTCTCCGTTTGAGGTGGAATCAGCAATTATTTCTCATCCCGCGGTGTTAGAATGCGCGGTGGTGGCAAGTCCTGATAAACTGCGCGGCGTCACCGTGAAAGCATATGTTATTTTACATGACTCATCTGAAGGATCTGGGGAATTAGTTAAAGCTATCCAGGAGCATACAAAGAAAGTCGCTGCTCCATATAAATATCCACGAGAAATTGAGTTTGTGGAAGAGTTACCAAAAACACAAAGTGGTAAAATCAAACGGAAGAATCTCCGTGAGTTAGAGATGAAAAAGAAAGGTATGGTATTACAACGGGAGGAATAGAAACGTATGAATATAGTTGTATGTGCTAAAGAGGTTGTTGATGTCAGTGAAATGAAAGTTGACAAAACAAGTAACAAACCAATTTTACAGGGTGTTCCCCGTAAGATTAGTGACATCGATAAAAATGCAGTGGAAGAAGCAATTAAGATAAAAGATACAATGGGCGGGGGTAAAATAACGGTGGTTACTATAGGGCCCAGTGATGCGAAAGAACGGGTTAAAGAGTTATTGGCGATGGGTGCAGATGAAGGCGTGCTGATACCACCCATAGAAAACGCAGATTACCATGTAGTCGCTGAACTACTTGCTGGTGCCATCAAAAAAATTGGTGAGTACGATATGGTATTATGTGGCGAGGCATCAATTGATTTATTCTCAGGGCATATCGGGCCACATCTCGCAGGGCTTCTTGGCATCCCACAGATTACCTATGCACAAAAGGTGACCCCTGAAAAAGAAAAAGTCACTGCAGAACGAAACATGGGAGATCATATTGTTACCACTGAAGCAACATACCCCGTGTTAGTAACGGTTACCAAAGAGATAAATGAACCACGTCTCCCCAGTTTGATGCAAATTTTAGCAGCAGCAAATAAACCTATTCATGAATGGCGTAACAGCGATATGAACATTGACAAACTCAGTCCATTAGTACAAACCGTTGAACTAAAAGGCGTAGCCATGGAACGGAAAAATATCATCTATAAAGATGACCTAGATGAATCAGTGAAACAACTGGTTGATAATCTAGCAAAAGAAGGAGTGTTGAGGTGAGATAACTATGGTGTTAGTATACTCTGATGACACACAATTAGTATATGAGATGCTGGCTAAAGCAGTTGAGGTAGCTAAACAAACAAAAACGAGTACTACCGCAGTGATTATCGGAGCTGCTGATGACAAGCGAGCAAAAGAATACATCTCGTATGGTGCTGATGACGTTTTTATTGCTGAATACACACAAAAAGAATTTAAAGCAGAAGAATACGCATCTATCCTTTCACAAGTGGCAGAAGAAACCAAATCTAAAACGATTTTTATCGGCTCAAATAAAAACGGCAAAGAACTAGCACCACGGGTTGCTGCGCATCTACAGTTAGGATGTGTTACTGATGCCAATGAGGTATACCTGAAAGAGGGTAAACTAACTGCTGAACGCGTGGTATACAGTGGTAATGCGATAGCTGTAGAACAATGCGTCTCATCAGAGGGTATTATTACGATACCCTCAAAAGTAGTTGACCCATTAGAAAAAGATGAGACCCGCAAAGGAGAAATCACCAAAAAACAGATAACACCAGAGAAATCACAATCAAAAATAGTGAAAGTCCAAGAGCTGAAAACAGAAGGAGTCAACGTTGAAGACGCTGATATTATCGTATCCTGCGGTCGTGGCTTTAAAAACAAAGAAGATATCAAACTTGTTGAAGAACTGGCTGCAGTGCTCAAGGGACATACCGTTGGCTGCTCCCGTCCTATTGCTGCTGATATGAACTGGTTGTCAGAAGATCATTGGATAGGCTTATCAGGTCATAAAGTAAAACCCAAGCTGTATATTGCCGCGGGTATCAGTGGGCAAATACAACATATCGCAGGGATGCGTGATTCAGGAGTTATTGTTGCAGTAAACAAAGACCCTGAAGCGCTAATCTTTAAATCAGCTGACTACGGAATTGTTGGTGATCTGTATGAGGTACTCCCAAAACTGACATCAGCGATCAAAGACAAAATGGGGTAAACGTTCACCCCATATACTTACTTTTAACATATACGATCATATAGGAGAACACTCAGATGAGCAGGACATTAGATAAAAAACTCATACAAGCTATCCCCCCGGATAAAATCGCTGATTTTATTTTCATGCATCTCCGTGACCTCTGGGCAGTTGACGGACTCTACTTTCTGGGTATAGAAGAACAGTTTGGCACTGAGGCAGCCACGGATATCGACCGAAGATGCTGGGAGGTTATGGGAAAAATTGAGGCACGTCGACTAAAAAAATTTTTTGACCTAGAACAAGCAGAGGATATTCCTTCAATGATGAAAGCATTGCAGTATAGCTGCTGGGCTCTCGATCTGGAAGATAAACAGGTTGAAGTAGCGGCTAAACGTGCGGTCGTTCGAAATATTAGCTGCCGTGTGCAAAACACACGATTGAAGAAAAATCTGAGTGAATTTCCCTGTAAACAAGTTAGATGGGGGTTCCTAAAATCATTTGCTCATGAATTCAACCCTGATATACAGGTTGAATGTAAGGTGTGTCCGCCTGATAAACACCCTGAAGATCTCTGGTGTGAATGGGTTTTTACCATATAATGTCTAAAATTTGATACCATGCTGAAGACGTCTGAGTCATAGTATCCCCGTCTCTATAAAGATTTATCTATAAAAAAAGGATTTTTTGTAGTCTCTAATATGGGAATATCTGGTGATAAAATCCATTAAATCTTATGAATCCTAACATTAAAGTAGCATAAGTGGAATTGGGGGCTTTGAAGGTATCTTCTTGAGGGTAAGATAATGAATATGTTTAAAGATTCACGGAAAGAGTTTATCGATAAACGATCGAGTGTTAAAATCTCTGTAGGAGATGCACTTCAGGAAATCGAACAGTTTCCAACGGTGGATCAGTATCGGAACGGTCTCATTGGTTTCATAAACAATCAAGGTGTAATCATTCAATTTTTCCGCTATGACATTAATGATTGGCTGATTGATGTTCCACTTTTGAAGGCTACTAAACCTCCTTATGCCTTACAAGCTGAAGGACTCACTACTGAGACTGTCAAAAAAGTGGTAAACGATTTTTTTGAAGGGAAAAATTGGAAAAAACATGTCCATCTACAACAGGGTTAACCGATATTTTTCTACAATAGTATAAATTAGTATAATTATCTATATTCTATATGTTATCTGAAAAATACAAAAAAGTTTAAATCTTACCATAATCTTACGCACCTTACAAAGTGAGCACTATGGCTGAATTTGAAACGCTTGATTCAAAAGAAGTAAAATTTGGGAGAAATAACTTCATTGAGGTAGCCCGTAAAAAAGCTATTACCGATATTGGTGAGCGGGAGTTTATCGCGATTTCACGTGGGTTTTACATGGATGATGGGTCACGTCGATGGAAAGCATCAATTACCCTGCCTGAAGAAAAAGAGAAACGGGAGAAAATCGCTGATTATCTCAAAAAATTATAAGTCTCTTAGAAGTCTTGTAGCAGGTTTATATTTTCAAACGGGGTTATTTTTTTTGTGGTATTATGAAAATTACATGTGATCGCTGTAACACAACGTTTGATGATCTTTTTGCTACTGAAGTGCGGTTTGATTATGTTGAACCGGGGAAGGGAAAGCCATACAAAGGATATTTATGTCTTACATGCCGAAAGGAGCTCATGGATTGGTTAAAATATAAAGGTCAATAGAAAGATACAGTATTTGTGCATATGGTTATCTCATTTTGTTTTCTTTGTTCTTGAGTCGTTGATATTCTTTTTCTGCTAGTTTATCGGCAAACCCGGTTTCTACGAATGCACCGATAAAATGTGCGACAATACCGATGCCCCATCCAAACAAAGGGAATATAAACCAGGGGAATAAACCCTCAGATCCACCGTTAACCCACCAGATGGCGATTAATAACGCATTTACAGCGATGTAGATACTTAGATGGGTAAAGAAACTTACTTTTTCTTCAGCGCGTTTCTCTGCTTTTTTACGTAATTCTCCATCACTTAGCATAGCAGGAAATATATATCAAGCAGGTATTAAATCATTTTCATCTTCGTCAACTTGATACTGGTATGAAATTGATTTATTGCCAACGAAATATTTATATCAAGCACCGGGGTTACTTTATGTATCGGGAGGAAACATCGATTCTATGAAAAACCTGCTAGTTATACTACTACTAGTCCTGAATATTTCCATCGTACCCTGTGCAGCCATGTTTACCCGCCCCTTCGAAGAGAGTACTCCTTCAGATACGTTATATTCAAGGGATGGTGAAGCTGGTGGTGACGTATGGCATGATGGTGTGTTCCAGGGTGTGTGGGGCGCACAACGTAACAGCACTCTTGGGACAATGCAGGGGACACTACGCTTTCGACGTACCAACACGATGGGCGTAGTTAATGGTGTTTATACGCACTCAGATGATAATACCACAGGGTTTTTCAACGGGTATTTCTGGCACTCTTGTATCATCGGATATTTAGGAGATCCTGACGCGTCCAACAAAGAATTTTGTATAGGGCGGTTGGTGTACGATGACCGATACTTCTCAGGCACACTTTTTAATCTTAACCACGGGCGGATATGGTTTTCAGGTGGATGCACCGCATCATTTTTACCCCCATTAACTGGACAATATTCGGTGGGAGTAAAACCGATGCATCTTATCGATAACAATCGATCTGAAGGATTCACTGATGACCCTGATGATGTTCGTGAGCTGATGGTACAGGTATGGTATCCCAGTATCTCCACGAGCACAGGTGAGCAGAGTGAGTATATGGATGCAGTCACCTTCGCCTGGTTGAAAAGGAGATCTCCAATACCACTTATCACAATACCCAATGATGCGTATTTGTTTGTGCAGCCGCATGCACAAACACAAGTTGATATTGCACCAGGATGTTTTCCTATTGTACTTTTCTCGCCGGGATACACCGGTGTTGATACCTTGTATACATCGTTTATCGAAGATCTAGTAAGCCATGGTTTTATCGTGTGCTCAATGAATCACCCGTATACATCAGGGATTACCGTGTTCCCTGATGGACGCATAGTAGAAACAGCACCAGTGCCATCAGACCCAAGTGAAGTTGATGCCTATTTCCATCTTGGCATGCAACAGGTAAAAGATGATGCACAGTTTACCCTGGATATATTAACCGGGTTAAACAGGAGTGATCCTTTTTGGCAGGGGCACCTCAACAGTGGACGTGTTGGTATGTATGGTCATTCATTTGGCGGCGGTTCCACCGCGGTATGTTGCTACGAGGATGACCGTTTTACTGCAGGATTCACGCTCGATGGATATTTCCGTGATGAATTCATCACCGGATCAATTAATGATCCTTTTGCTCTGATGGTGGTACAACGTCGTTTCACCGGTGATCCATCTGTTGAACATATGTGGGAAACGATACAGGCTCACACCTATAAACTTGGTGTAGCAGGTGCAACACATCAGGCGTTTACTGATCTCGGGGTATTACTCACTCATTTCACCCCGTTCATACCTATCCAGCTTCTCGGTTTTGGCACAATCGATGCAAAAAACATGGTTAATCTCACCCGAGTGTGTATCATCACGTTCTTCCAGGTGTACCTCAAAGAGTATCCCCGGCAGCTCCTTGATGAACTGCCGGATCTATTTCCTGAGTTAAACTATTCTTACAAAAAACAATAACAAAATAGCGTTGCTACTGGATTTTTCGCTAAAAGTCTAAAAAAATAGGTAAAATTTTATAAATACATTAGCTGATAATAAAAATATATGTGCGTGTTAGTTATGAAGAAAACTATCTTATTATGTCTAGTAAGTATGCTATTGATCGGAATGCCAATATCAATTGGGATACATACACCAATTCAACCGGTGGAGAAACATCCAATTGGTACCTCAACTGACCAACCATTCCCTGTTGAAGAACCACCAAACTGGGCGAATGGTAATTTCTCAGGAGTCTGGGGGCTTGATATCTGGGGTGAACATCAGATACCTCTTGGCTGGGTCTATGGATATTACAAAAACATGGATATAGGCTATTTTCTGGGGGTTTTTGCAGATTGGTCTGAAGATAATTATTCCAAATACCTATCTGGATTATTCTTTGGTCCATATATGATCGGTAAAATTGGTAATATTACTGACGATGGGGAAATGAACGAGGAAGGGCCATTTGTTGGCCTAGGCGGCTACAATGAAACACATTTTTACTGGCGTGTAATGGGTATTAAGGGTCCAACGTTTTTCATGTACGGAGAATACACGAAATTTGATTAAAAAAAAACATTCCCTCACTCTTACTTTTTTTCTTTAATTTACATAGCTGAGTTAAATCTGATGTAAATCAATGACATCTTTGGAAAATGTGTTATTATTATATGCTCTAACCTCAAGTCGATGCAGTCCACGTGATGTATCCAAGTTCCAGGTATACGGCGGTGATTCATCAACCGCCTGAAAAACATCATCTACATAGAATTCGACATAGCCAGTGTTTACCGCTGATGTTTCGATGGTTAACGGCCCGAATATCCGTGGTGCACCCTTCTGATACCAGAAGAGACTAGTAAAAACTGTTGGTATTTTTCGTCCTCGTACATAGGTGGTAAAAATAGTGGGCTGCTCAATGTAAATTTGTGGGACATCAGGCTTCAATGTACCATAAACACCATCGATATACATAACACCAGTGCCACCATAGAACGGCCAGAAAAACGGATGATCGGGTCGATGCGCATCGTATGAAACGCGTATCCATCCATCTTCACCCCAATCCGGGCCTGCGCTATTTCGTATTAACCAATAGCGATCTTCGTCATTGTAACCGAAAATCGTGATCACATGACCACCTTTAACAGGGCCCCGTGGGATATAGATGCCTCGGTGGTATCTGAAGAAATCCGCACGGGTTAACATACAAATGATAAGAGGACCGTGTTCAACCAGTGCTTGTTTCATAGCCTCAGGCTGAAGGTCAACCCATCCCCATTCCGATATTTTCACCGTACGGTTCTCCCATCCAGGGATACTTTCAAATGAGGTATCATAGGGGAGATGCGGATCAGGGAAACATCCTTCGTCAGGGACTCCATATTCTATAAGATATTCAGCGGCATCCGGAAGATATACTCCCCAGTCACAGGTGCCACCTGCATAGAAAAACAAGTGAGCCTCTGATAAATCAATGTCACAGGGGTATCCTAACTGGTATTGTACGAGTGTTTCTAAGGCAGCAAGTAACGCGTATGCTTCACAGGTGGGCGCTGGAGCCTGATTTTTTATAGGTGTAGAATAGTCTGTTCCATTGATATTTGTCCAACTGAAAACACTCGGAAGAATATCTGTAGGGTAATGAGGAACTGGGTGTTCTGCTGCAATGGGCAGAGATGGAACTAGTAACAT
>CAZRMY010000025.1:0-2251 GCA_964601295.1 uncultured Thermoplasmatales archaeon | reverse complement strand
GAGTACAAGTAAATGTATTTTTGGTGTTATCATTGAGAGATGCATAGTTAGCGGCCAAGATGACTATAGGTGTCGATATTATAAATATTTATAGTTATATTTAAGTAGGTTATTTTTATGTTGTTTTATAATAAACTACTAATAAGATGTGGTAAATTAGTGTTTTTTGACGCCATATGAAAGTAAAAGTAGATGTCAACGAAATCGATAAACGTTTGAGAGAACAAGGTTGGGAATTTGTAGGGCCCATATTACATTATGATAGTGCGTTCCAACAACAGGCGGCAATATACAAAAAAGATGGCCAGTATATTGTGTCTGGTATTGACAGTAGCGGGGAAAACGAGTTGAATGACAGTATTAAACCTGCTGAAGCCGAACAACGTGTCAAAGAAGCAAATAAAGAAATCAGAAAACATGTCTTAAGTAATGTACGAAAGCTTTAGCAAAAGGTATATAAAACACTGCAAACTATTAACTATTGTTAATAGGGGGTAATACATACTTGCACAATCCTAATCATCAGTCACCGAAATCACGATTACAACAACTCAGCAACCGCAACATTATCTTATTTCATATCATTGGCATTATCTGCCTACTCTGGTTTACCATAAGAACGCTACCGGCGCCCCATCGAATACAGTATCCCTGTCAGCAGATAAGCCTGAGTATCGCACTCACTTATGTTGCCTTCTGGGGGGCATTACTCACCGGTTTAATTATCTGGGTTAAACATGCCAAACATAAAACCACGGCGTATCTTCCCACCATTATAGTTGCCTGCATTCTTCTTTTTACTATTACGGGGATGGTCTTTGCCAGCCATTACAATATACCCGGGAGCCCTGATGAGCTCACCTGGGAATGGAACCCCGTTCCTAATCAACCTATCGGCACACCGGTTGGTTATAACCCTGGACGGGTAGTCTGGACATGGAATCCAGATAGCACAGAAAAAAATCTTGATGGCTACTGGTGGGAAACACAACACAATAACCAGCAAGTAATTGATACTATGTATTCAGATAGCTTACAAGCACTCGCAGATGAAGAAACAGACCATGCGGCATGGGATAAACTATTCAAATATTTCAATCAACAGCATGGCAAAGGAGATATCGGCTATCAACCTGGAGAAAAAATCGCGATTAAAATCAACATGAACAACATCTATTATGAACCCTACACCTCTGAGACTAATGAAATTGATGCAAATCCATATGTTGTCAAAGGAGTGCTACATCAACTTATTGACGTTGTTGGTGTTGCTGAATCAGATATCACTGTGTTTGATGCATCACGTAAACTTCCTGACTGGTTTTACAACCGTGTCTATTACGAAACATATCCGGCTGGCACGTTAATCCCTGAGTTCCCAGAGGTACTTTTTGTCGGTGCCGATGGAGATGCTCCCGGACGAGAACAAGCCGCTCCCAGTGATGTTCGTATATATTTTCCTGAAGGAGACTGTGCATATCGAACGTTACCCGTTTGTGTAGCCGAAGCTGAGTACCTTATCAATATGCCTATTGTGAAACGTCATGTGTATGATCGTGTCACGCTCGCAGCAAAAAACCTGTTTGGTGTGTTCATCGAACCCGTGGTTGACATTCATCCATACCATACTATTGGGTTTACTAAAATGGGTAATCCTGCTCCGCAGGTTGATCTACTCGCCCATGAACATCTCGGAGGTAAAACAGTATTATACATTGGTGATGGCACGTATGCATGCCGGTATATGAACGCAGATATCAGTCATTTCCAAATGTATCCCTTCAATGATGATTGGATGAGTAGTCTGTTCTTCTCGCAAGACCCGGTGGCTGTTGATTCGGTGATGTATGATTTCTTATATGCGGATGGCACCGGTCCTAGTGAACGCGCGCAAAACTATATTCATCAAGCAGCACAACCACTGGAAAACTTTTATGACCCAGAAAATGACGGTGTCTACCTGCAAGACAGCCTTGGTGTTCATGAACATGGAGACACCGAGGTAAACATTTTTGATGCTCACCGATACATTGGAGCAGAATATGATGGCATAGACTATGTCCCTCTAGGAGCAGAACATGGTATGCCTACTGTCAGCATTGGCCATCCATTGAAAAACCATGTGTATCTCTTCGGAAAAGATCTACTGTTTCGACCATCGTTAAATCATACTATAGCACTTGGACCACTTACTGTCTCAGCAACAGTCTATGGACTAGCAGATCCTGTTGAAAAAATCGAGTTTTATCTT
>CAZRMY010000024.1:0-18820 GCA_964601295.1 uncultured Thermoplasmatales archaeon | reverse complement strand
GGTGCCATATTGGTTGCCGTTATCTGTGAAGTCAAATGTAGGAATAAGGTTTATTAGATACTTTGAATGTTCTTGTTCAAAGCATACTTGTGGATACTCTGTATCGGAGGAGGGTAGGGGGTAGTCGTTCATGTTCATCCATGAGTATACAGGACTACTTACTGCAACGGCTATTACACCAACAAGTATTACACAGAGTAACCGCCGAAGTTTTTGTTCTCTGATGAACAAATACATACCCAGTGATAACATGCTTATAGCGAAAACACCAAAAAGTATACTTGGATATGGTCGTGTGTTCATCCGGTTTAAGTATTCCATTACACCTAAATTGAATCTTTGATATCCATCACTAAATAGTGAAAAGGATGAAAAACAGGTGCTATCGGAGAAGGCTACTACTCGTCCGTTACCATATTTAACAGCAACTACCTGCAATGCAAGACCATATTCCGCGTCAGGTGAACTAACGGATTCTCTGAAAAAATTTTGTGTACTATACGTACCTGGTTCGATCATAACACGGTTGCCAATAATCACAGGTTCTGCAGTCCATGGGGCTTCAAGGGTACATGATGTCATAAAATCAAAAGATTCAACATGCTGCATAATCGGATGAATCGCACCACCCCATGGTTTATAGGTGGTGGTTCTACCAGAGCCTAGTTCATAGGTTGCATCAGTTTTAAATGTGATACCAAAATGTGCTCCGAGTTGATTTAAGTATGAGTTCATACCGAACACATTTGTGTGATCCCCTATTAAATATAGCCCGCCACCAGCTTCAACAAAACGTGTTATCGATAAAATTTCATCGGTTGAAAAACTACTTGTCGGACATTTAATCACCAGAATATCAATGTCCGTTAGCAGCTGCTCATTGATACTCTGGTTAATGTTTTGATCGATTTGATAATAATAACTCAGCCATTGAGCCCAGGAGTAATAGTTATACGTCGACAGCATCCCATACCATTCGGTATCCAATGGACGTGTGGTATCTTCCCAGTCACTGTGATATTCATCTATTAGCACCCGCCTGTTTTTTTCAACACCCGGCCCCTGATACACCATGCCACCGGTAGCAGCAATAACGCTCATAAACACCAACACTACTGCGGCTATCTGGCGTTTTGAAAATAGAAAACTCTTAAATTCAGTGCTAGCAAAATTTACCGGTTGTAGAGACACACTTTTCATGAGGATCAAAATGAAGGGAATCCAACTTATAATTGCATACACGGGTTCCCAGAATACTGATAGATCTTGGGTGGTGATATATAGAAAAACTAAGGTTACTAAGCGTACTGGAATATATAATATACTGAGAAGAAAGAATACTCCTAGGTTCCTCAGAATTTTCTTTCTAGATACAATAAAATAACATACCACTAAAGCACCAATTAAGAGGTTAACCCAGGGGTAAAAACCGATTTTTTCCAGCGTTATAGATAATGGGATTACTTCTTGATATGTCTGTATGTATACAATGCCTTGATTTACTGATGTGTTCAAGCCTAACAGGTTACCCACCCATGATACGATAGGCGATAGCAGGTCTACGCGGTGCCCCTGGGCGACAATTAAACTATACAACGGGAAAAATGCTGATTGAATTGTGAGTAGAAGACCGGTTACACCTATCCCAAGGGTACTCTTTTGTATACCGGGGATGTTTTTTTTCAGCTGTAGCAGATACAGCAGACCACTGATGATAAGCAGTATGATGCCTATGTTGAATGGGATCGTGATTATAGCTGCGGCGAAAATGAGGAGTGGGAGCAGTAAAAAATACTTGATATGTATGGTTAGAGTTGGTGTTTTCCATGTGCCGAGTATGCTGCAGGTTATCCCAAGGGACAGTAGGATGCCAGCAGCAACGTAGTTTGGCGGGGTGAAAATGGGAATTAGGACTAACCAGGTTATCGAAGTGAAAAAGATGGTCAGCCAGAGGAGTTGTTTCATGATTGCTCCTCCATGTTTTGTAGTTCATCGAGGATGTATTTGAACATGAGAATGTTACCCGGCCAGTAGTCGTAAATTGATTCAAGGTTTTTGTCGAGTAGGTATTCACTGTCGCTTATGAGAAGCAGACCGCCGGCTCCATAGTGTGTATATACCATGAGATGGTATTGTTCGTCCCATCCTGCTATTGAGACGCTGTAGAATGATTGGTAGGTATCGTTGTTGTTTTGCGGATAGGTTATGGGCCAGCTGTTGACAAATCGTGTTTCGTTTTGATAGGTTTGTGGGTCGTCTTCACCGTATGGTACTGGGCCTAGGGGGATGTTTTGTATATCCAGATTAACGGTGTTGAGTAGCGGCATGACAGCGTCTTTGTCATTGTAGCCGGTGCAAAGAATGATAGTACCACCGGTTTTCATATAGTTGTGTAGAAGGTTGACTTCTGAGCTGGTGAGTTGTTCTGTAGGTGCATGTAGGATAAGAAGATCGCAGTTGGTAAGCTGTTTTTCGGTCATTGACTTGAGCAGTAGTGGTTGGTAGTTGTTTCGCATGAGATTAAGTATGCAGCCGGTAAGGGAAGTATCGGTGTATGGTTGAATGGTGAATTGTTCATTATGGGAGATATCAATGTATGCGATATGTCCTGAGGTTGGGTGAGTGGGGTGGTAGAGCAGTGAGTTAGCAATTCCGGAGATAAGCAGCACACTGAGGAGTATACAGGGGATGATAAACGGGTATACTTGGTTTTTGTAACTACGTATGATGAGTATAAGCCCGCTGATGAGTAGTATCACTGCGAGTAGGGGTTGTAATTGGTTAAATATGGGTGTAGCGGGGTGATGTAACCATGAGAATATGTTAGTTATAAACGGGTAGGAATACGGGAGTGCGGAGTTTTGAAATGACGAGGTATCTCCAAATACTAAGATTTTTCCTGATCCCTGTGTTGATGTGCTTGCAAGGATGAGATCTCCGAGGTGTTCACCAGGTTGGTATTCATAGTCGCCAAGGTAGGCGATTTCCTCGTTTGTCGTATTCCCCCTGTCTGCAAGACCATATTTTCCGATTATTAATGGTGTAGCTGTTGATGGTGTATGTAGAGAGGCACCGACACTAATTTGGAGGTCATATATAGGGTCAAGTGCTGTAGTAACGGGATGGGGGACTAGTTGTGTGCAGGTAGCCCAGTTGAATTGCGGATCAAGCGGTAATGCCGAGTCAAACTGATACTGAATTCCTGTTGGTTGAAGCAGGGTGTTTAATGGTTGTTGTATGCCACCAACGTTTGTATGATCGCCTAACACGAGAAGGCTGCCGCCATCGTTAACATATTCCCATATGTTTTGCTTTTCTTCGTTGGAAAAAGAAGTGTTGATATTGATGATGACTAGTATATCAACATTATCAAGATGTGCAGGGGAAAGCGACGGTGTTTCTATAAGCGGGGTGTAATCTGTGAGATTCACGTAACGAGTAATATTTGTGTATTCTACTGTGCTCTGATTTTGAAATTCCTGGGTGTTATTAACAAGTAGTTTTGTGTCGTATCCTGTAACTTCAAGGTAAATTGGGAGTAAACCAAACATGCCGGTGGCTTCACGACCATAGGTGCCATACTGGGGTATATCCCAGTTTCCAAGCATATCTTTCCCATAGAATGCTACAGTTGGTGTAGTGTCATCTGCAGGAGTAGCTGAGGGAATGTAAATGGTGAGTAGTAACAGTCCGATAATCACCAGGCAAATAGCCCAGATTTGTTTAGCATAGAGTATTCTAGCAAAACGGTGGTTGCGCATATACTTTTGAAGTTCTAATTTACGGAGTGGTGTTGGCGGAACCGTGATCCAGAAATACATCAACGGCACCAAACCAATTAAGAACAATAGGATAAGCGGAGTTGCCATATCCGCTTTTGAGGCAAAACTAATTCTGCTGAGTAAAACAATATAGATCACCCAGAGCAAAAACAAGCTACTCGCAGAAAGTATCAATTGTTTCACAATCTTTTTTGTTTTTATTGATACCGCAAACACACCTATGAGAGTGATCAAAAACCCAAAGAGTATCCACCCGCCGCTAATAGACGGTCCAAGGGACAGTTTTGTCTGTGATACCACCCCGATAACACTGGTGAATCTCAGGGAGAATTGTTGGATACTATTCCACAGAGCCGGAATATACTGTATGAGAATTATGACGAATATGTAAAAACTTACTGTAATACTCATTCGTGTGTACTGATTTTTGATACGATTTGATTTATTTGACAGAAGGATGAGCCCAACTGTAAACAGAGGGATACTGGCTAGTTGAATTAAATACTCCTGTGATAGCAGGCAGATTGCTGTTGTTGCGATAGTTATCAATAATCCGGGTATCACTTGTTTTATCAGGAGAAGGTCAACCTTGTTGTTTTTTACTATATGCGATAGTGAGTTATAGGGGATATTTAACAGCAATAAACCGATGAGCAGGTAAACGGCAAACATGGTTGCGGTTGTATCAAATATGAGCACCCCGATATTTTTAGATAGAAGGTGTATAATAAAAAAAATACCGCTGATAGTAATAGATATTTGGAGTATTTGAGAGTGCGGTTTTATTCTAGTTAAAAACGCTGTAATGTTTTGTGAAAACTCAATCTCAGAAGTGTTATTGTTTTTTTGGATCATGATTTTATCATATTATTTTACTTATTCTTGCTCTTGCTTTTGATATCGAAGACTACGGATTTTGTATGCGTTGGAGTAACGCACTTATCATAAATGGCAGATAGACAGTTGCGTCTCCTTCAACGGTGGTATGTGCTGCGTGTTCACCGATTTTCCCCCATGAGATTGCTTCACGGGTTTGTGCGCCACTGAGGCTGCCATCGTATTCAACTGCGGTGGTGAGATATACCGCATATGCAAGACCGTTGCAGAATTGATTCCACCAGATGACATGGTGTTTGGATATGCCGCCGCCAATGATGAGTGCCCCAGTTTTATGTGCGGTGAACACTATGTCTGAGAGGTCTTGTTCATCTTGGAGTATGTCTATAGTGAAATCCCGGTTTTGCTGATAGTAGAGCCAGAGTTGTGAGCCGAATGCCCCGTCGGTGATACCTGGTATGAACATGGGTATATGTTTTTTGTATGCCCAGTAGGTTAATGAATCGGTTCCGATGTTGTTTTTATCGAGGTAGCGTCCGAATTCCCAGATGAGATCTTTAGTGGACCATTTGGGTTTGATAGCATGCAGTTGTTTAAGCATGGGCTGCATTTTTTCTTCGAGGATAGGACCATAGCATTCAAGAGGGATGAATATGTTTCCAAGCCGGTAGATGTTTTTTTTATACAGTTCGGTATCATCAGCTCTGAAATCACCGTGAAGATAATTTTTCCAGATGCGAGCAAGGTCATGATCTAGGGTTCCACAGGTGGTGATGATTACGTCGACGAGTTTTCGTTTGAGAAGTTCTTTAATCACACCGCGTGTGCCGGTTGATATTATGCAAGCGGGAAAGGAGAGAAACGTGGTGCACTTTGTGTCTTGTATCATTTCTTCAAGGATGTTTACTGCTTCGGCGAGTTTTTTTGCGGTGAACCCACCAGAGGTATACATTTCTTGTATGAGTTGATTGGTAGTCATATCTGGGGTGAAGGTAATGTCTTTGACAGGTTGTTTTTTCATACGTGTGCTCCTGTTAATATATGGCAAATGCGCCATAGCCGACACATGAGCTAGTAGGGTAGATGTCATTTGATGTACCGTATTTAAGTAATTCTGCAGTAGTAGCGCCATAGTTTTTGCTTACCGCAAGCGTTGTGGCCACAGGGCCGTATCCACACATGGTGATGTGATTTTTTTCCACGGTGTGTATCAGGCCTTGAGGATCCATGTTTGTAATGGCTTCAAGCGCGAGTTTATCCTGGTTTCTCGTATATTCATCCACGCTCATGCCTGCGGGAGGCATGGATTGGTAGTTGAATCCTGCATGGGTGAAATCACTGCTTGCGATCAATACTACTGTTTTATCAGTGTTTTTCAGTGTCCGGGTTAGAATGTTTACGACATCTTGCACGGTATCATAGTCTTGCATCATCATACATATAGGGATAAAATCAAAGCTTTTCTCTGCTTGGATATATTGAAGAAATGGAAGTTGTACTTCGATGCTGTGTTCGTATTGATGTGCGTTTTCGTCGGCATCGATGATAGGTGTAGCAAGTGTTTCAGCGAGAGCGCTGTTTATTGGGACGTCACCGAGCGGTGTTTTCCAGGACCCTTGGGTCATAATGGATACGCCGGATCCTTGTCCGGTATGGTTTGGTCCCAGGATGATGTAGGTGTCTGCAAGCTGGTTTGATGCAAGTGTGTGATACGCGTGTGCAGCGATTGGCCCGGAGAAACTGTATCCGGCATGTGGTACCACCAGACCTTTGATTGAATCTTTGTGTGTTTGTTTCTCTGGCACAGATCCAGGTCCTCGTTCATCGGTAAAACATGTGTGTAGTTCATCAAGGAGTTGGTCTTTATGTGCTTTATAAAACTGCCCGGCTACCGTGGGTCTGCGAGTATGGTGCATGATGTTCACAAGATGATGATATTAATGCAGTGTGTCTTTAACGTTACCCACAAAACATATAAACACATTCTTGCATTCCCGGTTAAATTAGATAGGGAGCCTGTATGGAGGAAGTCTGTCATATTGAGATAATCAAAGATGGTCGTGATTTCGTTGCTCGATGCCATATGACTGATGGCTCAGTGAAGGAATATCGGCACCCTGTGTTTGAGGATGTTCTCACTGAAATGGTTATAGATCTTCAAGAAGAATTAGGCGAATAAAATAGCGATTTTTTTTTTTTATTGGTATTGCATTCAAATAGGGTTTACTTTTTTGTTACTTGCACAAATGCGCGTCTATGTGTCATTGTTTTTGTTTTTCCAAATGACAAATAACTGAAACACCGATGGTACAGATAATGGCGGTGCCAAGAATGATGACAAAGGCGATATCTTGGAAGAATCCTGCGGTATTAGGCATCAGATCAACATCCTCCAGAAGAATTGGTAGATTCAACGCGAGTATTGCTGCAGCTAATCCCCGGGGCATTAGCACGGTCATGGTTTGTTTATCATCTTGTTCAAAATTGCCTTTGTATGTGGTAAACCATATCGTGAGATATCGGACGATAAGCAGGACGATTAGTGCGATGATTCCAATGAGTATAAATCCGATGTCTTGGAAACTCGCCATAACCCCGATGAATACGAAGAAAAATGTGCGTATCACAAATGAGACCAGGGCATGGTAATGTTTTGTTTCTTCGTCCACTTCATATTTATGACCGGTGTATTTTATCATTTTTAAGATTTTTTTCCCGTTTCCTAATACTAGTCCAAATACCAGGCAGGCGATAGCACCGCCACCAGTTCCTCCATGTTCTACGCCGATTAAGGTGGTAGTAACTGAGTATACAAGAAAAACTACGGCTAAGGTGGAGATATAGGAGAACTGTTGTTTGCGAACACGATGCATAATTGGGAGCCATACCAGTCCAAAGACGATTCCTAGAACTGCGCCTATGGAAAATGTGCTGACGAGGTTTTTCAGTCCAACGGTAATGTCTATTGCGACTCCCTGTGTGGTAATCATGGTTACCACCGCAAGTACGACGACAATGCTCAGTGGATCAGTGAGAATGCTTTCAATCGATACCACGGTTTTTGTTTTAGATTGCAGGTTCTGCAGTCGATTAGCAAGTGGTATCACGATAGGGCTGCTGGTGCCTCCGACCATTGCACCAAGTATTACACCTATAACGACACTGTTTTCGACCGGTATTGCGACGACATTAAACATTGCTAATCCTACGACCACTAACATCAAAGATATGACACTGAGGCTAAACCCGCTCACAGTGAGTAATAACCCCCGTGGCGCACCACTAAATAGCGTATATAAATCTGTGTTGATTCCCCCATCAAAAAGAATGATTATGATTGCAACAGCACCGAAAAACTCGGTGATTGTAAGCAGGAGATTTTGATCTATAGATTTAACCTCGCTGAAAATTACCCCAATGATTAAACCAAAGAACAATAACCATACGATACTGGGAATCTGTGTTTTATTGAAAATATAGTTGCCGATAAAACCCAGGACCATGATTGCTCCAAGTACACTTAGAGCGGCTATTACATCCATTGTGCATCTCAGTTATCCCATGAGCGGTAACCTTGATTTAAACCTTACCGTTCTTATACTGTTGTTGTTCTAGATGCTGTTGCTACTCAACACAAACAATATCAATATAACAAAAATTGAGGCATACATAATGTACATGAGCAGTTTACGTTTTTTCACTAATGATTGATATTTCTGTTTACATTCCTCAGAACATAATGTTTCTGAAACCGGAATTGCTTTCCCACATATCTGACAATGTGCATGTTGACCAACTTTTTCAGGCATAACGATCACATCACTTAATATTAAGCACCTATGAAAATCTTTCCTCTTCAATGATAATAGAACCATCATGTATATTAACATCAACTAATACTAAAACAGATATATCACAATTACAGGTATGTACTACGTTTTTGGGAATAGCTCCTTTTGATACCACAGCACATATAGCTTTTATCCAGATATGCATTTTATTTAATGCAGTAATAACAGAGCGTATTGTTCCTCCTGTACTAATGATATCATCAATAATTACCACGTTGTCACCATATTTTAATCCGTTGATGTATAACTTATTTTTTGAATACCCTGTTTGCTGTTGCACAGCGTATTCTCCAGGCAGCCCGTATTTACGTTTTCTAATTATTGTGTAAGGTATATTCATTTTAAGAGAAAGTGCTGAAGCAAGTGGTAAACCCATAGCTTCAATTGTCACGATTTTATCAAATGGAAGATACTTTTTCATACGATGATACATTTCATTGACAACTTCACGTAATAACTCTGGATCTACCGCTGGTATGCCATCCAGTAATGGATGGACAATATACGGGTACCCGTTTTTGTTGATTATTACTGCATCACGTAAACTTTTTTTTAATAAATCCAAACTCATAGTTCACCTGCTTCCATGCAGACCTGCTTAAATACAGGCATAAACTCATCAATATGTTTTTTTGATATATGTGGCATTAGCACGATACGTATACAGGAGAGACGTTCGATTTTATTTACCCGCCAACCCTGATCTGCAAGCCGACGGACAACAAACTCGGGATCCTTTAGTTTTACACCTATAACGTTCATCTTAGGCTGTACTACAAGACTTAATCCGAGCTCGCTGATTTTTCCAATGGTATGCGCTGTTGTTTTCATACATTGTTTCATAATATCCGTATATCCATCGTATCCCAAATACTGGGATATCGCATAACCTGCAGCTACCGGACCACCTGACCGGGTTCCGAGTAAGCCAACTTGAAACGAGCTACTGGTACAATCAGGTTCGCCGCTAATCATATCTAACCATCTGTTATCACGGACTAAAAGCGTACCAAGCGGGATTGCAGAACAACCCATTTTATGAGCATCCACAGAAACACTACTTACACCCTCCAAGTTGAAATCAAACTGATCATCAGCAAACCCCAATCTGTTAAGAAACGGTATCGCAAATCCTCCGAAGGCTGCATCAACGTGTAAAAACACGTCTTCATTGCTACACAATTCACTGATTTCATCGATTGGATCTATCATACCAAGTTCAGTTGATCCTGCTATAGCCAGCACTGCAGCAGTATTTTTCCCGATTTTTTTCTGAAGTTTCTGTATGTCAATGATATATTTATTTGTCAGCGGAACAGTGGTAAGTTTCATGTTCATCAGAGATGCTATTTTTCGAAACGAAAAATGCACTCCTTCCGGAACAATGATTTCGGATTTACCAGACAGAAGCTTAGCAAGCCACATCGCCGTAATGTTTCCCTCAGTTCCCCCGCTAACAATCACTCCAGACCCCGCTGATGGAACATGCAGTAGTTCCTTTATGAAATCTATATATTTTTTTTCGATTTTTTTTGACCCAGGGAATAATGCAGGATCACCTAGATTTGTTGCAAGAAATTGAGAATATGCTTCAAGTGCGATAGGATGCGGCTGCGTACACATAGAACCAAGAATACGACCACTTAAAAAAGTTGAATCAAACTCTTTTAGCTGTTGAAGCTTTCGTATGATGTGTTGCCATTTTCTGTCGTGTTTCATTTAGATACTGTATCATATGAGCCGGAAAAAAACATTTTGGTGGATGAGAAAAACCATCACATTTTAATATTAGTTAATGTATTTTGGTTTTATGATTGAAAAAGATGCGGATGCTAAAGTGGGCAAGGTAACTTCTTATCTTAAATTACCAGTGTACACCCGGCAAGGAACATATGTAGGGCATGTGAAAAATGTGTTTCTTGACATTAATGAAAAACGCGTCAGCAGCCTTTTAGTAACCAACACAAACCCCTCAATTGTTGAAGGAAGTGTTGATGTAGCAGTTCCCTATCGCTGGGTGAACGCGGTACATGATATCGTAATATTATCTAATTTCCCGGATCGGGTAGCAGTCACCAAAAAAGAAGAAGATGAGAACGAAGAAAGCACTGCAGAATCAGGGCCAGATATTGACACTGTAAAATAATCTTACACAGGGCACACTTGTAATTTTCTAATATATTCTCTTTATTAAATTAAAGATAATTAGATGCAAATATTTTTATATCATATAAGTTATATATTAAAGTGTACAGAGAGATTGTGTGTATGAACAAGAATTGTACAACAATCTTTAAATACTGGAAAACCCAAGTAAATATTAGTAAAATAATAAAAAACGGTGGAATAAATGAGAAAAAACTTTCGAACCGTCAAAGCTAGCTTAATAATCAGCATAGTATTATTTAGCACCTTATTTGCTATCACTCCAACATCCTCTGCAAAGTTAATTACTTACGAAGCCGTTTTAGAGATGGATTACGACGAATCTGCTGTAAATGAAGCAGTATTTCAACCAGATGGTCCACCAGTATCAATTCCAATTTCATTAAGGTTTAAAGCCGAAGTACCTCCAGCATTCCTAAGTAGTATTCCACTTAGAATTCTATTTCTACAAACGTTTATCATAACCTCCGCGCAGATACGATTATCTGTGATAAACAATCCAGATTGGGCGGCGATTTCTATTACCAACCCGACACCCTACGTAGAAATCGATTCTGAATTTGCTACAACACAAACCTCCATTGTCATCGCAGCTCACGATGATGCTCCTGCGGAAGGTTTTTCATTAAAAATTAAAGCAGAAACTGACCAACTTTTAAATAAACACGTTCCTGCCAAAGAAGCATATATGGACATTGTTTTTCAACCAGGATACATACCTTTAATTGATGTATACACTGAAGATCCGAGTCGAGTTGTAGGACCACAGGAAACAGTAACTTTTCCGGTACGAATAACAAATCTTGGAAACAAACAAACAATCGTAACAGCTAAAATTATTGATTATCCAGAAAATTGGTCTCCCCTCTTGTCTCAAGCTCAAATAATCATACCCTCAGCTGAAGGAGCGGGTGAGAACAATGTTGGATATCTATCATTCTCAATAACGCCACCATATGATTTGGGATGGCACAATGATCTTGAAACTATAACCCTCGAGTTCACTCCTGAGTTTTCTCCCCCACAAGCAAACCGATCAAGGTTTGTGGGAACATCAGTACCTTTTCAGGTGACAATACGCAGTCGAGGTTTTTCAACCCCCGGTTTTGAAACAGTAGGCTTACTTTTTGCCGCAGTCATATTGATAGCTCTCTTCAAAAAAAGAAAGTAATATTATAAAAAATTGCGAGGAACACATTAATGAGACATCGAAAAGCATTGATTACATTCATCCTTTTTACCTTGTTTATTTCGATCTTTATTTCTCCAATCCGTGCTCAACAAACAGATGATAACTCTGGTGCAGAATTATCAATTCTACCAATTGGCGATATTGAACCTATAATCCCTAATCAAGAAAACACTTTGAAATTAAAATATTACGATAACTTTGGTATGAATTGGACACAACTTCAATATTTATGGGGGGATCGTGGAATACGTAAAATCCTTAGCTTCTTTATAATTCGAGGTCTCTGGCCAATCATCCATCCAACTTGGACTCCCTTTTTGGGATATACGTCTATAAACTTGGATGCAGAGATCGTCGGCAATAAAGATGGTTGGACTGTTAGCGTTAACCCTAATACAATTCCAAAATCAACGGATGGAACTACTGCAGATTTGACCCTAAAAATGTTTGTAAATGATCTAGCTGTTGATAACACAGTTATTGTGCGTATATCTGCCACTCGGATATTGAAAGATGGTACAGAATATGGGACCTCATACTTTGAGATACCTGTTCGTTCCATACCACTAGACTATATCGATATCGTACCGGACAGCGATGTAAAAACTGTACCTCCAGACTCTACTGCCACTTTTCAAATCGAAGTAACTAACCTGGGCTATTTTGTTGACACATTTGCTGCAAGAGTGTCCACTAATACGGATGTGCGAGCAGTTTTATCTGAACAAAGTTTTGTTTTGCAGCCTGGAGAGACTCGGGAAATTACTTTACAGGTAATGACACCAGAAACTTTTTTTGATGCGGGTACTACACACACAATAAATATCACTGCTTATTCATTAAAAAATCCAGAGTACCCCGGAAATAGTGGAGGTGTTCAAGTAATCACTCGAGGTTTCTTTGTTTCACAGCTTATCATCATTACTGTTTCTATATTTATTAGCCTTGCTATTATTATTTATTTAACTTTTACCTATCTCAAGAAGAGGAAAGATGAAAAACTCTACGGTAAACCACCGGTGAAACCATGGACGTTACCAGAGAACAAACAGAAACTTAAAGATCTCATCGAAAAAGACAAAGATGCTTATCGCCAGGAATTACAAAAAATGAAAGACGACTACCGTAAGCAAATGGATTCCTACGCTCGTTCTCGTAAACAGAAACAGCAGAAACAACCAAGGAAACCTATTCTCTGGGGTTTTATCCAAAATATAAAAAAACCATTCAAATTAAAACAATCAGAGCAAACTAAAAAGGAAAAGACAGCGTCAAAACAAACGGAAAAACAAAAGAAAAAAGAAGAACCCATGCAAAAAGGCACTAAAGAAGAAGAACAAATAGCAAACAAAGAGAAAGAAAAGAGTGAAACGCCAAACGACATACAAGAAACAGATAACACATCTACCACGTCTGAAGAAACACCGTCCGCAAACTCAGCAAGAGATATGAAAAAAGAAGCTGACCAACGTAGACGAAATAAACAACTGGAAAAAATCAAACGAAAACAAGAAAAACAGCGGAAAAAACTCAAAAAATAAAACCGTTCTTTTTGTGTTCACCTACTTCTATATTACATAATCACAACAGTTAAATCCCTCATGTTTTATTCCTGTTCAGATGCCACGTTGCGGGAGGATCCGAAGCTATATTCAAGAAATCGCTGAATCACCCCGAACTGAACAACTCTCGTTTATCATCCCGTTTTTTGTGCTGGTCCTAGAAATTATACTACTGTACCATGCAGTTATAACCAATGAATATGAAATTATTATGCTCACCTTAATATTACTTATAGTCTCCATAATAGAAACCATGTTTGTCTCACTGGAAATACATGAACGCTACCAGGAAAGCAACTTCCAGCGATTACTTACCATTCGGCTCGATGATTTTATCCTTGAACAAAAATCGTCACGTAATGTCAAACTCATCGTTGAAGATTTCCTTGAACGCTACCCGATATACCATGGACAACGAACCCAAATCTATCATATCGCCTGTCAGATCATGGAAACACATAAAGAAGAAGCATTTGAAAAAGAACTCACTCAAAAACTTACCATCTATGTCAACCGGCGGAAAACCAACACCGTTGATGAGCTTCTCAGCTCATTTCTTAAAAAATATCCAAAATACAAACCCTACCGTGCGGACATTTATCAGAAAATATGCCAGTTGAAAACCCCTAAAAAAAACTGAAAAAGCTGGTACTACTCTATTTCAGTTCACGTTTTTTCCATGCTCGTAACACGATAGTGCGTAATTCTTCGGTATCTTCAGCGGTAACCCAATCAATCTCAAAATCAGTGCGCTCTGCTATCTGCACAATCCACATCAACGCATGCATATAGAAACTCTTCTGATCAGGCGAGGCAATAATCGTTAGAAACGCATGCACTGGATCCACCCTATCAGAAAGAATAATCCCTTTACGACTCCGCACCAAAATCATCTCAAACTTATTCCGCCCACGTATCATATGCGAAAAAATCGCTATACCCGGATGCACCATAATATTTGAATCCGTCTCACGTTTCTTCAATAATCTATACAACTTGTTCTCACTGGTACCCAACTTTTCTGCAAGCTTACCCGCCATCAAATGCGCAAACTTATCCGGATTTGGATACTTAGGAAGATCAACAATTTCACAATGTCTAATTAACTCCTCAAACCGTTTCTCTGTAATCTCATCACGATCAATCAAAATCTCACGGAGCTCCTCATCCACCAAATACCCTGTTGACTTCATACCGGTAACCCGCTCAGCCACATGCAACAAGGTATACTCACGCCATATCTTATCCCGTGCAAAAAACCAATACCAACAAAACCCAAACAGCATAAACACGCCAACAAACAACAGCGGAATACCTCCCATCTCAAAAATCAAAAAAATATAACACCCAATGCCCGCTAGCTGCACCCACGGATACAACGGCGTCCGTATACTTGGTCGATAATATCGAATCTTACTCTCACGCATCATAATCATAGATAAATTCACAAAAATAAACAATAACAACATTAACGTCGATGCAGTTTTCACTAACCCTTCAAGATCTAAAAAAAGAATAATACTAATCATAAAACCCGCGGTAAACACGATGGATACAACCGGCGTACCACGCTTAGACAACCGCCTGAAAAAACCCGGTAGCAGCTGATCCTTACTCATAGCTACAGGATACCGGGAGCTAGAAAGTAACCCTGCATTAGCAGTCGTAATAAACGCCAGCACTGCTGCAACCCCTAGCGCTATACGACCAATGTCACCCATGAACACTTCTGCACCCAACGAAATCGGCATCAACGAACTCATCAATACCGTGTGATCCAATAACCCAATGGTGACAAACACCACCGCAATATACAACGCTGAAATAACCCCCCATGCAAGAAACATCCCCAGTGGAATATTCCGCTTCGGTTTACGTATTTCCTCAGCAACACTACACACCTTAGTTAACCCCATAAAAGAAACAAACACCAATCCCGCGGTAGCAAAAATGGGGCTAATACCAAACGGAGTGAACGGCTCAAATCTCGAAGGCTCCACATAAAAAAACCCTGCTACAATATATACAATCAACAAACACAGCAGACCTGATACCAACAACACCTGTGTCCTCCCAGCATGTTTAACACCAACTAAATTCACGATGGTAAAAATCACGCAAAAAAACACCGCGATAAGCTTGATGTTAAACTCGGTTAAACCCGGGTTGAATAACTGAACAAAAACACCAATACCAAATAACGCAAACGCAGTCTTAGCACTTAACGCAAACCATGATGCAAGACCACCGATAGTCCCCATCCCAGGACCCATACTCCGATCAATAAAAAAATAATCACCACCACATTTCGGCATAGCCGTAGTAAGCTCAGCCATGGAAAATAATGTTGGAATGATAATCACACTTGCTATCAAATATGAGATAATGACAGAAGACCCTGTTTTTGCATACGCAATACCTGGTAAAATGAACAACCCTGAGCTAATCATCGCACCTGCGGCAATACAAAAAACATCAAGCAGGCCCAACTCTTTTTGTAACTGTTTTTCTCTCCTCTCTGGGCCCATCTATTCCATAGAATGGTGCACCAGTATATCAAAATTTCCCATACACGTCTGGACAACCTACATTTTACGTTATAATCATACCTTTCTTAATCACAGAATCAACGAGATTAACCCCGAAATGATACGGTATAAATTGATGATTCGGGCAGTCCAATACAACGATATCCGCTTGTTTCCCCACCTCAAGACTACCCACTAAATCATTCATAGTAATCGCACATGCAGCATTAAATGTAGCCGCACATAACGCCTCAGCAGGTGTCATCTTCATCTTCAGACACCCCAGCTGCATCATAAACTGCATGCTCTCCGTCCAACAATTTGGATTCAAATCAGTTGCCAAAGCAAGTGGTACGCCCATATCAATCATTTTACGAGCATCAGCGTACCGGTCCATCATCAAAGAAAATGGTGTACCTGGCAGTAACACCCCAACCACACCAGATTTCACCATCTGCTGTAACCCATTTCTTGAAGACATGAGCAAATGATCCGCGCTCACCGCACCTACGTCTGCAGCAAGCGCCGCCCCACCCGTATCCACAATTTCATCAGCATGAACCTTTGGCATCAACCCCTCTTTTTTTGCCTCCTCTAAAATCTCACGAGATTGATCAACCGTAAACACCCCTTTTTCACAAAACACATCACAAAAACGTGCTAAATCCTTAACCCTAGGAAGCATTTCATTAATCACCAGGTCCACATACTCTTCACTACTACACCTTTCAGGAACTGCATGCGCACCAAGAAACGTTGACACAATATCCAACACGTGGTCTTTATTCAACTGAGAGAGCACCTGCAGAATTTTAACCTCAGATTCAACATCTAGCCCATACCCACTTTTCCCCTCACACGTTGTCGTACCATACCCCAACATCCTATCAAGTCGTCTACTACTCTGTGCAATTAAACTATCGATATCAGCCTCCCGGGTCTTACGAACCGTATAAAAAATACCGCCCCCCTTCTTCATGATATCCATGTATGACAGACCCTGCAGTTTCATTGCCAGCTCAAACTCACGAGAACCACCAAACACCACATGCGTATGCGGATCAACAAAACCAGGTACCACAGTTTTACCCCGAGCATCAATCATCTCCGCACCCTTATATCTAATATCACGACCAACAGCCACAATCTTACCCTTATCAACAGCTATCGACCCATTAGAGACCACACCAAGCTCACGCATCTCCTCTTTAACACGCGCCCTATTTGGCCCTTTTACTGTCACAAGTTCACTGGCGTTCTTAACAACTAGATCAACTGTTTCCATATGCTCAATCCAAACAGTTAAAAGAATAACCTAGATTAAGGGTTTGCGGTGATCCAACATGACAAAAAAGATCGTAGAATGTGTTCCCAACTTCAGCGAAGGACGAAATAAAAAAACCATCGATACCATACATAAACTCATTTTATCACACAAAAACATCGAACTCCTCGACTACAGCCCCGATGCCGATCACAACAGAACCGATGTCACCATCGTCGGACCACCCGACGCAGTCAAACAAACAGCACTTGACATCGCGATCAAATGCGTAGAACTCATTGATATGAACAAACACAAAGGAGAACACCCCCGCATGGGCGCTATCGACGTCGTCCCGTTTATACCCATAGCAAACATCACCATGGACGAATGCATACAGCTTGCCAACGAATTTGCTGAAGCATTCGCCAAAAAAACCGACGTTCCCTGTTTCATGTACGAAGAAGCTGCAAAACGAGAAGATCGACACAACCTCGCCAAAGTACGCAAGGGACAATATGAAGGACTCAAAAAAGAAATCGGTACCAACCCAGAAAAAAAACCAGACTACGGCCCAAATAAAATACATCCAACCGCAGGCGCAACCGCAGTTGGAGCCCGATTTTTCCTTATCGCATACAATGTTAACCTTGGTACCACCAATCTTACTATCGCAAAAAACATCGCCAAAGCAGTCAGACACAGCAGCGGTGGTTACCGATACGTAAAAGCCATGGGATTCGAAATCAAAGAACGCAATATTGTCCAAGTCTCCATGAACCTTGTACACTACCAAAAAACCCCGATATTTCGCGTCTTTGAAACCATAAAAAACGAAGCCGCACGATATGGTGTACCTGTAATCGGAAGTGAAATTGTGGGGCTTATACCTATGGAAGCACTCGTCAATGTTAGCGAACATTACCTCAAACTTGAACAGTTCTCATTCGACCAAGTACTTGAAAAAAAACTCCTTGAAAAAGCCGGGTGAACTTCAATGGAAAAACTTGTTTCCCTTGGAATCACAGAATTCCTCGACGAACTCGCCTCAAAAAGCCCAGCACCAGGCGGTGGCAGCGTTGCTGCTCTCTCAGGTGCCCTTGGCGCAGCACTTACCTCAATGGTATGCAATCTCACCATCGGTAAAGAAAAATACCAGGATTTCGAAGAAACTATAACCCTTCTTCTAAAAAAATCAGAAACTATACGCAAAACACTCACGCAACTTATCGACAAAGACACTGAAGCATTCAACGAAGTCATGAAGGCATTTAAACTCCCTAAAGACACCACCCAACAAAAGGAAGAACGAAAGGAAATCATTCAACAAGCATTCAAAACCGCCGCGAGCATACCCTTAGAAACCGCCCGTGCATGCCTCAAAGTACTTGATCTCACTCAGGTAGTCGCCGAAAAAGGCAACCAAAACTCAATAAGCGACGCAGCAGTAGCAGCCCTCATGGCACATGCAGGTGTACAATCGGCAGTATTAAACGTAAAAATAAATCTCAGTTCAATAAAAGATGAAACATTTGTAAACTCAACAAAAAAGGAAATAAATAAAATCAAATTAAAATCAAAAGAAAAAACATACTCAATACTTGATACAGTATCTGAGGCGATATAAAAAATAGAGAG
>CAZRMY010000023.1:423-19040 GCA_964601295.1 uncultured Thermoplasmatales archaeon | reverse complement strand
GCTGATATTAAACCGTTCTAAAAGCTGGTGCAGCAACGTATTGGATGTGATTGAGTCGGGGGTGTCAGCGGCTGATTCTATTACATATCCTGTTTCTTCATCGAATAGTGCTGCGATGACCATTATGTTGTTCTCGGTTATATCGTTGAATCCCCAGATGCTTCCAAACCAGGTTTTAGTGATAGTGGTGGTGTCACCAAGCGGTTGTATATTTTTTGAGGTAGGTATGGCCATTTTTCGGTCTATCGGGATGTCTAGAGCGCCGTAATGGTATGGTGTGCCGCTGTTGTCCAGCCATCGTGATTCAGGTTCAACCACGTAAAGGCGGAGGTGTCCGGTATAGCCTTCAGCTGCGTTAGTATCAAGATTAATTGTTATACCAAGGGTTGCTTTGCTTTTCCATTCAACCGCTACGGTCATGTCTACCTCTGGGACTTCTCGGTTACCACAGCCGGTTATAGCCATCCGGTAGGGTTGTTCATCATCTTGTGCACCCACGAGATTTCGGTATCCGCCATCGAAATGCACATCGGGTACACCGCTGGTTCCTAGGTCTTGTACTCGTGGCCAGATGTGTTTGTTAACATCTGCGACAAGTGTTACATAGTAGAAATCGTAGTCGTGTGATTCTGATATGCTGTAGAGTTGACTGGATGCTTCAACGCAGTAAGGGCATTCGGTTGTGGTGACATATTCAGTGAAGACGGTATGGGTGAAGTTATCTGATTGTCTGATGGTTGGTTGTATGTTTTGATGTTGTTGTGGCGTGTATTGAGAGCTGGTTGCAGCACCAATTGGCAGCATCATTAGAGTTGTTGCTAATACTATGAACAGTATTTTTTTCATGCTATTGTACCCCCCCCAGGGATATTTAATTATCGTATGGTTTATATTTATAGTTACACAGTATATAAGCTTAACGATAGTTAAGTTACCTATTGGTTTTTTTCAACGAGATTTCCACTTGATTTTCGGTTGATTCGGTGAGTGTGTTGTTAGTGTCCCGAGTTTTCGTTTTGAAAGATGCGCTGGAAGTAGCGGGTTTACTTTTCCGGTGAGTTCGTTTACAGTGAGTATGCCGATACCATGTTTTTGTAATAATGGTTCGGCTTTCCGTATGATGCTATACACATTCATCAATGGTACAGCGAGGTATACATAATCTGCTGCGAGTTGATAGTTTTGCGCCTGTATCAGTGCTTTTTTACAGTATTTTAGTTTTAATTCTATGGCGCATACTTTGTTGTCTTTGAATGCTACCAGATCCGCTCGACAGAAACCAATTCGTATCTCCTGTTTCACGGTCCAGTTTTGTTTGGTGAAATATTTTTTTACATGTGGGCGAAGCTCTGATTCTTCATAGAATGGATGTATTTCGATGGTTTTTTTCCTCCTTTTGTTAATATATTTTCGAGTTTTTCTTTGGTGTACCCAAAAGGGAGTAGTAGGCTTTCCCCGCATTTTGTGAGTTGTCTGAGATAAAAGTTAGTGTCAATGTGTTCATCTTCTGTTATGAGTTCCGCTATGCATACGCGGGTATGATAATCGCTACTTTGCTCGTTGGTTACTATGTAGTGAACGGATTGTCCAGGTTCAATGGTGATATCGTTATCTCGATACTGTAGTAGTGCTGCTTTTACTAGGGTGTTTACTTTGTATTCTGAGATTGGCTGTGACATGGTATTGGTGAACAGTAGGTCATGTAGCGGTATTTTTCCTGCGGTAAGGTTGGTTGCGTATTCACTGAGTACGGTTAGTACTGCAGGGAGTAAAGTATAGAATTCAGTTTTGTTATGGGCAACAGAGAACACGTTAAGTATTTCTTGTTGAGCTGATTGTAAAAACGAGGGGGTGTTATGCTGCCGTAGTTCAATGCCACGGGTTTTTAACTCGCCGGTGTCAAATAGTCCGTAATATCGGTTTAGGGCACCTACGGTGGTGGTTTTATTTGGCAGAAACACGATCCAGTGGTAGTGTCCTTCGGCATCCATTTTGATACCGGTTGTGTTGCTAATTATGCGGGAGAGTTGTATGGGCGTAGTGTTGCCGTGGGTTTGTTGTACCCATAGTGAGTCGATGATGCCATGGAGTATTTGGTAGCCGTGTTTTTCAGCTACGGTCATGGCTTTGAGGAGGATGTCTCTGCTGAATGCGGTGATGCTTTCATGGCATTCGATGCGGCCGTAGCGGGCGTTTTTATATCCGGTGTATCCAAAGCAGACGAGTAAGACCCATTTCCATGCGGTTTGTAGTTCTTTGTAGAGTTGTTGATTGTATTGTTTGTTTTGTGAGCGTGCTTTAAAACAGAATCTTCGTTGGAGTATAGGTTGGAGTACTTGTGGGAGTAAGCCTTGTTGTTGCATGCAGATGTGGTATCCGAGTTGTGGTACGTGTAGTTGAGAGTTTGGGCAGCAGGGGCATAGTAGTGTTTCTGGGCTGATGTTGTAGCGTACCATGATGTTGGGGTATAATGAGGCGTAGTCAAGTTCGAGTACATTTTCGTGTAGTCCAACGGTTGATTCAAGTATGAGTCCGCCACGGTCTGCCTTGAGGAGATCCCAGGCGTTTTTCCATGTTTCAGGTAGGTTTTTTTTCCAGGGTATGAGATATCCGAGATCTAGTGCTTTGGTTACTTGTATCTGGCTGATGGTGGTTCCGGGGCCAAGACGTGAAAGCAGTTGCAGGGGGATGTTGGCGCATCGTGAGAGATCGATGAGCCCGCGGAGTCTGCTTTCGTTGTATAAAAATGAGCTACGGGTGTCGATGTGGATGCGTCCTTTGAGGGTGTAGAATGCAGGGCGGTGCATGATTCGTCCGTAGCTGAAATATGATTTGCTTTCTTTGGTTGGTTGGGTGGAGGTGTGTGGGTGTTGTGTGGTATCTCGTCCAAGGTTTACCTGTTGGTGGATGTTGTTTACGTGTGCTCGATGGTACAGGAAGGGGAGTAGGGCGCTGTCACCGTTCTGGGTGAAAATAATGTCTGGGTCATAGGTCTGTATGTGTTGTGTGGCTTGGAGGATTGTGTCTGCTTCAGTGTTTTCTTGGATGGTTATATCGTTGAGGTGTATTGCGGTTATGGTGTCTGTTTGTGAGGGGATGTTTTTTTGTTTAGTGTTTCGTTGTATATCTAGTTGCATGGTAGTATAGTGTGGCAGGGGGTAGTCGAGTGCCCATTGGTGGTCATCCAGCAGGAATTGGCTGCCGTCCCAGTGGACTCGTGCGTTACAGAACAGGTTTTTGGTGTACAGATAGTGGGTTGCTAGTCTGAGGTCAACATTGAATAATTGGTACTGATGGCAGTTACCCCAGGTGTAGATTTTTTTGGCAAGTGTGCTTCGAATGCTGAGCGTGGTAGGGTGTATTTTCAGAACGGGATATGTTTTATCTGAGCCGAGTACGAGTTTTTTTGTGGTATGCTGTATATCTGCTACTTCTGTGCTATTCTGGAGTTTTTGGGTGAGTGTGTGTAGATTTTTTGTTGGTGAGTACACGTAGAAACAAGGGGTACAGGTGTCTTCGATATGGGTTGCTCCACGGTTGTTGGTAAGCCAGATGGTCAGTATATTGCGGGTGTAATCCGGGTATACATCAAGGATGTTCCCGCTTGACATCTTCTCGGAGTTTCCGTATAGTTTTTTCGTGTTCAAGTAAAATAGACATGACGATAGGTTCGAAAGGGTTAGGGTTGGTAGTATTGGTTCCTGCTGCCGCATGGCGACGTGCATGATTTAGGAGTTCTTCGAATGCCTCCCGGTCGATGGTTCGTAATGCTCGTTTGAATTCATGCCATTCCCCGCCGAAGGATTCGATAACGTTTCTGAAGGTTGGTACTGTTCGTCCCATGTTACCGGTTTACCTCCGTGAAATCATCAAGTTGTAGCTGTGCAGGTGTACCTGTGGGAAACCGGGTGGTTGCCTGTTTGTTGAGTAGTTTGATAGTGGTGTAGCTATCGTGGTTGGTGATAGAGATGATTTCATCTGCATGTTGGTTGAGAAGGAAGTGTAGGTGTTGGTGGTGATGTAGAAGTGATGTAGTACTGTGATGTGTAAGGAGAGTGATAAGCTGATAGGTTTTAGTGAGATAGATGAGTTTGTTGAGATTGGTTTTGCAGAGGAGTTGTGCTTCGTTGATGTCGACATCTGGGTCAAGGTATAATGCGGGGTACATGCCTATGATAAGAGTGAGCGGGTTGCATTGTTGTATCATGGGTTCAAGCATATCTTGTATGAGTGTGGAGAGTTGGTAGACGGTGAACGCTCGGCTGATGTGCACATGGGTGAGAAGCTGGTGTTGATTTAGGTGGTGTCTGCGTGCAGCGGATGCTATGGTGTAGGGGTTTACACGCATGCCTCCATCAATATACAGGGTGTCACTGTGGAAGTTTTGATAGGTGTACACACAGAGTTGTGCGGGGATCGTTGAGATTAGTGGACTGGTGCCATCGATGAAGATCAGTTCACCTGCGGTGAAACCATCCTGTACTTTGTCGAGTTGCGGGATACTGGTAGGTAACGTAATCTGCGGGTGTAGTAGTGTGTGGGTTAACTGTGAGGATGCAGCGGTGTTGGTTGTGGGGATGGATGGAGTATGCATGGTAATTGTGAAGCCTCCCTCTTAAAACGGTGTATGTGAGGAAGTGGTGATGTGTGTTCTGTGTTAAAAAAGCATGTGGGGGTTTAATGAAAGTATTTTATGCGGTTACTCTCCTCTTTTTGAGTATAAAAAGAACCGTATTTCTGCTAAAATAGTGTATTAGATCCGCAGGTATATGTAGGTAGTCTTACCAGGAGTCTTCGAAGTAGGTTAAATCCATGCGTTCCCAGTCATTGTAGTCATTGAATAGTCGTGAGCCATCTGAGTAGTCAACGGTGGTGTACATGTAGCCGTAGTTCATGCAGCTTTTATACGGTCTGCTGATCCACCAGCCGAGTTGCCAGGGGTAATAACTGAATTTATTGTGACCCGGTATCGGCCAGAATCCCAGGGTATGACCGGTTTCATGCATATAGGCGCTGGCATAGACGATATCGCGGTTGAGGATTGGGCTGCTGGCTTTTTCTTCCATACCGTGTGCTGAGACTTGGAAGCGGTTTGCGCCAAACATATTGCCGTTAACTCGGGCGCTCTGGTAGATGAGCACGCCGTAATGAAACACGCCTCGTCTCCAGGTATCTGTCTCGAAATTGGTTTCGTAGATGGTGCGTAGTTCACTGCTCTCTGTTGATTCATCGAAAGGTATCATATTGGATCCGGTTTCAGTCCAGGTGCCATCATCGAGATGGTATACAACATTTTGGCGGTTAAATGCGGTGTATAAGATTTCTTTGGAACCCTGAGGCATCAGTGATTGTTCTCCTGTGGGGCTTTCTTCCATTTGATCAAGTTCAGTGAACAGATCACGTCTGAAAGGATCTGAATGCCATTGCGCAGTACGGTATTCCTCCCAGTTGTCGATACCATCGGTATCTGGATCGGTATTATGGTGGTCATCAGCGACCGTGGGATCATACCCCCATCGGTGTTCCCATTCAATGGGTACCTCATCCCCATCGTCATCCATACCAAGATCATTTGTTTCAGGGTCAGTTCCATAGGAGTTTACTTCAATCCAGTAGGGGAGCCCATCATTGTCGTAATCGTTTTGATAAATGTCAAACCAGAGTTCACAATCACGATCATGTGTGTAAAACGTCCCATCGTCACAGCCGTTTAACCGTCCGTAGCCACTGGGATCATCTGTGCGGCTGTCATCACCTGTCCACTGGCCGGTTTTAATACTATATTGTAGGGTTACATCATATGCTTCTGATCCACTGATATCGCAGAGTACATCCTCGTTAGCATTCCAGTCCCAGAGTTGGATTACGATATCTACAAATTCTTCGTCATCAGGAACATCACATGATGCCGTCCATTGTATATCATACAAATAGGGGCTGTCATCCCATTGTTCACTGGTAAATGTCTCTCCATTGATATTGACGATTACATAAAAATCAGGATCGCCGTTTCTATCGATATACTCTGAAGTATGCACCTGTGGGTCATCTTTTTGCAATGACCGTATTGTTTCTATTTCAACAGTTACTATGACATCCACAAGTGGATCAAAATCATCAAAAAAACTAGCTTGGATATTTTGTGAAGACGTAGTACTTGCTATACTAGGAAGTGCAAGTATCAACATACTTATGCTGCATAAGATTAATTTAACGTTGCTTTTCATATTGTGAAACCCCCTGAATTAAGTACTGTTAATTATAAAGAGGTTTCTGGCATATAAAACTTTGTTTTATCTGTATCGTAAAGTCAACAAAAAATATTGTAACCTAAGATACTTTATGTAGAAGTTGACGTGTTTTGTTTCTTTTTGCCATGAACTGGGCATTGATTGCGGGTTTGCGGGGTACATTCAATGTATTCGCCGGTGGTGTAGAAATGATCGAAATGGTCAAGCCATAACGGGTTGACCTTTGTTTGTTGCACGAAATCAACAAATTTGGTTAGCCGGTCCATGGTTTCAGTGTTGACAACATGTTCGATTTTACAGGCGTCCTCGTCAGCGACGGCTTCGGTGATCCCGAGTATCATAAAGAAATCCTTCAAGGTTTCATGTTTCTGTGCAGTTGATCGAGCGATGAGTCGGCCTTTTGCGGTTAAGGTGACACCTTTATATGGTTGATAGTCGACATAGCCGAGTTGTTGGAGTTTTTGGAATATTTCGGTTACACTGGATGGTGCGATATGTAATGCGTTGGCAATGGTACTAGTTTTTACCGGTTTTTTTTGCTGTTGTAATTGATAGATTAATTCTGCATAGTCTTCAATTGTTTTTTTCCGCATGTTTTATCCTCCAAGAAGGATTAAGTTAAGTGCGATGCCAACAAGGGTGGCGGTGGAGACCATGATAACCGCGGCTTTCACCATGTCTTTTACTCCTAGTTCTCTGAGGAGTACGATGAAGGTGGCTACACAGGGAAAATAAATGGTGAGCATAGTAACAGCGATGACGAGTTGCAGTGGCTGTAAATTTAAGGGTACGAGCAGTCCTACTGCGAGATCTTTTCTGAAAAAACCGGTTACCATTGCTATACTTGCGTCACCGGGGAGCCCAAAGATGTTCATGAGGGGGTTAAGGGCGGTGCTTAGCCATTGTAGGATGCCCGCTGCGAAGAGGATGCTTATAACAAAGACGCCTATAAAGAGGAAGGGTACTGCTTCTTTGAGGAACCAGCGTACTCGCATCCAGGTTTTTTGGAGAAGCACGCGTAGACTGGGGATACGGTAGTGGGGTATTTCAAGGAATATCTCAGGGCTGGTGCCGGTGATAAATTTGTTAAGTAGTAACCCTGCGGTGATATAAACGATGAGGAGGGTGAGTATGACCAATCCGACATAGTAGAAACCTTGTGATCCGAGGACGCCGAAGATCATGGCGGTTTGCGCCATGCAGGGAACGGAGATTGAAAGAAGGGTGGCGGCGATAAATCGTTGTTTCCGTGTTTCTAGAGTGCGCGTGGCGAGTGCGCCGGTGACGTTGCAGCCGAGTCCAAGGAATAGAGGTATGATGCCAAATCCGTGCATGCCGAGTCGATGAAATAGGTTGTCCATGAGGGTGGCGAGTCGGGGGAGATACCCGGTGTCTTCGAGTAATGAGAGGAAAAAGTAGAAGGTGATGATGAAGGGGAGCACGATACCGAAGGGGACGTACACGCCGGTGGTGAGTACGCCGAGGGAAAGCTCGAAGTCTATTTCTCCTTGGATGAGTTGACCAATGAGTATATCCTGGAGTAATCCTGGTCCAAGTATGGTGCTGAGTTGCATGAGGAGTGGTTGGTATAGGTTGGCGAATATGGGCTCGAGGATGTAGGTGGTGAGTGCTTCTCCGAGGAGGACGACTAGGCCGAATGTGCAGAATATAACGCCGATTGCGATTGGAAGACCGGTGACTGGGCGGATGGTGAGATCGGAGATGCGATCGCGTAGTGAATGGTGACGATGACCGATGTGTTCAACTTCACTGATGAGGTGACCGATAGTAATCCATCGTTCTTCTTCTGAGCGTTTTTTGTGTGCTGTGCTGGGTTGTACTGTGGGTATATGATCAACGAGTTCTTTGATGCCTTCACCAGTGAGTGCAACTGTGGGTATAACGGGTGTGTCAAGTAATTCTGCAAGTTTTTTTTCGTTGATGTCGATGCCAAGATGTTTTGTTTCATCCCAAAGGTTAAGTACGACGATAACTGGTATGTTTTGTTCGAGAAGTTCCAGGGTGAGATGGAGATTCCGTTCGAGGTTGGTTGCATCGATTACGTTGATAACGATGTCAGCTTTTTTGAGGATGTTTTTTGCGACTTCTTCTGCTTTGTTTGATGGTTCAAGTGAGTATGTGCCAGGTGCGTCAATGACTTCGGCATACTGGTTTTGTAGACGCATTTTTCCTTTTGAGTAATCGACGGTGGTTCCCGGGTAATTCGAGGATATGACATTGGCGCCGGTGAGGCGTGAGAATACTACGCTTTTGCCGACGTTGGGGTTTCCCATGAGTACGATTTTGTTGATCATGGTTTCTCGACCAGTATCTTGTGGGCCATGCCTCTGCCTATGGTCATTTGACATCCGTTGGTTTTGATGGTGAGTGGGCCGCGGAATGGTTGGTGTGATATGATGCTGATGGTGTGTCCTTCTCTGATGCCCATGACTCTGAGTTTGTGTTGGAAACCGGCACCTCCTTCGAGTTGTATTATTTTTGCTTTGTGATGTGGTGGTAGGTGGATGAGTGGTATTATGTTGTGTTGCACGTGTTTTGCGCCTCCGTTTGTTATTTTAGGTTTGCCTAAGTTATATATTGTTGTTTCATCTATAAATAAATTTCGGTATGCCTAAAAGCATCTTGCGATAGGGTGTATAAAATAAATATTTAAGTACGTTAGCATGTATTCCTACCCTGTCATATGACTGCAGTAGATGATTTCATCCAATTTCTTAACCCCTACATCGAGGTGTTACAGCTCATACTGGTTATCATTATCGCATTTATGGTATTCAGTCTGTTACTCCGACTTATCAAACGGGTGTTACTCAAAAAAATCAAGCGAAAAAAACAAATCGCTAATGCTATGGTGTTCCTGGATATAATGCGGTATCTGTTTGCTTTTTTTGCTATTTTAATTGTAGTAGCGTACTATTACGGCAGCTGGGGCGAATTTAGTTTCATCGCAGGATTATTAACGGTAGCTCTTGGATGGGCGCTGCAGAAACCTATCAGCGGTGTGGTTGCCTGGCTGATTATTGTCACCCGACGGCCATTTATCATCGGTGATCGGGTCATAATATCAAACATTAAAGGCGATGTTAGTGAGATTACATTGACCCATATCTTTTTGGATGAAGTTGGGGGAACCATCGATGGTGAAGAAACCTCTGGGCGCACGGTGATGATTCCTACATCAATTATTTTTGAACAAGAAGTTATAAACTACACTGAGAAAAATGATTATATTATCGACGAGGTCATCACTGCAATAACCTATGAAAGCAATCTGCAGAAAGCCGAAAAGCTAATTATCGATGCTGTCTCCGAAGTCATGAAACCGTATTGGCAGTCGTTTCCAAAACGTGTTTCAACAGAGCCACATATTAGATTGATGTTTCGGGGTTCTGGTATCGATGTTGTGGTACGTTATCATACGATTGCGACACAACGTAATGCTATTGCTACGGATATCCGCCGGGTTATTTTTAATCAGATTCGAAAAACCCCGGATGTAGAAATCGCGTATCCTCATACCGAGGTGTTATTCAGGGAAAAAGGCTAACCTGGTACGTTTTGGTCTTTTGTTAGTGGGCGTTTCTGCATAGGGTTTCCAAAGTATATGTTCTTGGACTCTAGGGTGTGTCCCTTTGGTACTATACAACCTGCGGCAACGATGACGTTATCTTGTATGCTGACACCGGGCATTATCATGGCTCCTGCTCCAATTACACAGTCGTCTCCGACCTGTATTTTTTGCATGGTGATGGTGTTTTTTTGCAGGTCCTGAATATGTGCGTAGAGTACTGCGTATTCTCCTATGGTGACATTGTTTCCTAATTCGGTTAAACAGGGGTCTTTAATGGTTCCCCCTATAAGCGTGTTTTTACCGATTTTCATTCCTAATAATTTGAGATACGTGGTTTTGATGGGCCCCAGGGGGATGATTTCACTGATTTTTCGGAATGGTGTATACAGCGTGCAAACCATCATCCATTTGAAGGTCATCCGGTTTTTGATGTTGTAGAGGTAGGTTCCTTCTTCATATTTGAAGCCTAATAGTTTTATGAGAGCACCTGATATTAGAAACTGGGATAGGAGTGTTATGCCAAGCAGCAGCGTGGTGATGAGGGGTACTAGGAGGATATCCCAGAGTGTGCCAAAGGGTAGGCAGCCAACTGCGTAGATGTAGAATAGTATCGGTGGTATGAAGCCAATAGTGTAGATGGTAAACGGGATAAGATAGATGAGTATCCAGCGTATCGCTGCTTTTCCGCGGTGGGTGTGTTTTGGTGTTACCGGCGGTTTTGCCATGGTAGATGCTAAAACTATCGAGTATTCATAAAGGTATGCAAAAAAATTTGTTGTTTTGCAGAGTTAGGATAGCTCTATCTGCTGGTATGCCGTGTAGGCTTTGTCCATATATGCTAGGTAGTCGAGGATGTCGTAGTTGGTGAATTTTTCCAGTGCTTGCTGCTGATAGTGTATGCCTTGGTTAAAGTAGTAATATGAGCTGTTTGTTAGGTTTGCGCCGAGGTAGCGTTGGTAGAGGTTGAATACTTTTTTTGACAGAACTATTGCATGGTCTGCTGTTTCGATAGTGGTGGTGAGTGCTGCTTCGGTGAACATTTGTGATTTGCTTCCCTGTTCGCAATCAACGTACCAGGGTCGTACATATGGTGTGTTGAGCCACAGCCAGCGTTCTTCCCCTCGCATACGTGGTATGATGTAATCTGCTTTGGTGTCTTGTTCGTCTTCGGGATGACAGACTCGGTTGATGATTTGGTGATAGGTTGCATAGGGTGTTTCTCCGTAGGTGGGATCGAGGAGTACCCATCCGTATTCGGGGACGTAGTATTCGACCATGTAATGCATTTGTGTCCAGAATCCTTGATCGTTATGGGCAAGCAGCATGCGTGCGGGGATGTTTTTTGTACGGAGGAGGGCGCAGGCTAGATGTCCCCGTCCAACGTTTTCGCCGTTGAGGAGTAGGGTGGTTATAGCATCCTGGTTGAAAAATACTCCAAGCCTGAGCTGCAGGATAAACAACCAGTAACGGTGTTCTTTGATGTAGCTGGCGACCGTATCTGCGTATCGGATCATATTTTTGGTGATATCCTGAAGTTGCCGTGCTTTGAGTTTGATGAGTATCCGATGGGTTTGTACTACTTTGGTTGATACTACCCATGTTTTTGGGATTTCTGGGAGATCTGATCGTCGTGGCATACGGACATACCGGGGTAGATCATCATAGGCATGGTTTTTTACGAGTACCCAGAATGTGAAATGAATAAGTGCCCCCTCGCTTTGATTCATTGGTCCAAGGGAGAATACAATGAGTTTGTTTGGATCGTAGATGTCGTCTTGTATTTCGTAATGGGTGATGTTTGCAGTGGTATCATTGAAAATATGCAGGTAAAGCGGTACTTGATATTGGTAATCCGGTGGAAACACAAAGCGTAGCTGAAATGTGTCCACATTTTCTGTAGCGTTGATGTATAGATAGTGTTCTCCTCTTAGAAGATATAATTGTTCATCGTGGCTGCCGTCGGTGTTAAAGGTAGCGGATTCGGCGCTACTATATGGGGTGCATATTACTACCGCTAAAAGAAGGAATACAAGCAGTAAGGCGCTATTTTTTTTGCTAGTACTATGCATACAGCTAACCACGATATTTATAGTATTATATTTTATAATTATTTATAGAAGTATTTATAAGTTTGTTTACAGTCCTTGTCAAACCGATTCTTTGTATCTGCTTATGTTTTTTTTTCGCTACAAAAACAAACCGCCAACCCGTATCTTTTCCCTGTATCTCCACAAGTTTTAATGATGCATCACAGAGAAATGTGATAACTTCGCTCTTTGTATAACACTGTTCATACGCATCAAGATGGTAGGTAACTACTGATCGGCTTGCATGGTTAAGCAGCATATGAATTTTGACTAGCCATTGTCTCCATGCGGGGAACCGTTTATTTAACGTTTCAATAATCAGAACTCCTCCAGGTTTTAACACCCGATGAATCTCACTAAAAACCGTACCTGGATCTTCCCAATAGGTGAGACTAAATCGTGATACTGCTACATCAACTGAGCTGTCTTTCTGAGGTAACTGTTCAGCGGCTGCCTGAACTAATCTATACCCGGTTAGTTGCTTTTTTTGTAGAGTTTCTTCAGCTAGCTTTACCATGGCATCTGAGGGGTCTACACCGATATAGCGTGCATGCGGAATCTGTTCATGAATCGCAACTCCGAGTAATCCCGGCCCCATTCCAATGTCTAAAATAACCGGTTTCTGGCTATCACCGGTTACATGTGTGATTTTCTGTGCTAAACACTGGTACAGTTGCGGGTATTTCTCCATGTATGATTTAAACTCTACCGCCGTTGTGTCGTCCACCACTTTCACTCCAGTAATACAATCGTAATATTGTAGCTTAGCGCATTCTTAAATATTTTTCTCTGCAAGTGTACGAGAAATCAAAATCTTTTTATCTATGGAAAATAACCATACTTGTATATAAGAAAACTTGATACTATCTGTGTTCCAAGGTATATATGCGGTATCATATCCAGAAGCAAGGATTTCTATGTTGAAGACTCCATATACTACAAAAAAAACACTTGAATCTGTGGTACAGAACTCCGTTACTCCGCGTATGGTGTTCCTTAAGATACTTACGAATCTCTTCTGGCATTACATGGATCGTTTTTCGCATAGCAGCATCTTTCTGGCTGATTTCTATGAACATCATATGATCGGGAAGGAATACCAAGCAGAGTCACAACTTTTCAATCTGTCACGTGAGGATGTCATCCTCCATATCGGCTGTGGCTCATATCCGCTCACTGAAATAACACTTGCTAGCAGCCTTGGTGCAACCGTAGTTGGCATTGATAAAAATAAGGCAGCGGTGCATCGTGCACAAAAAACCATTCAGGATAAACAATTGACCGATAAAATCACAATCACGTATGGTAACGGTATTAACTACCCTATAAATGATTACTCTATTGTTATCATCTCTAGTTGTTCCTATCCTAAACTGCAAATACTTGATCATATTCTTAGTCAGGCGAAATCACATACAAAAATAATTGTTCGTGAGATACAGCTTGCTTCGGAGAAAATAATTACGTATCTCAACCATCATGATAATCTTGCGCTTATTAAAATGACCACGAGTAACCCATTGCCGTTTATATCACCGTTTGGCTGGTACTCGTTTCTTTTACAAAAAAAATGATCTTGCGGCTTGATTAATAGTTCTCAGCTGGTTTCAAGTTAACATCTAGTTTTTTTGTTTCACAAAAGGTGATAAACGCTCCGATAACACTAGGTACTGCAAGCACAATTACAAACCAAAACAATGTTAATGCTAATACTTGTGGGCCGGGGGTTTGAAACAATGCGCCTAATGCACCTATCATCATTGCATCACGTGTTCCGAGTCCATAGATGGTCACCGGCATGACCGCTACTACTGTTGCCAGACCAACAATTAAAATAAAATACACATACGGCACGGTTATATCAAACCATAAGGCAATTGCATAGAATGCAGACCAACGAATAAACCACCCTGCAAGTGAGATACCAAATGGGAGGATTAAGCTGCGGAAACGTGGCATATCAGCAAATAATTGAGTTACTACGTCCTCTGAGAACCATTGTTTTATTGTTCTCAGCATCCGTAATTCCAATAACCGGGTGAAAAAATCATGTGATTTTTCCTTCCATAGAAAAAACCAGAATAATAGTATTACCGTCACCAATAATGTAAAGATTACGAGAAACAAAAATGGATAGATACTACTCAGCACGAGTCCGCCTAATGAGCCAAGGAATAGTAAGGTGATGAAGTCTATGGAGTTAAAGATTAGGATATTGGCAAAACATTTTGGGAGTGGTTCTTTACTTTCTGAATGAAGGTACAATGCTCGGGCATACGCGCCGAATCCACCGGGGGTGATAAATCCATAGAAGTATCCGATGAATATATTTTTGAAGGTGTACATCCAGGAGACAAAGATTTTCTGTTTTCGTAATACGAGCTGCCAGCCTATGGCAACGGATGCTAAAATGGGGACATTCACCAGTAATGCGAGTAGGATATAGGTGGGTTGTAACTTGGTGAACACTCTGGCTACTTCTGCGATATCATTAGTGTATAACACATATAGTAGAATGATAATTCCAATGAATGGTACAAGGTTCCGTGCGAATCGTTTTTTCTCCATACACCTGCAATGAGTTAATGTTACTTGCGGTTAAACTATTTTGTGAAAAAATATAGCGTTACGTTATGCGTATGTTAGGTAGTAAATGTTGAGTGAGTGAAGAATGAAAGATCGATATGTGCCCAGTCGTTGAAATCACCGGGGCCATGGCTGCCATCTGAAAAATCAAGTAGTCGGTATTTATAGCGGTAGTTAAGGGTACTGCGATAGTTTCTGTATTGCCACCATTGCAGGGTGAAAGGGTACAGGGTACCGCTGTTGTCAATGCCGTTGTAGGTATCTGCGGTTAGGCTGAGACTATGTCCGAGGTGATGCATACAGGCGCCAGCTATCAGCCAGTCCCTGGTTCTAAATGGGACCGTTGCTTCAAGTTCACTGGCTGAGATTAAAAAGGCATCGAGATCTCCCCAGCCGATGAATGGGAAGTTGATGTCAGGTCCGTAATCGCAGATGATGCCATAGTGGAAGATGCGTTTTCGTGGGTTGTTAAGATCATTGTGTAGAAAGTAGTCCCAATAGAGATTGATTAAGTCGACATACGAAAAATTTGTGTTATATGGTAGTTGCTCTCCGCCGTCAAGGTCGCCCATGTCTACATGTAAGGTGATATTCTGTGCAGCAAATGCTTCTTGTATAGTGGTGATAAGCTGGGTGTTGGGTTTGTTACGTGTATCTAGTTTTGGTGAGCACATCCAATCAAGTTCTAAAAAAATGTCCTTGTGAAACGGGTTGGAGTTATAGTCAGCGGTATACCATTCTTCGATGTTGGATAATGAATCATTGTCCGGGTCAAGAGCGGCGTGGTTGTCCCAGTGGTTGGGGTTAAATCCCCATTTGTCTTCCCATGAGTTGGGGATACCATCGTTGTCGCTGTCTGTTTCGTTTACGGGGAATATGCGTCCGTCGAATCCCAGGGTAATTGTGCCTGTTAGTGGTGGGAGGTCAAGAGGTTTCCAGGTGTTTTCGATGAGGGAGGTCACGTAAGGATGATAGTGTATTGTTCGAGGGAACCATGAGATTTTATTGTTTCCGCGTATTCCGAGGTAGTGAGGGCCGTATGTGCTACCCCAGAATGTATGTTGGGCGTTACAGGTTGCCTGTTGTGTATACACGCTATAGAGCATGTTTCTTTGTATGTTTGACTCTTTTATGATGCAGGTGCTCTGATCGACGATGTAGAGGCCATAGCGGAGGTTGTCCTGGATGTCACAGTGATGGATATGGATATTTGTTGAAGTGTCACGGAGTGATATTCCAAAGTGGGTGTGTGTTGTAAATAGACAATGCGTAAGTGTTATATCTTGGGATGTATGGGTGGTGAGACCTGCGCCATTGTGATCAAAGAGGCAGTGGTGAAAACTAATATTGCTGCAGCGGTCGAGGTACACACCTCCGAGGTTCACACTGTTGTCACTGAAATTACAATCGGTGTAGCAGAGCTGTTGGGTGGTGGTTGCATAACTGGCGATACCATTGCTGGTAAATGTTGAGCGGTATACCTGGTTATGGGTGGAGGTATTCCAGTAGATGCCAATGGCGTTTCGCTGGAAGTAGCAGGAGGTGATGTTTATATCTGTTGCATGTTCGCTCCAAATGCCTTGGCTGTTATCATGAAATATGCAATGCTTGATGTCCACGGGGCCGGTGTTCTGTATGGTGATACCTGTTTTTGTGCGGGATATGATGCAGTGTGTTATCGTTGTTTCTGGTGCGTTGATGTGAATGCCGGTGTCGTTTATGTTTCCGCTGCTGTTGCGTATGGTAAACCCTGTGAGTACAACGTTATCTGCAGTAATGGTTAATATGTCTGAATGGTAGGCGCCATCTAATATGGTAGTGTTTTTATCATCACCCATGAGGGTAAGTGATTTGTGTATTGTTATGGTTTCATAGTAGATGCCGCTGCTGACGTGTATGATGTCCCCTTCTGAGGCGTTGTCAACAGCTGCTTGTATAGATGATGGGTCGTTGGGGTATATGTTAACGGTGATAATTGCAGGAGGCGGACTCGTACTAGGCTGCTGATGAAGGCTGATGGATGTAGCATAGGATGCGGTAAGGATCAGCATGATGCTGCCGAGTGTTGCTAGGTGGATCAGGGTTTTGCGCATAGTTGTTATTCCATCTAATTTTATGGTTATACTATTATAAATATATTTGCTTGCTTTTCCCTACGGATCATTAAAAAAAGAATGAAAAAAAGAATAGGGTGTACTTTGCAACTGGTTTACCAGAGGTGGCGTTGAAAGAACTGTAGATCAATGCGACTCCAGTCATCCCAGTCATTTGGACCATTCGTTCCATCAGAGTAGTCCAGTAGGTTTCCGTAGATATACCGATAGTTCATAACACTTTTGTAGCTGCCATATTTCCAGAAATTTATCTGCCAGGGGTATTTCCCATCTTGGACATCGCAGCCAGGTGTGTTTCCACTGAATATCCCCAGAGTATGTCCGGTTTCATGCATGATGGCACTAGCATAAATCCGCGCTCGCTTCAATTCTTTATCAAATGTTCTATGTCGCAGATACATATACAAAGGATTCTGCTCGGCAAGTGCATCGTGATGATCCGTAGAAATCTGCAGGCTGTCAAGTACGGGATCTTCGCCACCATTCCAGACGAAGCCGGGATACCGGTCACAATGGTATACCACAAGTGCATAATGAAAGGTGCCCTGCCGCCAGTTATCCGGATCACCCTGCAAAAAATGATTCCAGTAAATCTCCGTCATCTCACTATTTGAAGTATTGGTGTCAAACGGCAGGATTTCACCACCACCCAGATCCCCATCATCGATATGGAACACAATATTATGTTTCTCAAAGGGTTCAGTTAGCAGTTCTTTGGCAAGCTCGGGAACCAGATGTCCTTCACCATTTGGACCAACTTCCATCTGATCAATTTCTAAGAAAATATCTTTACGGAATGGATCAGAACCCCATTGAGAGGTTAGATATTCTTCGACGTTATCCAACCCATCTTCATCAGGGTCTAATTTGGCATGATTCTGAAAACTGGTATCCGCATATGACCAGCCAAACCCCCACCAGGAAGCAAAATACCCCCATCGGTGTTCCCATTCAATGGGGCAGCCGTCACCATCAGCATCTGTACCACGATCATCCACTTCAGGATCAGTGTTATACACGTTCACTTCAGTCCAGTAAGGAATACCGTCATTGTCAAAGTCATTCTGCCGGATATCAAAAACAATTACACAATCGCGCTCATTTTGATAGATGCTACCATCATCACACCCATTCGCGCGACCATACCCGCTGGGATCCGCCCAGGTCGGTTCATTATCGGTATAATCGCCTCCATACCAATGACCTGATCGAATATTATATATCACTTCAATATGTTTCGTATTTTTATAGGTGTCATCCCAGCCGATATCACATTGTTTATCCAATCCAACATTTTTATCCCATACTTCTATACGAACTGTGACATTTTCCTTATCGTCAGGGACGTCTGATGTTGCAGACCAATCAGGTGACGTAACATGAACGGTATCCTGCCAGACCGGGCTAATATATTCTTGATCATTAATGTAGACTTTCACATACAAATCAGGATCAGATAATCTGTCAATAGGATCTAATGCTCGAAGTTCTTTGATTTCAACGGTAACTACCACATTTAACAAAGGATCAAAATCTATATCGCCATCCAGTGGCGCATATGGACACAATACTACAAGATTACGGTCACCTACTTGTGCCGTTGTGGTTTCTTGATTTTGAAATTCAGCTATTACAACAGATGTTGGCAATAGCAAAAAGGCTACTATAAAACAGCTCGTTTTTATGATATTTTTTCTCAGTTTGATAACCCCCGTGGTCGCTGGCTAATGGCTATATAATATTTAACTATTACCCCACTATATATGTAATTAACACTATTTATATAATTTTTCCTTGACTATCATTAACACAATAGTTCACACTAAAAGAAATTAAAATATAAAAAAAATTATATTAAAAAAATTCTAACAAAAACCCCTGCCCATCATCTTTGTAAATGCTTATCTACAGAGTAAGGCATACACAAAAAAAATTAAAAATTAACACCATTTAATTCCCAATGCAGTATCCTCGATATTCCTCTCAG
>CAZRMY010000023.1:0-413 GCA_964601295.1 uncultured Thermoplasmatales archaeon | reverse complement strand
GAAACGTTATCCGTTGTAATATCCGAATAATTTAAAACTACTATATTTATACAGTGTCCCTACCATACACAAAAAAAAGGTGAAATAAAATATGACTAAAAGAGTATACAATTTTTATCCTGGTCCTGCAACCCTTCCCTTACCCGCACTTAAAAAAGCACAACAGCAGGTTCTCAACTACCAAGAAACGGGTATGTCCGTAATGGAGCTGTCACATCGCTCCAAAACCTATGCAGCGATACATGAGGACGCAACCAATCTGGTACGCACACTCATGCATATACCCAACGACTACAAAATCCTCTGGCTCCAAGGCGGGGCATCAACACAGTTCTATATGGCCCCGGTAAACCTTTACCAACCAGGTAAACCCATGGAATATGTAAACACCGGTGCATGGTCAAAAAAAGCTA
>CAZRMY010000022.1:2030-19897 GCA_964601295.1 uncultured Thermoplasmatales archaeon | reverse complement strand
AGGATCATCCATATCAATATATTCAGGATGGTATTGATGCGGCGAGCTCTGGAGACACAGTACTAGTACATGATGGATTGTATGTTGAGGAGCTACTTATCGCTAAAGCAATTACAATTCAAGGGGAATCACGAGATAATGTTATTATCCAGTTTGATGCTTCTGATAAGAATTGCGTGATTCAGTCTGATAATGTAGTTGTTGATACTGTGTCATTTACTCGGGATGGTTTTTCGATAAATCCCGGTTTATATGTTGTTGACAGCTCGGATATAACTATTACAAATTGTGCGTTTGATCGTACAGGTAATCCACTTGTAAAAGTACTTGGAGATACAACTGCTTGTTCATTTATTACTATCGAAAATTGTTATTTCTTTATTACCTCTTCATCTCAAAGTGCGATCGAGTGTGATAATTCCTTTGATGGTATAGTTAGAAATTGTACTATGGACTCAGTTGGTGTAGGGGTGAGCGTGTGGTCTGGTGGCCGTTTTCTTATTGAAGATTGTGCCATGAATGTGCATATGATTGGTGTAGGATTCGGTGATATTACTAACTCGGTACCTGACATTGATGTAATAAATTGTGAGATACATGCTCTATCGAGTGGTATTGCAGGAGTAACTTTTGTTGGAACAAATATTAATGTTGTTGGCTGTAATGTGTCTAAGTTTATGGAGGGGATTGCAGTAGGTGGAACCGAAGTCCGCGTGGTTAACAATCGGATGGCGTTTAATAATAAGGGACTTTCGCTTTATGCTGGGTCGCTTAATAGCTTTCATCATAACTCGTTCGTTGATAATACTATGTGGAATGTGTATATCCCCACAGGATCTATGATTCGAAATGATTTTGATGATGGCTATGAGGGTAACTATTGGGATGATTATGAGGAGCGTTATCCGAATGCAACCAATGATGGTGTGGTATGGGATACACCGTATGAGATTAACAATAATAACATTGATTATTATCCGTTAGTAGCATGGAAACCAGCGCCACCGCAAGTTACTTTGTTGTATCCTAATGGTGAAGAGCTGCTTGGTGGTGATGTTGAAATTCAATGGTCGGAGGTACGCACCGTCTTTGGTGATATCGTTGATGGTGCTGAGATCCGTCTGGATTACAGTGTTGATGGTGGTGATTGGCAGCCTATTGCAGCTGGTCTGGAGGACACCGGTAGCTACATTTGGAATACCACCGAGGCAGATCTTGATGATAACTATAATTATCTGATTCGTGTTGGCGCGTCCTTCGAGGGTGAAACTGGGTATGATGCATCTGACGAAGAATTCGCTATTGATGCCACCCCGCCTAAGCTGAATATTACACGACCCTTAAAAGGCCAGATTCTGTTATTAGATTCAATTCTGGTGACTATCCCAGCGTTGCCTACTATTGCTATCGGTAGCCCTGTAACTTTTGTTGCAAACGCAGAGGATGATATGTCTGGTGTGGATCATGTATTATTTGAACTTGGTGATAGTTATAGCTTCGACGATTTTGATGCACCATTCAGCTGGGCTTTTACCAACAGAACTATTGGGAAACGAACTCTAACAGTTACTGCCTACGATATGAGTGGTTTAGAGAGTACAACGACGACAGACATCTTCATTATCAACCCTCTAGGAGGGTAATAGTTTACTAGGTTCTAATACATAAGATAATCTGACAGAAAACAAAATCGATTCACTTCCTACCCATGCATTGAGGGTGTGTAGCCCTCTTTTAACTTATTTTATCCTGTTCGAAAATTTCCAAATAAACTATTTATAAACAATATTTTATATTAAAAATGATCTGTGTTTATAGGGGGAAATGTATGATTAAAATAACGATAAAAGCAAATAATATACAGGCCGCTGTTATTCTCGTAGTTACAGTATTATTGACAATTTCCGCATCTGCATCAGGTACTTTGTATCAGGAGATGTCGTCTCATATTAATACTATTGTTCATGTTGATGATAATAATACTGCGGGTCCCTGGGATGGATCAGAGGATCATCCATATCAATATATTCAGGATGGTATTGATGCGGCGAGCTCTGGAGACACAGTACTAGTACATGATGGATTGTATGTTGAGGAGCTACTTATCGCTAAAGCAATTACAATTCAAGGGGAATCACGAGATAATGTTATTATCCAGTTTGATGCTTCTGATAAGAATTGCGTGATTCAGTCTGATAATGTAGTTGTTGATACTGTGTCATTTACTCGGGATGGTTTTTCGATAAATCCCGGTTTATATGTTGTTGACAGCTCGGATATAACTATTACAAATTGTGCGTTTGATCGTACAGGTAATCCACTTGTAAAAGTACTTGGAGATACAACTGCTTGTTCATTTATTACTATCGAAAATTGTTATTTCTTTATTACCTCTTCATCTCAAAGTGCGATCGAGTGTGATAATTCCTTTGATGGTATAGTTAGAAATTGTACTATGGACTCAGTTGGTGTAGGGGTGAGCGTGTGGTCTGGTGGCCGTTTTCTTATTGAAGATTGTGCCATGAATGTGCATATGATTGGTGTAGGATTCGGTGATATTACTAACTCGGTACCTGACATTGATGTAATAAATTGTGAGATACATGCTCTATCGAGTGGTATTGCAGGAGTAACTTTTGTTGGAACAAATATTAATGTTGTTGGCTGTAATGTGTCTAAGTTTATGGAGGGGATTGCAGTAGGTGGAACCGAAGTCCGCGTGGTTAACAATCGGATGGCGTTTAATAATAAGGGACTTTCGCTTTATGCTGGGTCGCTTAATAGCTTTCATCATAACTCGTTCGTTGATAATACTATGTGGAATGTGTATATCCCCACAGGATCTATGATTCGAAATGATTTTGATGATGGCTATGAGGGTAACTATTGGGATGATTATGAGGAGCGTTATCCGAATGCAACCAATGATGGTGTGGTATGGGATACACCGTATGAGATTAACAATAATAACATTGATTATTATCCGTTAGTAGCATGGAAACCAGCGCCACCGCAAGTTACTTTGTTGTATCCTAATGGTGAAGAGCTGCTTGGTGGTGATGTTGAAATTCAATGGTCGGAGGTACGCACCGTCTTTGGTGATATCGTTGATGGTGCTGAGATCCGTCTGGATTACAGTGTTGATGGTGGTGATTGGCAGCCTATTGCAGCTGGTCTGGAGGACACTGAGAACTATGTATGGGATACCAGTGCATTTGATCTTAAAGACAGCAATGATTATTTGATTCGTGTTGGAGCAACCTATGAAGGTGAAACCGGATATGATGTATCAGATGATGAGTTCAGTATTGATGCTACTCCGCCTGCGTTAAATATATCGCGACCAAAACCTGGTGACATACTTATTGGTGATAGTGTATTGTTTTCATTACCATTTTTACAATCAACTATCGCTGTTGGTCCTGTTACGATCATTGCTGAGGCGGAAGATACGATGTCCGGTGTAGATAAAGTGATTTTTGAGCTCTCTGATGGCACTGTGTTTAATGATTCTGAGGCACCGTATTCCTGGACATTCAATAAGACTGCCTTTGGCAGACGGTCACTCAATGTAACCGCCTATGATACTGCGGGATTGGCTACATCGGATTCAGCATCATATATTATGTTACATCTTGCTCGACAGTTCAGTTGAATGGTTATGACAGTGTAGCCTTATCAAGATTGTTAGGGTGTGCTCTTGTCATAATTTGTACTCCCGTGAGAATGACATATTGAGAGACAATTGTTACTCTCAGTATGTTATTCTTTATTCCCTCTTTTTATGAGATAGATAGTAGAGTATGAATAAAAAAGCTTATACGTATCCTTTTGTTATCCTATTTGTTGAAGTTTGGTGGGGTGTCAAAGGGTTTTGGTTGTCAACTATACCACACAACGAAAATCTATACATGGTGTTATCCTAGTGTTTACTGAGTATACGCTCAGCTTGCTAGGTGTAGGCTGTAGTGTGTTTACTGTAAAAGTATCTGAAAACCCAATGGTGTTCCCTTTTGTGAGTTGTCAAGGGGGGAGCCGGTGAAGAAACGACTGGCTTTGCTTGCTGTTGCCGCGGTTGTTGTGCTTGTTATGAGCGGCTTAAATACTACGGTGTTGTATACCACGAACTATTTAACCACAAAATCTGGTATGTTGTTAACGATTTCTTCATCTATTGAATGGTGGGATTGTAACTGGTCGTACTGTAAACAGATTACTATTGATCATACTAAAGTGCAGTCGGATCAAACAGATTTTCCTGTGTTGATTTATCGGAGTAGTGATGCAGATCTTGTGGCTCATGCGCAGAGTGATGGTGATGATATCGCGTTTATTCATAGCAATAATGTCACCCAATTCAATCATGAAATTGAATATTATAACTCTGGAACTGGTGAGCTTACAGCATGGGTGCAGGTATCAAGTATTTCATCAAGTACGGACACCGTTTTGTATATGTATTATGGGAATCCAAGCTGCGGTAGTCAAGAGAATATAACGGGTACATGGGATTCAAATTATATTATGGTACAGCATCTCGATGAAACCTCGGGGGTTCATTATGATAGTACGAGTAATGATAATGATGGCACACAAAGTGGTGGTGTGACTCAGAGTGCAACAGGTAAAATTGATGGTGGAGATCAGTTTGACGGTAGTGATGATCAGATTAGCTGTGGAAATGATGCGAGTTTGAATATCACCTCGCAGATAACGCTGGAGGCATGGGTTAAGGATCCACCAATTGAGTCAATGCCCCGCATTCAGCAAAGGGTTGCTATTGTAGATAAACATGAGGAACAGGTGCGGGTAGGTGCCACCGGGTTGTTAAATGTAGAACGTACGGTAACATCGTCTTCACCAACCTATGTTGTGTTTGCGGCATTGCATACGCCTGAGGTATCTCTCTGTGATATGCGGGTGTCACATACGTCTGTGTTTGAGGGGGCGTATATGTGTGATCACGCTGACACACAGTTGGAAAGAAACATAGCGCAATATAGAAACCAGCTGCCATCTGAGTTACAAGAGTTTTCTATGATCTCTTATTCGAAGCCGTTTTATCTTGAAGATCAAGCAAGGATACAGATGACTTTTTCGAAAGTAAAAGATATAATTCATGGTATTACTGAAGGGTCTATTAGTTATCTTGTTTTTTCCGAGTCATCATTTGATTATGAAACTACTACCCACTGGGAGGATTCCGCCTCTTCCGGATGGAATCCCTTGTCTGTGTTGATAGAAGCGGTTGGTTCCCTACTTGGTCAATCGCCGCAGCCAGACTCCGAGGAATACAGTGTGTCGCTACCTAGTGACGTTTCCGCTGCAATTAATCATAGTGGTTCTGCTCGGGTGATGCTTTATTGCAAAAACGATAGTATCGATGATACTATCCTTATAAGGTTGGATGCTGCTGGTTTCACGAAAACAGTGGAGTTGGAATCATGCGGAGTTGTTGGAGGTTATTTGAGTAAAGAGAGTTATGATACCATAAAGCATATGGAGAGTATTGAGCGGATAACCGCAGATGAGCCATTTTCAGTTCTTTTGAATAGTAGCCTACCGGTTGTTGGTTTTTCTGAGGCTGTTGAGCAGTTTAATGTCACCGGTGATGGAGTAAAGATCTGTATCCTTGATACTGGTGTTGATGAATCCGAGGTAGCGTATGATCAGGGGTATGATTTTGTTGCTGATGATGCAGTTGCTGATGATGGTAATGGTCATGGGACTATGGTGGCATCAATTCTAAAAAGTGTTGCACCTGATTGTGAATTAATCGTTGCTAAAGTAGTAGATGATGATGGCATCGGATATCAATCTGATGTGCTCGAAGGATTATTGTGGTGTATTGAGCAACAACCAGATATCATTAGTTTTAGTATCGGTAGCAGTGGATGTAATTGTTTATGTGATGATAATCTTGTTGTTCAGCTCTGTTCTGAGGCTGTTGCTCAAGGGATTTTTGTGTGTGCGGCGAGTGGAAATGATGGCTCTGATATGCTTTGCATTCCTGCATGTGGTAGCACAGTGTTTTCAGTTGGTGCAGGTACTGATGTTGATGATATTGCTGATTTTTCAAATGTGAACCCTACGTTGGATCTTTTCGCACCAGGCGTCGATATTACAACTCATGTTAACACGATGACAGGCACCTCTATGAGTGCGCCCTTTGCAGCAGGTGCTGCAGCTTTGTTGTTAGAAAAAGAAGAGTATTTATCACCCACCGATCTTGCATACCGCTTAAAAAGTACGGGTGCCCCTCTTCCGTTCACTTATCAGGATTTGGAAATACAGATAGGTCGGCTTGATATACTCCAAGCGTTACATAATGTTAAAACAATGGAACCATATATTTACTCCAATTACAATGGAAGCATACCAGGTACACTTGATGATACAACCTATCGAACCATGACTTTGTCAAGTTATGATTTTGCAACTACAAACGAAAGTATCAGCGCGTGGTTTCTAGATGATAATACAGGTATAGAAGGCACCGCGCCACCGTATAACATCGAGGATGCTAACTACAGATCCTATCAGGGAGCTATGTTTCAAAATGCAGATGATATCGATTCAACCTATAACACGTTTGATTGTACACAGCCTGCTGTTGAAGGGACCACCAGTTATGTGAATCTGTGGTATAATTTCTCAATCGCAGAGGCACCAGCGAGTATATCTGAGCTGAATTTTAGTTTTTATGGTCGTAATTACCCCGATATGTTAAACGGAGTAAATAATATTTATATTTACGCGTGGAATTATACAGATAGTTCATGGGATGAACTCTATGCAGACACTGAAATGTCATTGTCTGATTCATGGCATTCTGGGAAGATAACTGATAGTTTCACGGATTATCTTACCCAATATGGCCAAGATTATTCGGTTCACTTTAGTTTCGTGGGTGACGGCGAGGAAAAACCAGCGTGTTTTCTTGCTGGAACACAGATTACTCTTGCAGATGGTACCACCAAAAATATTGAAGATATCCAAGTAGGAGACAACGTGTGCACCTATGATACACATAATAACACATTTGAGACTGCGCCAGTGACTAAGATACTGCACCATCCCGCTAAAGATATGCCACGTTACTACACCATACTAAATGATCACATCTATGTAACACCTAACCATGGGCTGTGGGTAAATAATCATTGGAAGATAGGGTATAGTTTCGAACTTGGAGATACATTTTTAACCGCGGATGGAACCTATGAAACTATTCATTCTATCGAAAAGATCTACACGCGGGTTCCCACCTACAACTTTGAGGTTGACACGTATCATTGTTATTTTGCAGATGGGATTCTAGCGCATAATAGTGCTAAGGGCCCGCGCTGTCCCGCGGTATATTCATACGGTGAAGAAGGATACATGTTTGATGTAGAACTGTTTGTCAACCCTAAACCGTTTACAAACAAGGAAGAACAAAACACGAGTTATGATGTCTTACGATATATCACTGAGCCATGGATTGCTGTAGCCAATGTGTATCACCCTGATTTCCCGGAAATCCATTATATTGATTCATTATGTTTGCGAGTGACTGATAGCAATGATACCCACACTCTGATTAACTATTTGGAACCAGTTGCTCTTCGAAACTCCTTAGGTGAGGACGTGCCATTAAATTATATTGCTGAAATTGATGAATCATATCTTGTGGTAGAAACCGATGAAAAATATTTTATTGAATTTGAACCATTCCCTGAACACCGTGAGGGTTTCGACCGAGAAATCGGTATTGAAGCAAATGGATATTTCCTCTCGCTTACTGAAAAACACAACGATACATTAACTGATAATGTAATTAATTCGCAACCTGTGCACAGAATTGATCAATCACACAATACGTTGTATGAAGATTATATTGTACTGAATGTGACATACTCGGGTAATAATGCTCCAACATTCACAAATGCTGATCCTCCTGATGAATCAACAGGGGTTTCTGTAACTACAAACACGCTTCAGATAACCATAGAGGATGCAGATGGAGATACCTTTAATTGGTCCATTGAGACGTCACCAAACGTTGGGAGTAACTCAGCTAATGGCGCCTCAAATGGTACAAAATCATGCACGATTTCGGGGCTTGATGGTGGTATCACGTATACCTGGTTTGTTAATGCTACCGATGGTACTCATTCAACAAACGCCAGTTATTGGTTTACTACCACGAATAATGCATCAGAAATCACTAATAGACTTCCATCTCATGAGAATATGACACAAATCTCACCGGTTACTCTCTCTGTTGATATTGCTGATCAGGAATCAGATACCATGACATTAAAATGGTATGATGCAACAGATACGTTGTTGAACACTAATACGAGCTGCGCCAATGGTACCTATACCTATCTGTGGAATTGCGGTGAAGGCGCACATGAATGGTATGTGGTAGTAAATGATAGCGCCTCTACGAATACATCATCGGAATACTGGTTTGCCTGTGATAACCTCTGGAGCGATGATTTCAATACGCTCATAGATTCCGCAGAATGGAATATAACCGGTGCACCGGTCCTTTATCGGGATGATTCATATGTCAATTTCACTGCGATATATGACAACACCGAAAGTGGAGGCATTGATGGTACCGATAGAACTATTGATTCATCAATGCTTGATTCAACAGATGATTACGGCCCCAGTCCCCGCATTGTATTTGTTAATAGTACGCATGGATATGCTTTTGGCGGTGATCAATCGGAATTTTCTTATTGGAAAACCACTGATGGGGGAACAACCTGGGGTTCTCCATCAAATATCGCTGATGCAGGAAGTTTTGATTATGCTGGCGCAGTATGGTATGATCAGTGGACAGCAGGTGATCGAGGCACAAAAATACATTTAGCCTGGACTGGTACTTCAGATGATGATCTAAAATATTGTTATTTAGATACAACGGATGACTCTGAGGGTACTGTTATTACCGCTTATGATTTTACCTCAATTTCAACATATGATGGTAGTGCAGCAATCTGTAAAGGAACAGATAACACGTTATGGATAGCTGGATTCGGCACGGTTGATAGTTCTTCATTTGGAAAAGTGCTTTATTCAATAGATAATGGGGGAACATGGACGGAAAAAACCCCGGGGACCTATTTCAATGACGACCAAGATGACTGTCAACTGCTCCCATTACCCGAGGGTGATATCATGTGCATCTATCAGGATGCAGGCACTACATTAAGATATATTACCTATGATGATGCAACAGGTGAATGGGGGTCATGGGGGACTGTTGATACGCTTTCAAGTTCTGCTCTATATAGTGGCTTTGGTGCAAGTATGTATCAAAAAACAGGTGAAATTTATCTTGCAGTTAACGTTGATGATTTCAGTGCAGGTGGCGATATTGTGTTCTGGAAGTATACGTTTTCAAATGATACCTGGTGGGGTGAGACCGTTCTTAACGGCAATGCGTATGGTGGTGATGCATCAGTGGTGGTAAGCCAGGGTAACGGGGAGATTTATGTATTCTATGCGGATGGATCCTCGGGAGCGACGGATATTTATTGCCAAAATTCCACTGACGGAGGTAAAACGTGGAGTCTCATTGTAGCTCAACTATCTAGTACTACGGATGATCTTCGATTTACTACCGGGAATTTTATGTCGTATGACCGGCTGTACGCAAGCTGGCATAATGATGATCTTAATGACTGGGTTGGGACCTCATTGAAAAGCTATACTCAAGGTAATAGTTGGGGTGCTTATGGGAATGTAACATCTATTAATCTCACGAAACCCAGTGGATATGACTGGGATACGTTTAATGCAGATATTGATAGCACTGCTAACTCCACGTTCTCTATTCTAAATAGTACTGGTGTGGTGCAGCTTTCAGGGCTTGATGGCAATAATAATGATATCTCCAGCGTGAGTTCGTCTACTATTAAACTCTTTGGTGAATTCAATGGGACCGTCAGCATGGATTCATGGGATGTCAGCTGGGGTACAACAACCTTAAATTTGATTAATTGTAGTACTGACTCGACTTCTTACGATGAGGGAGATACCGTAAATTTTACAGCTTTTGTTAATGTAACCACTGGTTCGACGGTGTGTGTGTTAATCGCTAATAGTACCAGTAATCTACGAGATTGCACGTATACATCCAGAGGGAAATGTATTGCTAATTCAACAAATGTTACGATAACTTCTAAACCTCAGAGTATTACTCTCAGCATGACTGCTGCGGATACACTCCAATGGTATGCAAAGGCATGTGACAGCAATGGTAATCAGAGTTATATCCATGAAAATACCACAGGTTGGGATAAAACCTTTGATGGTAATGGTAATGACGACCAATCTCGTTCAATTGCACTTGATTCAGTGGGAAATGTATATGTTGTTGGCTATGGAACTCATTTGAATGAGTCGGATTCTGGAAATGATTGGTGGATCATGCGATTCAATGCCACTACGGGTATGCAAGAGTGGAATAAAACATATAATTCAGGTGGAACCGGATTGGATATGGCTGAGGGAGTTGCGGTTGATTCACAAGATGACGTGTATGTCGTTGGAATGGGTTATAATTTAAATGCAAGTGGAGATTACGATTGGTGGATCATGAAATTTGATGGTGCAACTGGCGCTCGGGAGTGGAATAAAACGTTTGATTATGGTAACGACTGGTGTAGGGATATTGTTATAGACTCCAATGAATCGGTGTATACTGTTGGAACGGGAGATAATGATCTATGGATTATGCGTTTTAATAGTTCAACCGGGGATCGCGAGTTAAATAAAACCTTCGATGGTAACAGTGGTCAAGATGACCTGTATGGGGCTACAGTTGATTCTCAGGATAATCTCTACGTAGTGGGATTTGGGACAAATCTAAATGGTACCACCGGTCGTGATTGGTGGATAAAAAAATTTAATTCTGCAGGGGTGCAACAATGGCAGCGGAATTACACTTCTAGCGGAAATGATGATGATGTAGCACTTGATGTTGCTGTAGATTCACATAATCAGATCTATGTCGTTGGGTATGGTACTGATGTTGTTACCGGGAGTTCAGATGATGACTGGTGGATTATGTGTTTTGATTCAGACGGCACTAGAACGTGGCATACGTCATACGATAACGCAGAATCCGCCTTTGATGAAGCTCGAGGCGTAGCGATTGATTCAAGTAACCTGATATATGTAGTTGGAGAGTTTGGCATAGCTGATATGTTAATAAAACAATTTAACTCCACTGGATCTGAGGATACCAGTTACTGGAATAAACTAGTTGATGGCGGAGGCGGTGGTGATGGAGCCTATGACGTTGCGCTTACCTCTGAGGACCATGTGTTTGTCGTAGGTTACGGAAATACTTTAAATGGTACTTCAACAGCATATGATTGGTGGATAAAAAAATATGAGTATATAACAAACCATATAACTGTAACAACAACCTTAGATTTGATTAATTGTTCAACAGATGCATCTACTTACTCGTATGGTGATACTATTACGTTTAATGCTAATGTTACCGCGGGAATAAATGATGTCGTCGCTGTTCTTGTGGCAAATAGTACGACGAATCTTAGCTCATGTAGTTATTCGAGTCGTGGAAACTGTATAGCTAACTCTTCTAATACAACAATTGCCACGCAGCCTCAACAGATTTCATTTACCATGGTAACCCCTGCAGAATCGCAGGTTAACTGGTTTGCTAAAGTATGTACCAGTGGAGGGGCCTCTACGAGTACTGCTCAACTGTGGAATATCACCTATGATCAACTAACAGAGGAGGATGAAGCACTGGATGCTGCGGTTGATTCCAATGACAATGTGTATGTTGTAGGATATGGCACCAAACTCAATAGTTCATCAACCGGGCAGGATTGGTGGATTATGAAATTCAATAGCACCGGCAGCCGCCTTTGGAATAAAACCTACCATCTTGGAGACAGCACCGAATCAGCAGATGCTGTCATCGTTGACTCAAATGACGATGCCATTGTAGCGGGGAGATCCGGAAGTACGGATAGTTATATTATGAAATTTGATGGCACCACTGGATCTCGAGTGTTCAACATCAGCACCAAACTTGGATCAACTGGGTGGAAGGGTATTGATCTAGCGTTGAATACTAGTGATAATAGTTTTTTTGTGGTAGGCGCCAAATCTGATACAGGAGCAGATATGAAAATAAAAAAATTCGGCAGCTCCGGTACTGAAGATACCACGAATTGGAATAAAACATTCAAGGGCAATGGATTTACCGCGGGCATGACGGCGTATACAGCTGATATGGCACACTCCGTCGCACTTGATTCCCAAGGGAATGTCTACGTTGTAGGCTATGGTGCCAATGCTTCAGGGGCAAGTGACAGTTACGAGTGGTGGATTAAAAAGTTCAACTCTGCTGGTGTTGAAGATACCACCAATTGGAATAAGACCTTTGCATGTCCTGATGCGGATAATTCAAATAATCTCGTTGCAGCATATTCTGTTGCTGTTGACTCTGCTGATAATGTTTATGTCGCCGGTAATCGCTATGACACGGATGCAAGCAGGTACCGCGACTGGTGGATAAAAAAATTTAATACCACCGGGAGCGAAGACACCGATCAATGGAATAAAACGTTTGATAGCGGAGGTGGTTCCTCTTATTACGCTGATATAGCATATGATCTGGATGTTGACGCCAATGATCATATCTATGTTGCTGGTACCGGCTATAAATTAAATGCTTCAGGCTCGGTACAAGACTGGTGGATAAAACGTTTTAACTCTAACGGTGATGAAGATACCACAAATTGGAACAAACAGTTTAATTATGGAGCTGGATCAACGTTTGAGCCTGATACGATTGCTTACTCGGTGGTCACTGATTCAAATGATGATGTCATTGTTGTTGGTAACGGGTTTAATATTAATGGGTCAACAGATCGTGACTGGGTTATTCGTAAGTTTACTCAACCGTTAAGTGGTATTTTTAGTGTTACCATTAACACCTCCGTGGATACCATTACGCCCTATACCATTAATACCGCCCCATTAACTATTAACGCTACGGGTAACACCAGTCTAGATAATGTTACATTGTATTATCGGTATAGTGCAACAAATAGCTCATGGAGTCGATGGGTCGCTCAAGAAACAGCAAATGAAACCTTTGTCGATGGAGCCTCATGGACAGATAGTGGAAATACTTACGATGGTGATTGGAGTACCCATGGCTATGTTAGTTGTGGAGCGCCAACTAGTTGTACGGGAATGGTATATGTTAATTATACTAAGCCCTCTGGCGCATTGTCTACATCCGTGTGGCATGTAAAAGATGAAGTCGGTCATGCTAATCTGTCAATTCCATCGGATTGTTGGAATCAAGACCCAATCCGGTTACGAGTAATATCAGGTAGTAACGGAGCTTCAGAAATGCTGTATACATATTGGGAGGCGTATAATACCTCATCAAGTGGATGGGATAGATTACGTACGACATCAGGTGCTTTTGGCACCTCTCGTAACCGTGTCTATGAAGAGCAGATGCGCTGGGAGTATGATGCCTGCAGCTGGAGGAGCTGGAGTGATGCGAGCAACCCTGACTCAACGAGCCCATGGAGCTGGGATTTCACCTTCCCTAACAGTACGGGTTACTATGAATTTTACAGCATGGGTAAGTTAAACGGGTTAACTGATGAAACTGCGCCATCATCTGCTGATGCCCGATGCAACTATGATGTGGCTAACAGTCCGCCGACTATCTCTAATCCACATCCTTTCAACCAACAAACCGGGTATCAACGAAACCCAACGTTGCAAGCACAAGTCAATGATTCAGAAGGTGATCTTATGACCGTGCATTTCTACACTAATGCAACCGGCTCTTGGAGTGAACTGCTTCCCTCTGATACCGATGTATCAAATGGCACCTATAGCAGAACACCAACTGGCATAACTGGGTTTAACACGCAATACTGGTGGAGTGTAAATGTAACAGACGCAGCGGGATCAGGGAATTGGACAAACAGCACCTTTAGCTTTACCACTGGACCACCATGGATAGTTGATGAAAATACTACTGCCCTTGCTACAGAGAAAAACAACGGCAGACGACTAGTACGTACCTCAAATGGTGATTTGCACACTGTTTATTATTATACATCGGGAGGTGCTAAAAACATTTTTTACGCAAAATCTACGGATAACGGTGAATCCTGGACGGAAACACAGCTTACCTCAGAGACAAGTTACGATCAAGAACATCCCGTAATTGCTGGTGACAGCAATGATAACCTCCACGTGGTATGGAAAGGTAGCCATAGTGGCAGTACTCCTAATTCTCAAATACGCTATATCAACGACACATCTGGTAGCTGGGGAACAGTACAAAACATAACCACTAACTCCAGTATTCCTCAATATTCCCCGGCGATTGCAATTGATAGCAATGACATCCTGCATGTTGTATGGTTTGGAACTCCACCCGGGCCTCCAACCTCAAACAAATACGTGCGATATACGAACTCGTCAGTTTCATGGAATCCTATAAACAATATCTCTGCTGGCTCGGGTCAGGCACAACCTCCGTCGCTTGTCATTGACAGCACTGACACCCTGCATGTTGTATGGCTCCGTCAGGTTTTAGCTATCTCTTCTAAATATTACGTTGAATACACAAAACATACCTCCAGTTGGGGTGCGGTTGACACCATATTTCTTGGGACAGATTCTACACAGAGTAGCCCGTGTATTGCTGTTGACAGTTCAGATGTCCCACACGTTGTATGGCATGGTAAAATATTGGGAAATTCCAACTATCAAATACGGTACAGTAAAAACACTTCAACATGGACAAACCCGGTAAACCTTACCAATGAAAGTAGTTATAACCAACAATATCCTAGTATAGCTATCGATAACGATGATACCGTCCATGTGGTATGGGAGGGTAGGCATGCAAAAATCTCAAGTTATGATCAAATACGTTATACAAACTTCACTGCAAACTGGCTGGATCCCATCAATCTTACCTCAGTAACCGATGCGCATCAATCATATCCAAATCTGATATGGAGTTATTATCCCAATGATATCACCTGCCGTCCTAGTGAAGGCTATGCGTTTGTATACACTGATAATGATGTCGTAAAATATTATAACACCACAAACCTCAATTGGACCTGGCCTACCGCTGCCACAGCTCCAGTGGTTACCACTAATGCATCAACCGGTGTTGAGGAGACCAATGCAACACTTTGGGGATTTCTCCAAAGTAACGGCTCGGCAGATACGTGGTGTGGGTTCCGGTTTGGCACCAGCAGTGGAGTGTATAGTGAGAATTTCACGGTGGGCGAAACGGTTAATCGGTCTGAGTTTAGTAATAATAATGGGAGTCTTCCTGAGGGGCAAATTTATTTCTATCAGGCATGGGCGAACAACTCGGTATGTTTTGCTAACGGGAGTGAAATGGTGTTTTTAACGAAACCAGATCCGCCATCTAGTTTTAGCTCTACAGCGTATAATCAGACGGTGATTAATCTCACGTGGACTGGTGGTAATGGGGCTAATCGGACGTTTATTGTTCGTAAAACAGGTGGTTTTCCTTCTGATCGATCTGATGGAACGCTGGTTTATAATGGTTCGGGGAGTAGTTATAATGACACCGGTCTTGATCAGAAGACTCGGTATTATTATCGGGCATGGTCGTTTGCTAATTGGACGTATGATGGAACTACAGTGAATCAATGGTCTGATACATATGATGATACCACTAGCGCTACTAAGCCGTTACGGTTGATTAATTGTAGTACCGATGCCAGTAGTTATTCCTCGGGTGATACGGTGACGTTTACGGGGTGGGTGGATGCTGATATAGGTAGTACGGTGGTGCTTTTGATTGCGAGTAATTTGAGTAATCTTGATAGTGTTAGGTATACTAGTCGTGATAGTTGTCTGGCTAATTCGTCTAATGTTACTATTACAAGTTCTCCGCAGAGTATTACTGCATCTATGACGGCAAGCTTGAGTTCATCGTGGTTTGCAAAGGTATGTGATACTGCGGGTCACTGTAGTTATATATTTGAGAATACAAGTAGTTGGAATAAGAGCTTTGATGCCACTGGCTCCGCAGATTATGCTCAATCTGTTGCGGTTGACTCGAGTGATAACGTGTTTGTGGTAGGATTTGGAAATGGTTTGAATGGTTCTACTGGTAATGATTGGTGGGTGATGAAGTTTGATTCATCGGGTAACCGGGTGTGGAATAAGAGTTTTGATGGAAACGGGCAAAGCGACTATGCTCGATCGGTTGCGGTTGACTCGAGTGATAACGTGTTTGTGGTAGGAGATGGATATGATTTGAATGGCTCCACCAGACTTGATTGGTGGGTGATGAAGTTTGATTCATCGGGTAGTCAGGTGTGGAATAAGAGTTTTGATGGGACGGGGGCTTCTGATTCTGCTCAATCTGTTGCGGTTGACTCGAGTGATAACGTGTTTGTGGTAGGATTTGGAAATGGTTTGAATGGTTCTACTGGTAATGATTGGTGGGTGATGAAGTTTGATTCATCGGGTAACCGGGTGTGGAATAAAACGTTTGATGGCACCGGAAATCACGATCGTGCTTACTCAGTTACGGTCGATTCAAATGATGATGTGATTGTCGTGGGAACTGGACATGATTTGAATGGGTCCTCATCCGACGATGATTGGTGGGTGATGAAGTTTGATTCATCGGGTAATCGGGTGTGGAATAAAACGTTTGATGCTACAGGGGACTCTGATTATGCTCGGTCGGTTGCGGTTGACTCGGATGATAATGTGGTTGTTGTAGGAAGTGGTTATGCTTTAAAAGGCGCCACCTCTCATGATTGGTGGGTGATGAAGTTTGATTCATCGGGTAATCGGATGTGGAATAAGAGTTTTGATGGTACCGGCTCTGGCGATTCTGCGTATTCGGTTGCGGTTGACTTTAATGATAACGTGTTTGTGGTAGGAGATGGATCTGATTTGAATGGTTCTACTGGTAATGATTGGTGGATAAAAAGATTTAATTCTTCTGGAATCAGTGATGAATCCTGGAATACAACCTTTGATGCAAAAAGTTCAACAGATACAGCATATTGTATTACAAATGATTCAAAGAATAACATGTATATTGTTGGTTCTGGAAAGAATTTAAATGGATCATCAAATGCTGATTGGTGGATTAAACGGTTTGAGTATTTTACGAGTAATTTTACGGTGACCACCGCTGTGAGTATCCCTGTGGTAACAACCAATGCGAGCACCGGTGTTGAGGAGACCAATGCAACACTCTGGGGATTTCTCCAGAGTAATGGCTCTGCGGATACGTGGTGTGGTTTTCGTTTTGGCACTAGCAGCGGAAGTTACAGTGAAAATTTCACGGTGGGTGAGACGGCTAATCGCTCTGAATTTAGTAATAACAACGGTAGTTTAACGTCTGGTGATTTGTATTATTTTCAGGCATGGGCGAACAACTCGGTGGGTTTTGCGACTGGCAGTGAGCTTTCGTTTTTTACGAAGCCACCGGCGGTCACGGGTTTAGTGGAGTCAGGTTCAACGAATACGAGTCTGAGTTATAGTTGGACGAATGCCACGGTTGGCAGCGGAGCAGAGAATTATACACGCATACAATGGGATACCAGTACGAACCCTGCGACCATAAGCACTGGAAATAACACTTACAATGGAACAAGCACAACCGACAGCACAACCAGCCTAAACCCCGGTACACATTACTATTTCAGCGCGTTCAGCTGGGGGATAGAAAACGGTGTGGGTAATTGGAATGATACCTTTGATACTTTGGATGCGTGGACGAACCCGGGTGATCCCAGTGGTCTTGCGGCTTCTAATGGTAGCACCTGGGT
>CAZRMY010000022.1:0-2020 GCA_964601295.1 uncultured Thermoplasmatales archaeon | reverse complement strand
ATACGATGGTGCGACGTAACGCGTCTGGGAGCGCAGACTACCCGGCGGACAGATCCTCAGGATCGCTAGTGGATAACACTACAAACACTTACGTAAATGATACGGGTCTTGTTGCTGGTGTGACGTTTTATTATAGTGTGTGGACGTGGGATGATGATGGGAAGAAATGGTGTGACAACAAAATCACAATCAATGGTCAGCATCCACAATTAGTTTATGTGGGATTTCTGGTTTTCCTGTTTCAATTCCTTTGGATCTTAATTTCTTAAGATTATCTCCAATAAAACCCTCTTTTGTTCCAAAATATTTATCAGCGACTTTTTCAAAAGTAAACTGGAAATTCATACCTAAATCGTTATAATCTACTCTGCTTAAATGAGTAGATTCAAGAATTATTGGCTTAATTTCTTCTTTTCTCTTACTTTGATATATGAAAGCCTTATTTTTGCCTTGCCCATTATCAGGCATTTGTATCTGATTTCTTGCATAATTTGTGTAAAGATAACCGATGTTTAAATCTGGAATTTCATAATGTTTTGCTTCGGGCATTCTTAAAATTCTTCCTACTGTTTGAGTGTGGAATGTTGGGTTTTTGATTTCTCTAAACATTACCAAAATATGTGCTCTTGGACAATCCCATCCAGTCGCGGCAGCTTGTTTGAAGATTAAGAAGTTAATATCTGAATCATCCTTTTCAACTTCCTCTAAATTCTCCTTTTTTTCAGAAAGCCAAACAGCCATTTCATGGTCTTTAACTCCTTTTGCTCTAAGAAATTCCTTAACAATCTCTTCTTTAGATTTATCCAATGTTTCTTTTCTTGCTTTATCATCATTTGGCAATTGAATCAAAACAAGAGGATTAATACTTTCAATTCCTAATTTTTTATAATGTTTTATTACGTTCTTCCTTTGATGATGTGCCAACTCTAAGAGAAGATTATCTTGATCTATCTCTTTTTTGGAAACTTTATCTAAATCTTCTTTTGTTTGAGTAACAATTTTTTCTTTGATTAAACCAGCATCAACTACTTCTTCCCTTTTAACACCAACATAACCGGCTTCTTTGTTTTGCACTTTTTCAGCATTTGGTATATTTCTTGGCGTGGCTGTAATTCTAAGAATAATTCTCGGATCAGCTAATTCAAAGATTTCATTCGCTAATTCTGTATCGCTATCTCTATGTGCTTCATCAATAATTAAAACTAAATCTCTGCCTTCTTTTTGTGTTCTGATGATGAATTCATCAAAAATTCCTTTATCAAATTCTGTTCTTTCAGTTTCTCTTCTTAATTTTCTTCCCTCTTTTGTTGAAGCTTTAACTTTTTGCCAATTGATAAAGAAAACATTATTTTTCTCTAATTTTTTCCTGTTCAAATCGTTTAAATCTAATAAATTTATTTCTCCTGCTCCATCATAATAATCATAAAGTTTATTCTTACTTTGTAAATATGAATCTTCACTAAAACTCACCCATAAGAAAGCTTTATCTGCATCAAACTGAGGATCTCCAGCTAAGTCCTTAAGAAATTGAGCCATCATAATAGTTTTACCGCTACCTGTCGGCGATTTAAAAATTAGAGGCAATCTTCGATTTTCAGTTTTCCACAATTCTAAAAACTGCTTTCTTAATTTCGCAAGTGCTCTTTCCTGAAATGGCTTTAATATGATTTCCATTTTATAACCTGTTTATCTCCTTATATACATCTATTATCGGTTGAGGAATGTCTTTTATTCTGATATTGTCATAGCCATATTCTGAAGCTTTAAGTTCATTCTTTCCCCAATTAAATAAGTAAATAATTGCTTTATCATTTTTAAGTTTTTCAAAAAGATCAGATAATTTCTTTTGATCTTCCTTAAAATATATGGCAACTGTTTTATTTTTACTTTTGAATATCTGCCACCATTTATTTTTTTCAACTTCTTCAAAAACATCCTCTCTAATGGCAATCATCTCTCCAGCTTTATAGGTCAATTCTATTTTATGCTCATCAGAAACATTATACGCATTTTCAACATC
>CAZRMY010000021.1:0-21061 GCA_964601295.1 uncultured Thermoplasmatales archaeon | reverse complement strand
CCTATTGGTGTAGAACCCTCTTGCTTTGGTTCATATGTTTTGTATGAATGATGTCTGCTTTAATGTAAACTGATTACTAATTACGAAATCTCGCCATCATCCCGCTATCGTGAATCTGCCGTATATGCCCAATCCTAAAGTTATCGTTCGGCATATGCTAATACAACCGGGCCGAGTATAATCACTCGTTCTTCTCTGGTGGCCATACCCGCGGTAACCGTAACATCATATAACCCAAAACCAAAGACCAACACCCGGGTTCTTTTAATTTTCCCTAATCCGCTGCCATCAATAGATGTTATTGTACCTGAGCGTTTTCTAAACAACGGCAGCAGCAAAACATTCAGGAAAAACGCGTCATCAAACGTCATCGTCCAATTAATATCATGCACTGGTTCACCTTCGACATTTTCAATCACTGCTTTGATCCCGATACCCCCGCGGAGATCATTAATCCACACCCGTGGACCACCAATAGTAATCGTCCATTCCGCCCAGGTGCTCTCCGCATCAAAAGTATCTTTTGCTTTCATCCGCACCGTGTATGCGCCTTTCTCATCAAATACATGGGATACACGAGCGGTATCACCTGAGGGATACGGGTCGCCAAACCACTCGGTGACCTCACCATCTCCCCAGTCAACGTAATACACCAACGGGTTGTTATCCGGATCAACCGCGGTGACATTAAAACCAATACCCGTACGCAACCACCCTTCATCAGGTCCTTCAATTACTGGTGGCGCTGGTGGCTCATTGGAATCTTGAGTCCCATACGCATGCAGATACCCATACTCATCCCACCTTCGATAAGAGCCAACGTAAACAGTACCATCAGATCCGATCGCTGGGGATGATTCATACAAAAAACCATCGCCGCTGATACGGAACTGTTCACTTCCATCTGTGGTGTCAAGTGCGATGAACGCCCCGGTTCCTCCATCCATGGTGGTGGTGCAAAAATACACGGTGCCATCAGCAGATAGTGTTGCTGCGTTACCAAACCAGATGCGACCCGGTGCTTGATACGACCATTTCACCGAGCCGTCCGCTGAGTTGACCGCGTAGAACCGTTGTTTAAACGTACCCAGATACAAGGTACCCGCGGAGTCGATAACCGGGCTGGTCCAGCTCGGTCCCAACTTGGTTTTCCATTTCACCGAGCCGTTGTTCGGGTAAAACGCATACAAGTATCCATCGCCAAGCCCGCAGTATACGATACCATTGTCACCGATGGATGGAGATGCATGATTCCATTCACCGGAGCGGTATTTCCATTTGACGGTTCCATTCGGGTTAAGCGCATAGAAATACGTATCATGAGAGCCGAAATAGATGGTGCCATCATCGCCTATCGCCGGTGACGATGTAATGATGTGTCCTGCTTTAAAAACCCATTTCGCAGTACCATTCGGATACACCGCATGGAATCTATGACCCCAATCACCAAAATACACGGTCCCATCCTTGCCAATAGCCGGTGATGAATCAAGATCACCACTACATCTATATTTCCATTTTTTCGAGCCATTACTGGAATATATCGCATATAGAAGATCAGGGGGCCCACCATAAAATCCTGTGTAAATAATTCCATTTTCATCAATAGCAGGGGTTGATTCCGACCAATATGGTAAATCTGTCCGCCATTTCAACGTCCCATTAGGATAAATGGCATAAAGATCACCTCGGTGCACATAACTTATGCCTTCATCATCTATAATCGGAGCAAAATATGCAAAATAACCGTCTGTATCTAATTTGTATCGCCATTTCTCGGTTCCAGGATTTCCTGCTGTGCTATACGGACTTCGACCGGTATGACGTACATCATGACAATACATCGGCCAGGGTGAATCCATCGGATCTGAAAGACCACGGTCTGTACTGCTGTTGTTATCGGTGCTCTCAGATGAAGGTAAACCCGTAGAGCCAAATGAAGTACCTGTAAGAAGAACCAGCAAAAAAATACACAGTATCTTACTTTTTATCTGCCGCATACTATTTAACAAAGTAGGTTTACCTATTTAAACATTCATTTTATCCAATGAGTACTTCAGGTTCGAATAATGCACGTGACTCAGTTAATTGCTTTATGTCGAAAAATGTTACTTTTACGTCAGACTGTTAGAACTTCGACGTTTAGATACTATCTTTTAAAATAACTTGAATTCACATGCAAAAACTATTTTACGTGCAAAGCCGCTGATACCTAGCGGATATAGACGGATAAGTCACGTGATTTGAGATGTCTTTCCGATGGCCCGTAGTAAACGTGAGACAGCAAGAGATCCCTGCTGCAAAGAAGGCGGGTGGTTTTTTAGAAAACCGTGGGGATCGAGTGCATTGTGGTGTCGATATTTATGCCCCGAAAGGAAGTGATGTAATAGCTATGGCACCAGGGCGTGTGCTGTCAGTGGACCTGTTCACCTCGCCCAAGCAGGTGTCATACTGGAATGCAACATACCAGGTTATTATACAACATGATTTGGACTTGTATTGTCGATATGCAGAGTTACATGATGTAGTAGTACACCACGATACTCGGGTCGCTGCAGGTGAGCTTATTGGTCATGTCGGTCAAGTGCTAAATCCAGATAAAATTGATACACAGAGCCCAAGGTATATCCAACGACTTGCAAAAAATACCAATCTAAGCATGTTGCATTTTGAGATATATCGCTCTAAACCAAAAAACACACCGTCGTATCTGGGAGGTAACTGGTTTGCTACGGATCTGCCACCAGGGTTAATCGATCCAACATCTATTCTAAAAAACGCTACGAGAAACTAGACATATTTAAGTTCCGTGTGTGCTAGGATGTATACCTTTTTTTCACGTATCTGCTCGTACATAAATGTACTAGTGCACCATATTTCATGGTAAACTGTATGATATCTCCTACGTTATACGAGTTTTTTTTCATATGCAAGAGCACATGATCACTGCTGCCCCCTAAAATAGACACAGAGGAATCCAAAGGCATGAGATCTTCGATAATGGTATCCTGCCGGCCGAGTGCCACGATACCCCTGGTGATATCCCCGCGGTCCTTAAACGAGGGCGTGTGACCAAATGCATCCTGTGAAATCTCGCCGGAGGGCACTGAGGCTTTTGTGTACTGCTCAATGAGTTCCGCTTCCACTATAAAGGCATCCTGATACGTATGCGGGATTGCTGTTCGATTAACCGTTTCACGTCCCAGTAGAATCCCTTCACCGATGCGTAAATGATTGATTTTTGTTTTCTTTGGGGCATTTACTAACAATGGAATGTTAGCAGAATTCCCTCCACTCACGATATCAAATGAGATGTTATATTTTGCTTCAAGATCAGTAACTAATGATGTAAACTCCTGTATTTTTTCAAAAGTAGGTACTACGCCGCCGAAACATGCAAGATTCATACCGATACCCTGCAGATTTACACCGTTTTGATGTATCGCGGTGTTGACCACTTCTGCAACCTGATCTTTTGGAACCCCCTCTCGGAGATCACCCATTTCAACCATGATGACCACATTGTGCACCTGGTTCATGCGTGTCGCAGCTTCACCAAGCGCGGTAATCACCTGCGCATCAGAATTTAATGAAATATCAGCATGCTTCACAGTGCTAGCAATATCGCTGAGCATCGGAGTACGTAACAGCATACAAGATACCTTGGGATGCACCTGCCTAATACGCTTGATATTAGATACTCGCGAATCAGCTAACGAACAGACACCTCCTTTAATCATTGCACCTGCAACCCGTGGATCACCACATGTTGCTTTGGTAACACCAGTTACGTTGATATCGACCTTATTAGCTAGATCAATAATCGTACGCGTATTATGCTGAATTTTTGATACATCAATATTCAGCCGCGGATATTCACTCATGTAAAAACCTTCTGTAGAAATGCAAACAAATAATTAGCTGTAGTGATAATTTCGTCTTTATTCACGTATTCATTTGGAGCATGAATATTTCCACCACCTGGGCCAAAAATGATTGTCGGTGCTTTAGTACGTGTGCCAAACAAATTAAAATCACCGACACTTTTGGTAACAAATCTACAATGACATGCATCATCTAAATAGCTCAGCTGCGGTTGCTCACAATGATTCACATTACATAATGTTTCAATGAACGTATCAATATAGGGGCTTTCTTCATTAACATACGGCTGATATTCTAACAAGGGATCAGGGGAGTGTTGTTTGTATATTTTGACCTTTGATTTAAGATGTAATGCCTCTACGATTTTTTCGATCTCAGTGACCACTGTTCTCGGGCTTTCACCAAGCATTACCTGCCTGTTAATCATCAGCCGGCAGTACTCGGGTACCGTGAACGTCGGATCTCCTCCTTCTATATTCAATACCACGTAATGCCCTCGCCCTCGTTTGATGTTCGTGAAAATATCAAAACGTGCAAGCTCAGATATTAACGTCGCAGCATCATGAAGCGCGTTAACCCCAAGCGAGGGATGTGACGCATGTGCCGCTTTACCCTGAAACTCAAGCTCTAATACAATACGCCCCTCCGCTCCAACTATAGTCACCGGAAATTTTGTTTTATGGATTTTATCATGTGTGTAACAATAATCATTGATGGATAACAGCGGTGAGGGTTCAGTTATAATAATCAAATCATACTCATCAAAATTATGCTCTCGTAACAAAGTGTCCGTACCCAGAGAAAACGGTGCCTCTTCCCCAAATACACAACTTAAGAAAAGCTCACCATTTATGTTCTTCACCCGTCGGCATAACGCGAGTAACGCGATAATCGATGCAGCACATCCTGCCTTCATATCTGCTGCTCCGCGCCCGTAAATACATCCATTTTCCTCAACCCCTTCGAAAGGCGGATGCATCCAGTGTTCAGGGTGTTCCACGCCAACCGTGTCAAGATGACCATTAAGCATAATTTTTGGTCCTTTACCATTACCGAGCTTCACATAGAGATTCTCATAATCCTGATATTCAAGATACGGGTTGCAGATAGACTGCCGACACACAGGAAGCTCGCATTCTTTGAGATACGCTTCAACAAAACTGTAAATTTCATCTCCATCATTAACTGAGCTGGGTATCTGTATCAGTTTTTTTGTCAGCGAAATTAAATCAAGTATCTCCTCAGGAGTAAGTGTTTCATAGTTGGGATTCATGTTCTGCTCCGGCATAAATCATCCGATAATATTTTTTTCTTAACCCCATTTTCTCGTATAACCGTATAGCTTTTTTGTTATTAGTTTCAACATGTAACGAAAGCTCACCATTTGACACTTGAATAGCCGTGCGAAGTAGCTCACTTGCGATGCCTTTTCCTTTCGCAGTTTTCTTTGTGGCAATATATGATAAGTGATATTTTGGAAAGAACGTATCAAAGTTACTCCGAGATAAAATAGCAATGCCAACTAAGACTCCTCGATCGTATGCGCCAAGAACATACCCATCGGTAAACGCGTTTTCAACTGCTTCTTTCAACTCATCCATAGGGTCGGTAAATTCAACGAGCCATTCATCAAGCCTCTCAAGGAATTTTTTATACGATATATTAAGATCCCTTTTTTTTAGAATTTGAATGTCTAAATGAATTTTCCCATCATCAAGTATAATGACATGATTACCCGCGGGGAGCAGATTATTTTCTGCTGCTTTCATAAAACCAGCGATTGCGTACCCGTTTTGTCTGGTGAATTTGATTTTTTCAATTGTTTTAAATTGTTTTGTGTATTCAACCAGCTCTTCATCAGTTACTCCTAATGCTTTACCATATGTGTCATACAGCGCATTTAACGCGTTTTGCCCGTTCTGGCAATACCAATTCACCGTGTATTTGCTGTACCGTGTTTTTTTGATATCTTTTTGTTTCAATCTGATGAGATGATGTTCACCTTGTTTGAATGATTCAATGATTGCGTTGCCATGGGAGGTACTTGCCGTCCAAAGCTGAGGTAGTCGCTCAATGTCTTCAGTGACCCACAGTTGTTTGAATCCCATATGGAGACCGGATATTGCAGAGCCATCAAAAGTCTGACAAAACACGGTATCGAGAGTTTCTTTGAGTTGCTGGGTTATCTCTTTGGCGATATAGGAGAACGCATACATGTTGATAATGCTGTTAGCAAGACCATAATTAGCATTATACCAGTTGTTTTTTTTAGCGATTCTCCTGCTTTCTTCTACACATTGATTATATGACCTGCCATACGTGCGAATTTCTACATGATCGTTTTCAAGAAGTTTTCGCCTGCGTATAGATGTTTTCTCAGGTATGTAAAACACACATTTTATGTCAAAAAATTGTGAAAGATAGGATAATGACCCGCCGATGGTCCCATAGGTTGCCATACATATAGTATGTTTTCCTCGAGTAAGCGCATCTCGTATAATCAGATACGCCAACCGATCCTCCCGGTGTCCAGATGGATTATTTCCCTCAAGCTTGAGATATATTTTGGAAATACCAAGATGCTTTTCAAGTTTTTTCGCTCTGACAAGAGGTGTTCTACCTACTCGCTGTTTAAAAATTTCCTGTACCATTGTATCAAAATACCTTGATTATCGATGATTCAGTAAGATTTGGTGCGTTCTGCAACGTTCTAACAAATATATCATATAAATATGCTTTGAATTAATTGAAAATAAAAACTAAGAAAAACTGGAGGTTCAGAGTCGTACAAGGTATTAGTTTTTCTAGAAATATTTAAGATGTGTTCACGGATTACCCTGCCTGCTAATATACTATTTGAAATGGGGTTGAATCATGGATAAAAAAGACGTATTGATTATTGGTGGTAGCGCTTCAGGTATTGTCACAGCAATGACTGGGAAATCCACGTATACGGATAAATCATTTATGTTAATTCGTAAGGAGAAACAAGTGGTTGTCCCCTGTGGTATACCATACATTTTTGGATCTTTAGGTAGCACTGAAAAAAATCTTATCCCAGATGCAGGTTTAGAAAAAGCAGGCGTTTCAATCAAAATTGATGAAGTGACCAACATAGATTGTGAGAAAAAAACCTGTAAAACCGCTGATGGAACCATAATCGGTTTTGATAAACTTGTCTTTGCCACAGGTTCTTCAGCGAAAGTGCCACGATGGCTAAAGGGTACAGATAAAGACAATGTATTTACCATCCCAAAAAACAAGGAATATCTTGATACGGTTCTATCAAAACTTAAAAACTGTAAGAGCATTGTGACGATCGGTGGAGGCTTTATTGGTGTTGAAGTGTCTGATGAATTGAATAAACAGGGTAAGGACGTAACCATTGTTGAGATATTACCTCACGTTTTATCCCTTGCGTTTGATGAAGAGTTAGCAGTTGAAGCTGAAAAGACACTGAAAGATCGCGGTGTAACAATTAAAAATGGAACCGGGGTAAAAGAAATACTTGGGAACAGTAAAGCCACCGGTGTTCTCCTTGATAATGGAGAAACAGTTACAGCTGATGCAGTTATCCTAGCGATGGGATACTATCCTAACACTATGCTGGCAAAATCTGCAGGACTGCCTCTTAATGATAAAGGTTTCATCAAGGTAGATGAATATATGCGAACAGAGAATCCAGATATATTCGCTGTTGGAGATTGCGCGGAAAAACGAGATTTTATCACACGGAAAACCTGTGGGATTATGCTAGCATCTACCGCATGTGCTGAGGCACGTATCGCCGGTATGAGCCTGTATAAACTTTCAGCTGTGAAAACCTTTGGTGGCACCATCGCGATTTTTTCAACGGCTCTGGGAGATACGGGTTTTGGAATCGCTGGGCTTACCGAGGATGTCGCCCGTAACGAAGGATTTGATGTTGTAACCGGTAGTTTTGAGGGAATTGATAAGCATCCTGGAACGCTACCTGGTACTAATAAGCAAATGGTAAAATTAGTGGTTGCAAGAGACTCAGGTATTATCCTTGGTGGATCCGCGATTGGTGGGCCTAGTGTGGGGGAGCTAACCAATATTCTTGGTCTGGCGTTACAAAATAAAATGACTATTAACTCGTTGTTAACTGCACAGATCGGCACGCATCCCTTGGTGACTGCACCACCCACTGCATATCCAATTATTAAGGCAGCTGAAATGGTTTCCAAACAGCTATAAGTTGAAAGAACAACTTGGTTTGTGCGGGGTACTCTGTGGAACATAAATGAGTTAGCTTTCGATTACACTCCTACGATATCTTTTTCTTTTTTTGGAGCTTTGATTAGGGGTGATTCAAAATATGTCCTTCCTCATCGATTTCCCTGTTATGTATCCGGGTTGAGCTAATTGGTTTGTTATCTTCTGCTACCACTAGCGGTATTTGTATTATCTCAAGTGGTTTTCTATATTTTTTAACTCGTATTTTGTTAATCTCCTTAGCAGTAGCAATAGTGTCAGGTGTGACAATTATCGCATCAAAATCTTCATCCAGGGTAGGACCATATTTATCATATATTGAGGTAATAACGGTGGTTGTAGTATAGTTTTGAGCCACGTGGTCTCTGATAGCGCATACCCGTTTTGTAAAAGATTTCACAAAGGGTTTAGAATCCAGGATTTCACCTTTGGTTACACCAATGAAAACTGAACCATTTTTACCCGCCGTTTGATATGCTTTTTCCAAAAGTTTTTTGTGACCTTTATGTAAGATGTTAAAGGTTCCTGCGACGCACACACGCATGTTTGTGGTGAAATAACCATGAATTAAAAAAACCTTTCTAAAAAGAGGAGATTTTTTTTTTTCGTGATAAAAGAGAACTGCCAGGTTAAATCATAGTATCCCTTTATAGCCTTTATGAAGAGGGCATCCGACACATCTATCATTTTTAAATGAATCGCAGTCAGGGCAATCGGTTTTGAAATCACACTGTCTTGTTTTTTTATCATTTTCTGATAAAAAGTGTATCGGATAATACATGTTTGAAGAGTTAATTATCGGGATTACCGTGTATCGGGTGATATCTGCACAGTCAAACGAGAAACAATGCTCGATCATGGATTCCATTGTTTCAGTGTTCTCCGCAAGCGCGAGCATGATAAAATTATACTCACCATAGGTGTTATAATAGTCGATTATTTTTGGGCAGCATTTGATGCGTTTGACCACCTCATTTTTTACTCGCGCGTCTAGGCAAAGAAGAAATAGTTTGAACCCTAATTTTTCTATGTTCACATTACAGGTGACTTTGACGTGTTCTTTTGTTAGGTTTTGTATCCGTGATCTGACTGCGGTATGTGACAATCCTACTTTCCGTCCGATTTGGGTTGCTCCTTGTTGCCAGTCGTTGTTGATGAGTTTAATTATCTCTTTGTCTACGGTATCGATTTTTTTCATTATCGTTATTATGCAATATGAATACATAAATGTTTCATTTTTAATCAAATCTTAATCTTGGTGTTATTTCTTAAGATTATAATTTTAGGAGATTTGGGACGTATGGTGTTTAGTCAAGGGTATATCTCTATTTTACCTCTATTCTATTCAATTTGAATAAAAAACCACAACAATTATATACATTTTGAATATTGGCCTGGTTCAACAGGGGTATAAGAACATCTGTTACTACTGATTTCGTCAACCTGAACTGTTGTGAATTAGCAGTGTGAACTATTGGATGGATGAAACCGATGGTCAAAAGATCAGAAAAGGCCAAAACAATGCGGAAGCTGATAAAAGCTATTTGGATTTTTAACTGGTTTAATTCCTGTGGATTTGCCGAGTTAGTTCCACTTGTTGGTTCAAGATGGGATATGGAACGTTTTGGTATGATTATTGTTGGAACACCAAGGCATGCAGATGTTTTGTTTATCGCAGGATATCAAACCCTTAAATCTATCAAACGTGCGAAAAGAGTATATGACCAGATGGCGGAACCTCGAGTGGTACTTGCTTTAGGATCCTGTACTATGACAGGAGGAATGTACTGGGATTCGTATAACACCATTAAGAGATTAGATGATTATTTACCCGTCACAATGTACATCCCCGGTTGTCCTCCGAGACCAGAAGCAGTATTTGAAGCATGTGAAAAAATATTTCAGCATGTTAAGGAGCTAGAGTAACATGAGTCAAAACGAGAAAGTTTTGCTGAATAACATTAAAAATATGTTTAAGATTGATGGCGAAATTCAGCGGGATCGAAGGGTTTGGATACATGCAGATAATACTCAATTACTTGAGCTTTGTAGCTGGATAAAAGATCAGGGCTTCATTCATCTTTCAGCAATATCGGTAACTGATTGGCTTGAAAAAGGAAACTTCGAGCTAACATATCATCTATGGTCGTACACTGATAAAATCCTGCTTACTATTAAAACAAATATTAGTAGACGAAATCCAAAGATTCCATCAGTATCTTCTATCTGGCATGAAAGTGCGCAAATACATGAGCGAGAACTTCACGAACTCTTTGGAGTAGTATTTGAAGGAAATCACGATTTAGCTCCTCTTTTTCTTGAGGAATGGAATACTACTCCTCCGTTCAGAAAAGATTTTGACTGGAGAGATTTTGTAAGAAAAGAGTACTATAGCAAAGAAAATGAACGGGAGGTGCCTTATTATGATTGACCAGATGAATCCCGCTCCAAAAAACGCAGATTATGATTTATATTTTGGTCCTGCACATCCCGGATCTGGAAACTTTGGTGTCAAGTTAAAAGTCAAAGGAGAAATCGTGGTGGAAGCTAGAGCGGATCCTGGTTACCTTCATCGGGGCTTTGAGAAGCTCATGGAATATAGAACACCAATACAAAACGCTGTTTTATCAGATCGTCTCTGTGTTCTTGAACCATTAAACTGGAATCTTGCACATGCTGAATCTGTTGATGAATTAATGGGGTTTGAGATTCCCGAACGAGCGCAATACATTCGTGTAATAATGGCTGAGCTCTCCAGAATCCAATCTCATATAATATGGTATGGAGTGTTTTCTAAAGGTATTGGTTTTGACACTGGATTTAAAATGGCATTTGGATACAGAGATTATATTTTAGACTTATTTGAACTAATAACTGGTGGGAGAGTATATCCTGCAGGATATATCTGCCCTGGTGGCGTGAGAAGAGATTTCCCTGATGATGCCAAGAGTAAAATACGTAAGGTTTTAGCCAAAATGGATGATATAATAAAACTAGCAGAAATAGAAAATCCTGCGATGGATGCAAGAGCAAAAGGTGTTGGTATTTTACACACAAAGGATGCTGTATCGTTAGGTGTAACAGGACCTGTTTTAAGAGCCTCAGGCATGAAAACAGATGTTAGAAAAGAAGACCCCTATGAGGTTTATGATCGCCTAGATTTTCAGGTACCAACAAGATCAGATGGAGATGCTTATGCGCGATATTGTGTTGGTATAGCGGAGATGAAGGAGTCAATTGCAATGGTTAAGCAGGCTTTAAACAATTTACCTACGGGAGAGGTAGTTGCACCACAATGCAAAAAACCAAAAATCACGGGCAGCATTCCGTCTGGTGAGGTCTATATACGTAATGAAGTTTCACGAGGAGAAGCAGCGTTCTATATGGTGAGCAATGGAAAAAACTGGCCGTATAGATGTAAAATCAGAGGACCTGATTTTCTTCATATGATCCCAACACTTGAACATCTGCTAAGGGGAGCACAGATAGCGGATATCCCAGCAATTTATTGGAGTTTAAACATCTGCCCTGCGGATATGGACCGGTGATATAATGAAATTAAGGATATTTCCAAAAGTGTTACAAAATTTGTTTTCAAAACCTATGACGGTTAGATTCCCTCATGAATCAATTCCCATACCTCAACGATACAGAGGGGAACATGTATATGATATAGAAAAATGTATCAGCTGTGGGCTCTGTGCTAAAATATGCCCTAATAGAGCTATCGAAATGGTCGTGGTATCAAATGAGCACAAAGATAAATACCCTAAAACTTACCCGAAGATAGATATTGGGAAATGCTGTTTTTGTGGACTGTGCGAAGAGATATGCCCCAAAGATTCATTGAAACTGACAAAAAATGTTTTTCTTTCAACCTTCGATTCATCTTCAGTTCAAAAATATCCTCAACCTGAGGCTAAGCAAGAATAAACATTACCTCTCTCTTAAACACTGTTTTTGTGTTATTCAAAATGAATGTTAAAAGTTTCATAATGTACGTTTCTATGTGTCAGATTTAGTATAGATGAATAAAAAACCATAACCATTATATACAGTATGAAATATCCCTACCAGGGGAATGTTTATGAGTAAAAAAGTAGCAATTGTATGTAATGGTTCAGAACCAAAGAATCTTTATCCAACCTTTATCTTGGGTTCAAGCGCAGTTGCCTCTGGAGATGAAGTCGTCTTATTTTTTACTCCAGGAGCTGCACCGGCCTTACGAAAAGGTGAACTGGAGAAAATTAAATCAAAAGGAATGCCAGATATGAAGGAACTCGTGGAAGGGCTTCACTCTCTTGGCGGACGAATGCTTCTCTGCGAACTTGCCCTTGAAGCTAAGGATATGAAAAAAGAGGAATTTAGAGACGGCATAGAAATTGTAGGGGCAACCTCATTTATGGCAGATATAAATGATGCCCAGATAACGTTTTCATTTTAAATTATGGAGGTGAAAAATAATATGACAACACACACACTAGACACACTGGGGTTGAAATGTCCACAGCCAATACTCAAAGTCGCGGCTAAATCAAAAGAACTACAACCCGGCGACATGCTTGAGGTATTAGCTGATTGTCATTCCTTCCCAGATGATATAAAAGCTTGGTGCAGCAGAATGAATAAAACGCTGTTAGTCTGTGCAGATGAAGGCGGCGGGAAATTCAAAGCGCAAATACAATTCTAGATATAAGTATCATAAAACAGCAAACCAGGCATAATATTCAGAACGAAAATAGAATATTTTATCTTAGGATGGTAAAATATGACAAAAACGTTTAACCCACGTATCGTAGGATTTCTATGTAATTGGTGTTCTTACGCAGGTGCTGATCTCGCAGGGACTAGTAAATTAAAGGTGTCTTCTTCGCTCACTCCAATACGCGTAATGTGTTCAAGTAGAATTGACCCTGTGCTTGTTACGACGGCGTTTCTTCGAGGCTCAGATGGTGTTCTTATAGCCGGGTGTCACCCGGGTGACTGCCACTATGATGAGGGGAATTACTATGCACGTAGGCGGTTTGCGGTGTTAAAAAAAGTGGTTGAAAGCCTGGGGTTGGAGTCTGATCGTCTTCGGTTGTCATGGATTTCTGCCTCAGAAGGACAGCGTTTTGCAGAAGTGGTAAACGAATTTAATGAAAAAATACGAAAAATGGGGCCCAATCCCCTCAGAGAAAAAACCTCTATCTAAAATGAAGTTGAGAGCATGAAAGAAAAAGACGCGTACACTGATGTGCTTGTAATTGGGGCAGGTATAGCCGGAATTGAAGCAAGCTTGCTTCTATCTAAAGCCGATAGGAAAGTGCATCTCGTTGAAAAAACTTCTATTACTGGGGGCACCGTCATAAAATTCGAAGAAGTGTTTTCCAACATGGAATGTTCGACATGCATGGTTGCTCCAAGACAACAAGAATTACTTCAAGATGATAATATTAATCTGATCACACTTGCTGAAATTTCAAAAATCACTGGGCCTCCAGGTAAATTTACGGTCACTATCAATAAAAAAGCACGATATGTAAACATGGAGAATTGTATCGGATGCAACGCGTGTTTTGAACCGTGTCCGGTGAGTTTAAAAAACGAGTTTGAGGAAGGCCTGAGTGAACGTAAGGCAATATATGTTCCCTGTGCAGGCGCACTTCCTAATGTTCCACTGATTGATACTCAACATTGTGTTCGATTTACCGATAACAAAAAATGCACTGCCTGCCAAGAAGCCTGTATGTTTGAGGCGATTGATTTCAATCAGAAAGACGAAAAACTAGAGCTCAACGTAGGAGCGATACTAGCTGCTACAGGGTTTGACCTATTCAACCCTAAACAAATCTCCCAGCTTGGTTATGGCAAAATTGATGATGTGTATACCGCTTTTGAATTTGAACGATTATACGCTTCAAATGGTCCGACTGAAGGAAAACTGGTCCTTAAAAACGGTAAGGCTCCACAGTCAGTAGCACTTATTCATTGCGTTGGCAGGGAGGAAAAAGGATACTGTTCATCAGTATGTTGCATGTACTCACTTAAATTTAGTCACTATCTGCGATCAAAAATACCTGATATCAAAATAACAGAATTATACACGGATCTTTGTATTCCAGGCAAATCCCATCAGAAATTCTATGACGTAGTAAAAAAAAGCAACGTCGATATGATACGTGCTAATGATATCCAAGTAACCAAATCTGGCAAGAACATAAAGATTGCGTACACCAACGGGAATGGTAAAAAAAGTAGTCTTCAGGTTGATATGGTAATTCTTGCACCGGCAATACAACCAAGAGATGATGCAGTAGATCTCGCTAAAATCCTTGATATACCCGTTGATAACTATGGCTTTTTCAAAGAGAATTCACAGCATACTTCTTCTGTTGTTACATCAAAACCAGGAGTTTACATAGCCGGTGTTGCACAAGGGCCAAAGAATATTCAGGAAACAATAGCACAGGCAAACGCAGCTGTAGGAAAAATACTATCCACATCATAATAAGAGGATACATCACATGAATCGAAAAATAGGCGTGTACATATGCGAATGCGGCCCCAACATAGCAGAAAAAGTAGACATAGATAAAGTCATCAATGCCGTTACATCCCTAGATGATATAGTTGTCGTCGACAGATACAAACTATTATGTTCTGAAGACGGCAAAAAATTCTTACAGGACCAAATAAAAAAACATAAGTTAACACATTTAGTTGTAGCTGCCTGCTCACCACGTGAACATGAGAAAACATTTAGAGAAGTATGCGAACGTGCTGGTATTAACCCATTTCTTTTCCAACTTGCAAACATACGTGAACACTGTGCTTGGATCACAGAAGATAAAAATGAGGCTACCGCAAAGGCAACACGACTCACCAAAGCCGCTATCCAACGAGTACGCTACCACAGTCCACTTGAAAAAAAAGAAATAGAAGGCAACCCTGATGTATTAGTAATCGGCGGAGGCATCGCTGGTATCCAAACCAGTTTGCAACTCGCCAGCTCTAATAGATCCGTATATCTTGTTGAAAAAAATCCATCGTTAGGTGGATTGCTCACTCATTTCGAAAAAGTGTACCCAAGCATGAAATCCGGCTCAGACATACTAAAACAAAAAATTCAGGAAATACAGAACAACGACCACATCACCGTTTTTACCGATAGCACGGTAGAAGAAATCATCGGCTTCCTGGGTAACTTTGAAGTAGCAGCGAAACAAAAAAACACCGAACATGAAAATGAAACATTTAATGTCGGCGCTATTGTACTAGCCACCGGTTCCACCCTTTTTGATCCATCAGCACTACCCGCCTATGGATACGGTAAACTCGATAATGTGCTCACTTCCTTAGAATTTGAACAAATGAATACCGCAGGAAAAATTCAGCTCAAAAACGGTAAAACACCTCGTTCCGCAGCTATTATTCACTGCGTTGGAAGAACTGAAAAAGGCTACTGTTCAAAAACCTGTTGTATGTATTCCCTAAAATTTATTCGATACCTTAAAGAAAAAATCCCTGCGATTACGGTCTCTAATTTCTACTCAGATCTCTGCCTCCCCGAGAAAACCGATCAGTATTTTTATGAACAAACACAGCAAAAAAATGTACAGTTTATCCGATCTTTAGACATCAAAATTACACAAAAAAATGATGCGTTAAATCTGAGTTATGCCGATGAAAAAGGAAATAAAAAAACGCTTATGGTTGACATGGTTATTCTTTCCCCAGCTATCGAACCTCAGCCTGATGCTGCTCATATTGCTGCAATCGCCAGTATTACACGGGGAGACACCGGTTTCTTTGCTGAGGAACATGAAAAACTCAATCCGGTGTCCACAGCCACCGAAGGCGTATATATCGCAGGCTGTGCTCAGGGACCAAAAAGTATCTCAGATACCGTCACTCAAGCAGAAGCCGTTACCGGGCATATACTCGCCTCTCTTGTACCTGGCAAAAAAATTGAGCCCGAAATAAAAGTCTCACATATCTCTGAATCATTTTGCACCGGATGTAAAACATGTCTTGAAGTTTGTTCATATGGGGCTATTACCTTTGATGAAGCAAAGCGGGTGTCTGTTGTTAACGAGGTGATATGTCGAGGATGTGGTAATTGTGTGGCTGCTTGTCCCTCCGGTGCGGCAAGTCTTAAACATTTTACGTTCAATCAGATATACCAAGAACTTAAGGAGGCTATACAATGAATAAAACAGCTCACGCCTCCAAGAGTAAATGTGCGGTTATTCCTCTAAAAAAATCAGTAGACGCTACAATCAAAGACCTGCTTTCACAGGCAATGAAAAAAGGAGTCTTCGATGCAGTGTTGCTTCCTATGCGAGTTCCTGCAGGTGATTCTTTTGTCTATGTTCTTATTAAAGATTCGAATTTAATTAAAGATGCATGTTGTGTTCCACAGGTTATGTCCGTGCAAGGTGCCAACGCAATTTCAAGCATCACTCGTTTAGGAAAAGGAACGCTGAAAATCGCTGCGGTGATGCATCCCTGTGAAATACGCGCCACTAATGAACTCGCGAAACTAGGTCAAATACAGTTTGAAAATGTTACCTTAATAAGTATGGATTGTCCGGGTGTGATGCCGTTATCTGATTTTATTAAAAACCCGGATAAATCAATGAGATCATTTGAGGAATGCTATAAGCAATGGGATGACAGCATCATGCGTCCGGTCTGCCAAATATGTGATAAATCCACGATGATCGCTGGGGATCTACACATTGGTACGCTTGGAGCAAAAAAAGATACTTTCTATATGATACCTAATACCGATAAGGGCACCAGCATACTTGATAAACTTGGGTTATCTGTGACAGAATCACTTGATAAGTGGACGGCTCAAAGCAAAAAAATAACTGAAGAAAAAAAGAAGAAACGAATGCAGCATCACACCAAGTTACAGAAATCTGTTAATGGCCTGGATAACCTCATTGATACATTCAGTTCATGTATAAATTGCCATAATTGTATGAACGTCTGCCCAATATGTTACTGTCGATTATGCTATTTTGATTCAGACGAAGTAAAGCATCCATCTGGGGATTACCTGCAGATGGCAGAAAGCAAAGGAAGCATTAGATTCTTACCAGATACGCTGCTTTTTCACATGGGCAGGATGACGCATATGGCGCTCTCCTGCGTCTCATGCGGCTGTTGTGAAGACGCCTGTCCTATGGATATACCGGTAGCTCAGATTTTTAGTATGATCGCTGATGAAACCCAAGAAATATTTGATTATGTCTCAGGTAAAAGCATTGATGAACCATTACCGTTAAAAACCTACGAAGAAGATGAACTGCATGACGTGGAGGATGCACCATGACTAAAGTATTAAAGCTAAAAACTACCCCTGAGGAAGGTATCATTGATTTCGCACGGTTTCTTTTAGAAAATAAAAAGGTTAACGGTGTTTTCACTTTAAAAAAGACAGGAGATAACGGCGCGGTATCATATGCACTTATTACTGATGCTAAAGAGCTTGCCGATGCAGTTCCCTTATATCCATTAATGCCGGTAAATGCAGGTTCACTATTGTCCCGGTTTACGCTACGGGGGCATCCTGCAAAACCAGTTGTCGCGATTTTACGGCCCTGTGAATTGAGAGCGTTTATAGAGCTGGTAAAACGAGAGCAAGGCAGCCTTGAAAACATGTTTTTAATCAGTGTTTCTTGCGGTGGGGTATATCCACTTGCACTAGCTGCTGATGGTGACATTGAGAAAAATCTTACAATGTATTGGGATGCCATTAAAAAACAAGAAATCCCTGCAAACATACGACCTGCATGTGCTAGTTGCACTGAGTTTATGCCCTACACTGCAGATATAACTATTGATTTAATTGGGACATCCCCTTCAGATAAAAACTGTCTCCTTATTCTTAACACTAAAAAGGGAGAGCAGCTTGCTAAAGGAGCCTCAGGTGAAATTCTCGAACATAAAACTAATCCCAAAAAAATTGCTAAGTTACGTGAAAAAAGACAACAAGAAAAACAAAAACTGTTTAGTGATATTGACTCTCAAATACAGGGGTTAGATAATCTAGTAAAACTCTTTGGACGGTGTATTGGCTGCCATGGATGCAGTCGAGTGTGCCCGATTTGTTATTGTAAATTATGTGAGTTTGACTCTGTAGATTCTGAATATACTCCCTCAAATTATGAATCAGAGTTAAAACGTAGAGGCGCCCTAAAGGTGCCTCCAGGTACCGTTTATTATCAACTTGGACGGCTAACACATGTTGGTATCTCATGTGTCGGTTGTGGCTCATGTGAAGACGCCTGTCCTGTGGATATACCCCTTTCGCTGCTGTTTAAAAAAGTGGGTGAATCCATCCAGGAAATGTTTGACTATATTCCTGGAAAAAATGTTGATGAAAAACTTCCGCTTACCACCTTTAATCAAGATGAATTAGCTGAGGTTGAAGAATAGGTGCATGATAACATGAAAAAAAATGAAGAGTTTATGCCAAAAGTACTCGCGTTTCTCTGCAATTGGTGTTCCTATGCAGGTGCTGATCTCGCAGGGACAAGCAGATTAAAATATCCTCCGTCAATCCTTCCGATTAGAGTAATGTGTTCAAGTAGAGTGGATCCATTATTTGTCTTACGCGCATATCTTGGTGGTATGGATGGCGTATTGGTTGCGGGATGTCACCCGGGAGACTGTCATTATCAAGAAGGAAATTATTATACCCGCCGGCGGTTTGCGGTGTTAAAAAAAGTGGTTGAAAGCCTGGGGTTGGAGTCTGACCGTCTTCGGTTATCATGGATTTCTGCCTCAGAAGGCCAAAAATATGCACAGGTTGCCACAGAAATCACAGAAAAAACTAAAAAACTCGGTGAAAATCCCACGAAAAATGAAATATTTTTATAACTAGCAATATCATTATATCTAAGTTGAGCGTGGAGTGAGGTGAAATTTGAAGTAGATAAATAAAAAAAGGAGGGTAGTAATGCGAAAATGTCATGAATGCGACCGAAACTTACGATTTTATCAGGGACACAGGCACCCAATACTTGGTAAGAATTATGTTGTATGTACTCAATGCTATCAGTTCATTAGTAAAAGTATAACATTTTACAATACATGCCTATTAAAAGGTAGACAACATCATAAAAACGACTGTTATTTCTGGGATAAAAAACAGAAAAAATGTAGAAACGAGCAATACTTTATCACAGCAAGAAAACAAAAGAACATAACACATGATTAGTTACAATTGAGATATACACTGTCGAATATGGTTAGACGGCAGCTAATCGGCAGTTTTTGAGATGGGCGGTATTCAAGCATGCACACAATTGTCATGGGCGTATATATGATATATCTCGGCATATTTGATAGGATAAAAAAATCCAAGTCTGCAGATTGGCCAAATTTACCCCAAGCGGAATGGCCGAAGTCTGTGATAGATTTAAATGAAGAGATGATTAGAGATTTTATACATAAATACCCGTTGTGTGTAGTAGATTTTTGGGCGCCCTGGTGTAGACCCTGTCAGGCAATGAGTGCGCGCATGCGACGATTGTCAAAGTTATACCAAGGTAAAGTAGCATTCGGCAAAGTAAACCTACAGGACAATCAAAATATATCAAAAACCTATAAAATTAGAAGCATACCCCATTTTATATTTTTTCACCAGGGAACACAAGTCACTAGTATCACGGGAGTTCGATCAGTTGGTGATTTAAAAAAAAATATTGAAAATATGATTAAAAAATATGTTATAGAGGATTGAAAAACTTGGATGTTAAAACGATAAAGAGATTCGTTAACAAAAAAAATGTTATAGGATTTGTAGGGGCTACGGTACAGAAAGATAAATGGGGATATAAAAAATTTAAAAGTCTTAAGGACGCAGGTTATACGGTTTATCCAATTAATCCAAAATATGATGTTGTAGATGGTGATATCTGTTTTCAAAATTTAGAATCTTTGATTGCTGCTATTCATAAAAAACCAGATTTAGTAGTTACTATCATTCCTCCGCAGATTACAGAACGGGTTGTTATACAATGTAAAAAACTTGGAATTGATAAAATATGGATGCAACCAGGGTCTGAGTCGGAGAGGGCCATACGGCTGTGCACTGAATATGGAATTAGCGTTGTTCATGGAATTTGTATTGTAGTTGATGCTCTTCAGAAGTTATAGCACATGAATAGGTGTTTTACCCACCTAAATGGCTTAGTTTTTTCTCAATTTAATGTTGTTATTTTGTACGAATTTTTTTTGACCAAAATTATAAATAATTATAAATTAAATATGATAATTGAATTTAAAAATGAGGCGTGCATTTCGAGTAGGATTCAGCTTTGGTCTACCTTCAGGGATCGTGACCACCCTTGGTTTAATGGTGGGATTAAATTCAATCACACAGTGCCGTATAATAGTGATTGGTGGTATTTTGACAATAGCTCTCGCGGATTCTTTTTCAGATGCAATGGGCATTCATCTGTCACAGGAGTCAGAGAGTCACCTATCTCATTTAGATGTATGGAAATCGACCTTCTTTACCTTACTTTCAAAATTTATATTTTCCTCGATGTTTATTATTCCTGTAATGTTTTTCCCGCTTCGTAACGCTGTAATAATAAGTGTTTTTCTAGGATTATATCTCATTTTTCTGATTAGTTTGCTTATTGCTCGTGAAAGAAATGATAATCCGGTTAAGGTAATCTGTGAACATGTTGCTATCACAGTTTTTGTGATTTTAATGACCCACTATGTTGGTTTGTACATCTCGCATACTCTCGTTTTTCATTTTTGATGAGATTTGGTTGTGTTATGGTTCAGATAAAATATTTTTTACCAGAAGGATCCCTTGTACCGTTTAGTAGCAGGGCATCCAAAACAACGATTTTCGTGGTATGCTTGGCATCCTTTATATTCTACTCCGCAGGGGGGTTTATTTAACGGTCTTTCAACTATTTTTATC
>CAZRMY010000020.1:0-22375 GCA_964601295.1 uncultured Thermoplasmatales archaeon | reverse complement strand
TTCATGTGCTATTGCTTTTGCTCTAAAAGGATAAGGTTTATACAAAAGCGCATAGGAAAATGTTAGCCTCCCTTTACTTGAGCAACTTGCCCATTTCCTTGTCATTTTTCTCATATGTACTTCTTTAGGTTCAACTCCTATTGCTTTTGCCCAGTGTACTACTTCTCGTTTGAATCTTTGTTTTGATATCATGTATTTTCGCCTTTAAGTATTGTTAGAATTTTGTTTGTTAGTTCAATTGATTTCTTTGGTTCAAATTTATTATTCGAAAATATTTTTAGTAGTTCTCGTTTGAAGTTTCGTTCATGTTCTTCACTTGTTCTCCAATAGGGATATTGTTCAAATGTTGCAATCATTTGATTTGCTATTTCCTCCGCATTAGATAAATTCTCATTTTTTAGGATCCAGTAGGCTGAGAAAACATCTTTTGGCATGTTTTTCTCAGTTTGTTCTTTTTTTGCTCTGTTGATTTCTTCAACAAGATCTTTTAATTCCTCGAGTGTTTCTTCAGTATCTTTCTGTCTTTGTTGATACAATAGTGATATTAGTTCTGCTTTTTCTGCAATAGAACGAAGATATGGATTTGCAGATCCTCCTCTATCTACAGTTATTCCAATACTTTTTAGCAAGTTGAAAACTTTCTCCGTATCTGTTGTGTGATCTTCTTCTATCTTTTTTATTGTTTTTTCATCTATTTCATAGATTTCAAGTGTTGATTTGATTTGCCCACTTGAAGTATGTTCTTGTACAAGTTTTGCTGTTTTTCTTGTAAATTCTTTATCAACCATTGTTCCTGGTTCATATGCTTCTCGTAGAATTCTAAACATTCTTGCAAGTGTGTCATAATCCTTCATGTGTGGTCTTAGAAATGCATCTGGTGAGATTATTTCATAGATATCTGCAGTTTCTTTGAAGAATTCATAGAATTTTTGTCTTTTTTCGTTATCTCTAAATTCTTGCAGTATTGCTTCTACTGCTTTGTCTTTTGTTTTTCCTTTAATTAGTGTTAGATATGTGTTTTTTGCCTGTTTTATTAGTTCTTCAAATCTATGTTTAAGAAGTTCTATATCATCTATAACTCCTGTAATGTCTCCTGAGTCAAATGCTAGTGCTTTTTCGAGTTTGTCAAATATTCCAATAAAATCCAGTACAAAACCTGATGGTTTTTTTCTTCCTTCTTCATCTTCATAAGGCCTATTGACTCTTGCAATCGCCTGGAGGAGGACATGGTCTCTCATTGGTTTGTCAAGATACATACAATATAATATTGGTGCATCAAAACCTGTGAGTAATTTTTCTGTTACAATTAGTATTTTTGGTATTTTATCTGGTTTTCTAAATGCTTTTCTTATCCGTTTTTCTTTTTCTTTTGATATATGATATTTTGCAAGGTTTGGTGGATCATTATGTGCTGGACTGTATACTACTTCCGAGTATTCGTTTGGCAAGTATTTGTCAAGTTCTTCTTTGTACATTGTACATGCTTCTCTGTCTACTGCTACAAGGAATGCTTTGTATCCCATTGGCTCTACTGTTTCTGTGTAATGAGTTGAGACGAATTGTGCTACTTTTTGTATTCTTTGTTTGTTTTTGAGCATGTTTTTTAGTGTTACCGCGCGGTCAAGGACTTTGTTTAATGTTTCTATATCGCTTATTCCTTCTGTTTCAGCAAGGTTTAAAAATTCTTTTTCAAGGATTTCTTTTTTTGGTCTTAGTTTGTTTGGCGCAAGTGTGTAATGTAATTTTACTGTGGTTCCATCTTCTATTGATTCTGAAATATCATATTTATCAAGGTATCCTTTTGGTGGATCGTTTTTTCCAAATACAATAAATGTTCCTTTTCCATGATGTGATTTATCAATTGGTGTTCCAGTAAAACCTATGTATGTTGCGTTTGGTATTGCACCCATCAAGTAGTTTCCTAAATCTCCACCGGTTGTTCTATGTGCTTCGTCGACTAGTACAAATATGTTTTTTCTTGTGTTGATGTTTTCTGGTATTGCTTCGAATTTATGTATCATTGTAACTATTAGCCCTCTTGTATCGTTTTCAAGTAGTTCTCTTAAGTGTTTTTTTGTTTGAGCAACTTCTACATGTTCAAAACCAATTGAGCTTAGGTTTCCAAATAGTTGGGTTTCAAGTTCGTTTCTATCAACAAGCATTATCACTGTTGGGTTTTGAAAATCAGGGTTTTCAATTATTCTTTGTGCTGCTACTATCATTGTGTATGTTTTTCCACTGCCTTGTGTATGCCATATTAGCCCTCTTGTTTTGATTTTATCAGTTGCTCTTTGGATTACTTTGTTTACTGCTCTTATTTGATGTGGCCTTAGTACTACTTTTTTTAGTTCATCATCTTGTCTTGTAAACATTATAAAATTTTGAATAATATCTATTAATCTGTGTTTTTCAAAAAATGTTTTTACAAGTTCTTCATAAGTTGTTTTTAGTGATTCTGTTTTCCAGTTGAAGATAAATTTCATTGATTTATTCCATGTTGCTGAGTATAGGAAATGTATGATGTTTGTTAGTGTGTATAGTTGAAATAATGTCATTGCTTCTGGTGTTTCAAAGTGATATCTTCTTATCTGATCAAGTGCTTCTGAAATTATGGACTCTCTACTAGTTGATTTTCCAATGAATTTTGCTACAGCTTTTGTTTCAACAAAAAATATTGGTATTCCATTTATTAGAAACACTACATCATAGCGGTTTGTATATTTACCGTTTGTAAATGAGAACTCATCTGTTACTTGGAAAATATTGTTTCCTGGTTTTTCATCTATGATTTTTATGTTTCTTTCTCTGTTTTCAGATTTGATAAATACAGTTTTTAGTCCTTTTAGATATTCCCATGCTTCAAGATTACCATCTATTCTTGCAGGTAATCGTTCTATTCTTTTGATTAACTCATTTATCATATCTTGGTTTATGAATTTATTAACTTTTAGAAGTTGATTTGAAAAAGTTTCTTTGAAAATAAGGCCTGTTCTACCACCACGCAGTGTTTGTGCTTCATCTGATTTTATGTGTTGCCATCCTATATCACATGCATATTTAATTAATGTGTTTTGAACTGTGTGTCTTTCATTTCCAAGTTTAGACATATTACCCCTTATTCTTCAAGTCTATCTAATTCTTTTATTTCTTTAAACATTCCTCTCAAAGCTTTTTTGATATAATTTATGTTTTTATCTCTTGATTTTTCATCCATAATTGAAAATTTAACTCTATGAGTCTGTTGTGTTTCTGAACTTCCTCCAACTCCAGCGATATGAATTCCTATTTTTCCTTCTTTATTACTTTTAGTTGCAAGTGATATATCAAAATTAAGTTCGTGATTTAAAATAAATCCTTTAGGCAATCCAGATTTTATTTGCTTTAAAGTATTTGATATGAATTCTTCTATTTCATTTTCCACCATTTGGTATCACCAAATCATTTACTCTTATTCTTGCCGTCATAAGATTATGAAGCATTGATTTAAATAATTCTTCTTGGGATTTTTTTTTATTTTCTTCGGTTTGGATTTTCTTATCAATTGATGATAATATTTCAACTATTACTTTCTGGGTTTTATTAGGAGGTATTAATGTTTTAATTTTTCTAATTCTTGCCATTGATATTACGGGTTGACTTGTTTTGGAAACATAAGAAAATAATTCCCTTTTACCTTTTATTGATGACAAATAATACATTAAATAATAATTAACAATTTTCTTATCTTTGACTTTCAATTTAGCAACATTAGGTGCTAAATGGAATTTATTATCTTCAGGAACAATTGCTAAAGAACCTATTGTTCCAACATAAGATAGGAGTAGTTCACCTTTATGTAGTTTTGATCTAGGAAGTTTTTTAGACACACTTTTATATATTCTCTTTATATCGTTTAACTCTAATCTGCCGTCCTTTAAATTTAATGCTCTTATAGCAATAATTTCTCCATCTTGAACATATTCTACATGTTTAGTATATTCAAATCCCGCTAATTTTGTAACATCAGCAATTTCGCCTAGAGATTTTATTTCCCATTCTCCAGGGATTACACCAATTTCAGTTTCACTTAATTTAACATTTTCAACTTCATTTAACTTTATGGGGCCATATGTTAGAAGATGTTCCAAAACCGATTTTTTAAATTCCTGTAAAGAATTAATCATATTCTCTGTTTTTTCTTTTGAGTTTTGAATGCTTGAGAGAACATATGCGATTTTTTGTTGTTCAGGCAGTGGTGGAACAGAAATTCTTTGATTTTTAATATCAGAATCTGTAACCGCGGGATAACTTGCTCCTCTTTGGATCTTACCAAGATTATCAATAAATTCTTTTTTTTGAATTGCATAATATAAAAATCTATAATCTATTTCATGCGATTTAGCTCTTAAAATACAAAATGCAGTTGAACAAATCTGATTATCAAATTCATCATCTATTAAAGAAATTCTTTTTAAAGTAGGCCTCACTGTAGCAATAATAACATCATTCTTTTTTACAATTTTTCTTGCTCTACTTGGCGCATTTTTCCCGTGGTATTGTTTATAATCAATAACCCTTAACAAATCTCTATCTACACTTGAAACATCAATATATTTGAATTTAAAATCAGTTTTTCTCATATCTTTTTGTTTGGTTTTTTCAACCAACTTACTTATTGGTTTTAATCCCCAACTCTCAGGTAAAAGCCCAAGCTCGGTTTCTTTGTAACCCTCCATCGATTTCTCTTCTATCTGACTCATCAAAAATCACATAATAATATATTTACACAGCAACCTTCCGCTGCCTACCAAGCTCTTTCATATCTTTAGGTAGACAACATTTCTTATATTTCTTCCCAGAACCACAATAACATGGATCATTTCTACCAAGTTTACGCATTTTCACATCAGAACGATCAGAAGTATCAACACTACGCTCTTGCCAATTTTTAACATCATTTAATTCACTATTTATTTTTTGTTTATCAAACAGCTCAGGATCAAAATCCTCACCAAGCCAATTAACAATATACTCCTGATATAACTCATGAGATGGATCTTTTTTAATTTCAAGCATCTCAAGATAACCATGAACACCACCTGAGTCCTCAGGTGGACAACAGTGTTCTCCATCTAGAACAACTGCAGCATTATCACTTTCATCCTTTATTTTTTCAACAACAAGCTTATGAACCCAATTATCACCAAGATCATAAATATATTCAAATTCTTGTTTTTCATCTGTTAAAAAATCTTTAAATATTGTATCTTTGGAAAACAAGGTTTTTTCTTTTGAATGAAAACCTTTCCACATACTATCAACACAAAAACCTGAATCCCCTTCACCTTCGATACAGGTATCATTTATCATAAAATTATACACATGATAATTCTGCCAGCCCATAATAATTTGAATTATATTATGAAGCTCATGAAAAGATATATCATCAGAAACAATAAAACGCCTCCAAATCAAAGGTTTAATTCCTTTTAAAGAAATTTTCAACTGAACAAACCTGGAAGGTTTTTCAACAATATCAACATCAGGACGCAACTCAGGCCCAACATATCTAAGAGAAAATTCATCAAGAACACCTGCCATAACCTCACAGTTTTCCTTTTCAGATGAAAATATCAACATATGAGGCAAGATATAGGCAAAAAAACCTTCATCTGCAAAAGCATAACTAACATCCCAATCCTCATCAAAAAACAAACCCTTCTCATCACCCAATAGATATAAATTACTAACTAATTCATCAAAAGATACATCAAGTATTTCATCAACACAATCATTACACATTTTCAAAACAGTAACATCTTTTTTTCCAACAAACTTCAAAAAAGCATCAATAATTTTCTTATGATCCTGATCACTTCTAAGTTTAAACCTATCATAAAGCTCAATATAATAATTAAAACCATAACTATTCTCAAGTGTACTATGATGCTTACCAATAAAACTAGTAAAACCCATCATTAATCAAACCCCAACTGAGCCAATACATTTTTAAGTTTTTCATCAGCAATTCTTCTTTCCTCTTCAGCTTCTTTTACTAACACATATGCTTCTTCCAAAGGAAGTGTTTCATCCTCGTCATCCTGAGAAACATAACGAGATGGACTCAAATTATAATCATTTTTAACAATTTCTTCTTTATTAACAAACTTGCTGATACCTTCAACTTCTTTACAACTCTTACAAATATCAATAATTTCTTTCACATGTTTTTCAGGTAAAAAATTCTTAGGCCTACCTTTTTCAAAAAGTTTAGACGCATTAATCAGCAAAACATTATCTTTGTTTTTCTTTGCTTTATTCACAACAAGGATAATACCGGGTGCTGTTGTATTATAAAACAAATTCTCAGGAAGCAAAATAACGGCTTCAACAAAATCATCTTCAACAAACTTTCTACGAATATCCCTCTCCCGGTTAGACCCAGTATTTCCTGAACCACGAGAAACAGAACCTGTATCTAAAACAACAGCCATTCTGCCATTATTATCTAAAGATTTAAACATATGTTGTATCCATCCCCAGTCAGCAGTACTGGAAGGAGGATAACCATAAGAAAATCTATGATAGGGATCATTTTCATAAGTACTCTGTTGAAAATCTTGATTCCACATAGGATTTGCAACAACAATATCAAATTTTTCCAAACTTCCATCATTTGATAGAAATTTAGGTTTATTCATAGTATCTCCAAGAGCGATATCTGCTTCCATTCGATGAATAAACATATTCATCTTAGCCATAGCATAGGTATTATGAAGCCGTTCTTGACCATAGAAATTCAAAGGTTTGATCTTAGTATCTTTACCATATTTTTCTTTAAAACGAAGATAACTTTTAATTAAAAGACCACCAGAACCAACACATGGATCATAAACCTCTTCACCTTCTTTTGGATCAACAATATTTGCCATAAGAATTGCTACTTCACGGGGAGTATAAAATTCTCCAGCACTCTGACCAGATCCTTCTGAAAACTTCCGAAGTAAATATTCATAAGCACGACCAAGAATGTCGGGTTCAACATCATCAAGACCAAGACGATGCTTATTCAAAATATCAATTAACAACTTCAATTTATCATCACTAACAATACGTTGACCAGAAGCTGTTTCATTAAAATCCTTAATATCAATAACACCCTGAAGTTTAGGATTCTCACGAGCAACAGCACGCACAGCATCAGTTAAAAACTCACCAAGATGAGTACTCTGCTTCATAATACTCTGCCAACGGGCATTCTTTGGAACATAAAACCAAACAAGACTATGATCCTCTTCAACAAACTCTTCATCAACATTTAAAAGTTCATCATCAAAAACATCAGAAAGACGTTTAAGAAAAATCAAAGGAAGAATATAATCCTTATATTTTGGAGCGTCAACTTCTCCACGTATTTTACAAGATGCTTCCCAAAGCCAGTTTTCTAGTGTTTTAATATCAAGTTTTTCTGAAGACATATTCCTCCTCCAAAATATACAATTGGAATACAAGAAGTAGTTAAAAACACTTAAGGTAGTATTCAACAACTAATGAGGATCATCTCTAAAAAACAATCCTTTCAATCTAGATTTTTTCATCTGTTTTCATACCAATCGCAATGAGATAGCCTATCGCCCGTTCCGTGTATTTATACTGATGCACGGTTTTCCAGAATTTCTTAGAGTGATTTGGATGAATAAGATGAGCAAGTTCATGAATAATCACATAGTCTTGAACCCACTGTGGCATTGTTGCAATACGATCAGAGATACGAATCATCTTCGTTTTGGGAGTACAACTCCCAAACTTTGATGTCTGATTAGCTACATACTTAATATAATACTGTAATGCCCCATCAAAATATTGCTGATTCATCTGTTGAGCACGTTTCTGCAACGATCCTTTTTTGTTTAATTTCTGTTGCCGTTTCTTTTTTGCAAACCTGTTTTTCATTTCTTTAATCCATTTTTGTTCCTCATCTTTTGTCATACCACTAGGGAAATATATCCAGAGTGTACCATTCACCATTTTTGCTTGAATAGTCCTTTTTCTTTTTGCACTACGTATAATCTTCACATTTGCCTGATTCATCTTTGAGGAAGACGACTATGTTTAGTTATAATCTTCTTTTAAGTATTTTTGCAAAGCGACCTGTACTACCTGTAAGAAGTCTGTCAGTTTTGAATACCCAGACAACGATCAGAATGGTAACTATTGCAAATAGTGTAACATAAATTATTCCACCGAATACAAGTAAGTAGTCGCCAAATATGAGTGCTCGTGAGGCCATCATTGGGTGTGAGAATGGTATAGCAAACAACAATACTTTACCAATGAGCGGCAAGGTATCAAAATCAACAAACATTGTGATAAACATTGGTATCATTGCAAGCATTGTTATTGGGAACACGAGTGTTTGTGCGCTCTTAAAGTTCTTTGCAAAGGTACCAAGTAACATACAGAGTGCAAGGGCTGCTATTAGTGTGACAAAGAGCGATATTCCTATGAGTATAAAATCTTGAGACGTGAGTACGAGACCATAATCTGCCAAGTTTATACCTTGGGTGAATTGAAATCCTTGTAAATATTGGCTCATGCCAATCATGTAGATAACGGCAAAAAGGAGTCCAATTGATGCACTTGCGACGATTTTACCAGTCACAATGCTGGTTCTTTTTACAGGTAGTGTGAGCAGTGTTTCAAGTGTTTTGTTTTCTTTTTCGAGTGCCATTGATGATATTATCATTTGTCCGGCAAAAATAATGAGCATCATGATAATGATTGGTATAAAGGTCGATTGTGATGAGAGCATCCCCGTGATCGCACCGGGTGAGAGGCCTATTTCTCTATTCTTGAAATAGGTAGTATCAACTCTTGATATAGGGTTGAGTGCGATTGTTGCATTGGTTGATGCGTTTGTTTCGATTATTGCTTTTGATATTTCTTTGTCAAATGAGAATACAATTGATTCGATAACATCTGATGAGATAGCGTTGAGGATTCCTGCTCCTTCCAGGATCCAGTAGATTTCTATTTCTCCTTGTTTGTTATTGAGTATGCTTTGAGAGAAATTTTGTTTGATGACGAGTAATGCTGCTCCTTCTTGTTTTTTTAGTATATCTAGTGCCCCGGGTTTATCTGAGATTTCTGTTGAATTGAATACCACTTCGGTATGGGCATCAATATAATCAGTTACAATTGTTGATAGGTTGTTGGTGTCTTCATTGATATATCCTAATGTAGGTGGTTCTGATAACCCCTCTTGTATGCCTTCCATTGAGCTGCCGATTGATCCAAAGAGTATTGCTATTATGAAGATTGGTAATATTGCAGAGATGGTGAGTAATTCTTTGAGTTCTTTTTTTATGATGTTTCCTAATGGGCTCATTCTACGACCTCCACGAAGACTTCTTCGATGTTGTGTGCGTTATATTTTTGCATGAGTTGCTTGGGTTTTCCTTCTTCGATTATTTTTCCTTCAGCTATTAACGCTATTCTATCACAGAGGTATTCTACCTCGAGCATGTTATGTGATGAGAGGAGCACTGCTGTTCCGGCTTTTGCGGTATCTTTTATAATCCTTCGTATTTCTTGTGCATTCACGACATCGAGTCCTGAGGTCGGTTCATCTAGGATTGCGAGTTTGGGGTTGATCATTAATGCTCTTCCTACGAGTAAACGTCGTTTCATACCTTTGCTGTAGGTGTCTACTTTGTCATCAATGCGCTCTCCGAGATCTGCGATTTCTATTCCTTTTGCTACCATGTCTGCTGTTTTGATTTCATGGAAAAAATTAGCGATAAATTTAAGATATGCCCTCCCGGTTAGGTTTTTATATGCTCCTGCGTCTTCTGGAAGGTAGCTGATGAGTTTTCTGGTTTCTGCTGGTTGTTTTTTTACATCAAACCCATGGACAGTTACAGATCCTGAGGTTACTTGCAATAGGGTTGAGATTACTCGTAGGGCTGTTGTCTTTCCTGCACCATTGGGGCCAATAAGACCAAAAATCTCTCCAGATTCTACCGTAAATGAGATTCCCTTAACTGCTTCAGTTGCCCCATAGTTTTTAACCAAATTATGTACTTCTATTGCTGCCATGATTTTTCCTCATTTTTTAGTGCGTTTTTACTGCTGTTCCAAATGCGATGAGTTTGCTGCTCCAGACATGGTTTGTGCTGTTGCATAACGCATACCTATTACTACATCTGCACCGAGTTTTTCAGCGTCGTTTATCATTCGTTGCATAGCGGTTCTTCGTGCCTCTTCCATGAGTTCCGTGTATGCTGTTGATTCACCGCCTAGGAGATTTCTACCTGCAGCGCTCAGATCTTTTCCTATATGTTTCATTTGTACACAGCAGCCAAATACGACCCCCAAGATTTCTTTTACGTCTCTTCCGGGGAGATTTTCTGTTGTTGTAACCATCATGTACATTACCCCGCATCATCTGCATTTTGTTGCTCTTTTTTAAGGTATTGTTCACGTAGTTCATCGGCAATTTTTCCATCTTCAATAATAAGAGGGCCAATGTAGCCACAGTAGTCACACTCCCATTTTGACCAGAGCTGAGGAAGTACCCAATCGATATGTGTTGAGCCGCATCGTGGACAGAATCGTTTCATCATTTTACCTTTCTTAGCCATACATAAAACCACATTTGGAACAGCGATAGCTTTTACCATCAAATCGTAGTTTTGTGTTACCACATTCCGGGCAGGTGCCCAATACACGCTCCTCTAAAGCACGGATACGTTTTAACTCTCGTTCAGCAAGCTGAGAGAGATTAATCCAGGTGTTTTTCTTCCACCAGCGCCAGATGTCATCATCAAGCGTGATTGTTACCTTTTTCATGATATCCTCTGGTTGATCAACTAGGTTATCTCAATTGTAAACCCAATTATAATAAGGAGTAATAAGGAGTACACCAATAATACTAGCAGTACTTGCCTTTAATCGTGGTCCGCCAGGTGCGTTGATAAATCGTGCAAGGTTTGAGTGTATAAACGTTGCAATACCAATGAGGGTTACAAAACCTCCAATTATCAATAGTATCAAATTAAGTGTATACATGAGTTCTCAGTAAGATTTTATTTTAATTTAACCGCGGTTCCATAGGCAAGGATCTCTGCTGCTGCAGCCATGACTGAAGAGGTCATAAATCGAACGTTTATTACTGCGTCTGCACCAAGTTTTTCTGCTTTTTGCTCCATTCGTTTTAAGGAAATTTCTCGTGCTTCAGCAAGCATGGTGGTATATTCTTTTATTTCGCCGCCTATAACATTTCTAAAACCCGCGACAACATCTTTGCCAATACCTTTTGCCTGAATGGTGTTCCCACGAACAAGCCCAAGTATCTGAGACACTTCTCGACCAGGAACAAAATCTGTATTTGTAATAATCATGGTTCAAAATCCTCCTTGTTGATTTCTTGTTTTCTTTTTTCCATGTCGCTGCTTTGTTCAAATAATATTGCGACTATGCGCACGATTATGCCCAGCAATATTGCTCCTAAGCCTATAGCAACAAGTGCATCTACGCCTCCAAAACTTACTTCTTGGATGAATTGGTACAGGCCATATACAATGAGTATGAGGAGCCCCCCAAGAAAAAGATAGAGGCCGAATAGTTTTCCTTTAGACATATCAACACATCTATACACGTTTTAATACGTGTATATACGTACTGCTATTTATATTTTTACGTTCACCGGATTTGCCACTAAAAAATAGCGGAAATTCTTGAAATAAATATGCAAAAGCCATTCGTCTCAGATAGCCCCCTGTTAAAACATATATTTAAATAATACAATATTGATGAGAAATCAATCGGGAGGAAGAAAATACATATGATGATAAAGGGGATAGTAAAAAACCTACTAATTTTAGTAATAATCATGTTACTTATCAGTTCAATTACTCCCAGTATCATCGGGCATCAAAATCAACTTGAATTAAAAGAAGATGGAAAAATCGAAGCGGAAAAACATGAACTGGCGCTCATAACAAGTTATACATATGGTTTACCGGTGAACCATATTAGCAAGGAGATATCAATTCCAAAAAAAGATGCAGAATTACTTTTTGATAAAGTTAAAGAACTACAACTCGAAATAGCTGCTGACCCCTCATCAGATAAAACTCAGCAGGTACAAAATGAACTACTCATTCTTGCAGATCAACATAATCTTCTTCCCGAGGGTACTACTCTTGAGATGTTGCAAGAACAAATACCACCTAATACTCCTAGTAGTAATAATCCAATTACCGCTCAACCAGTTACTCCTATTAATAGGGCATCAAAATTCTTCTGTAATTTCGCATCAGCGGGTTCAGGATCAGCACTGCCCGTGATTATGTTCCCGCGATTAATACCAATAATCTGTACTCCAATACCACGAGTATTTATGCGATGGTCAGCTTATGAAGGAGTGACCACCTGTGGAGGAATGCTCTCGCGTACAGGTTTTATAGCCTACGGCCAACAACAAGGATTTGCCCTGGGTTTCTGGGGAATAGGATTCAGTATCTTTCTACCACCATTCATGCAATACGCATTGTTTGGATACGCGTTATTTGCCAGTGTGAACGCAGAAAATTTCGAACTCTGGCCACCAAACTATCCACCAGAAATATCAGCAATATCGCCCATAGATGGAGCAGAGAACGTACCTATATCCACATCAGAACTTCGTTTTAATATACGTGATTTTAATCAAGATAAAATGAACTATAGTGTTACCACAGACCCGCCGATAGGATATGGAACCGGAGAGAATAAACCAGATGGCACCTATGCGATACCAATCAGTGGTCTAGAAGGCACAGAAGATTATACATGGCATGTTCAGGTATCAGACGGAGAAAACACCGTTGATGCCACATTCACATTCTCAACCGAACCGGTAGCACCAATAATATCTAATCCCACACCAGATGATAACTCTAAATATATCTCTGTGAATCTAACAGAATTAAGTTTTAAACTCAAAGATCTACAGGGTGATCTCATGGATTATACCGTGGAAACATCACCCGATATCGGCTCAGCCAGCGGATCTGCGGTAAACGATGGAAAATATACCGTACCTATCAATAACCTTGACTATACAACAGACTATACATGGTATGTAAATGTAACAGATGGGGCACACGAGAAACATAAAACCTATAGTTTTCAAACAGAACCAAAAATGATATTTGATCCATTCAGTGAAGGATGGCAGTATCGAAAACAACTGACAATTAATCATACAAAAGTTAGTGATGATCTTGTTAATTTCCCAGTGGTACTTAGTTTTACTGATAGTGATTTACAAGAGGAAGCTCAAACGGATGGTGATGATATATTATTTATGGACGATGACGGCGTTGCTAATCGGTTATTTCATGAAATTGAAAGCTATGATGAATCAACTGGAAAACTTGTTACATGGGTGAAGGTGAATACTCTTCATTCAACTCAAGGCACCAATTTTTACATGTATTATGGAAATCCAACAAGTCCACCACAAGAACACCCAGAAGTAGTATGGGATTCAGGATATGAAGCCGTATGGCATATGAATGACCACACAACCTCAACAATAAAAGACAGCACAGCAAATGGACATATAGGACATAAAAAAGAAGTAAACTCACCTATGGAAATAACTCAAGGTAAAATAGGTCCTGCTCAAGACTTTGAATCATCAAATATGGAGAATATCATCATCTATGACGGCATCTATGAATGCGCAGCAAATGAAGATCTAACACTAGAATACTGGATCAAAATGGAAACATTACAAGGGAAAGGACTAAGTTGTGATAACGATGATTGGGGCTACTATCAAATGAGTACACACAACCAACAACATAGTTTTGTAATGAATCTCTTCTCCATGCATCCATACAAAACAGTTTATCCTGAAAGTACTACTACTGCTCAAACCGACATTTGGTATTATTTGGTAGGTACCCTTGATAGATCTAAAGTAAGTGCCAGTATATATGTCAATGGAATTGAAGAGGGGCGCCTCAGCGCCAGTGGATTAAATGAACTTGATGGATTTCATCATCTCAGAATAGGTAGCTCATATCATAACGTTGAAGATGTATATACGGATGGAATCATCGATGAAATACGAATATCAAATACCGCACGAAACCCTCAATGGGTACAAACTTGTTACCACAACCAGAATAATCCTAAAAGTTTCTGGATAATTGGACCTGAAGAAACATCATAAGAACATAAGGCTACACCTTCGTTTGATTTTTAGTAGCCTTACTACCCTAAAATCACATTAGTTGACCTAAAAATGAATAAAAAAAACTAGATACCTCTAAATAGATATACAGATAAAAGAAAAGAATAACATGCACAATAGTGGGATATACGATGAATATACTATTTCTTGGTGACAGTTTAACTCAAGGAACCCTCGGTGCATCCTATTTCAGGTTACTCCAAAGGGAACTCCCACATCACACACTCCATAACTACGGGAGAAACGGTGATACCATCATAAGTCTTTATCGTCGCATACAAAAAATATCATTTCCTGCACCAGTTCATTTAGCATTCCTCTGGATAGGCACCAATGACATCCTCGTTCATATCTCAAAATCATTCCCTTTTTTAAAAAAAATAGTACATAAAGACTGGGCCACAAATAGAGAAGAATTCAAAGCATATTATCATAAAACACTTGACTATCTCACCAGAATAAACGCACAACAGATAATCACTGTACCACCGCTGTTTATCGGTGAAGATCACACAAACACGTGGAACAAACAACTTAAGATACTCTCAGGGGACATTAAGCTGCTATCAAAACAACATTCAAAAGTTACCTATCTCGACCTCAGAGATATCTTTGAAAAGGATAAAACAACAAATGATCCCTCGCCGTTTATCCAAAAAAGTACGCTGGGTACCGCTGTTGACATGTTACGTGCCAATACCCCAGATAAAATTGATGCTTTGTCAGAATACCGAGGATTACATTATACCATAGATGGTATACATCTAAACAATCATGGTGCACAACTCGTTGCCAACGCATTTCTTACAGTAATCCAGCAACAGGAAAACCGGTAAGCACATATCTTTATAACCAGAACCTCTCTTATCCCTCCATCATCAATGATTACTGTACGCAATCTAACAAAACATTATGGGAAAATAGCTGCACTCAAAAATGTTTCATTTACCTTTACCAACGCGCAAGTAACCGCTATCATGGGAGAAAACGGGGCGGGAAAAAGCACCCTTCTGAAAAACTGTGCAGGGATTCTACCATTCGATCATGGGGAAATCCACATTGACAGCTATTCTATTACAACTGATCCTCGTACAGCACGTACCCATATTGGATATCTTCCTGAGATGCCCGAGCTGTATGACCGTATAACTGGTCGTGAATTCCTATTTTACATTGCCTCATTACGGAAACTCTCTCATGCGCACTCCACCATTGACCATCTTACCATGTTAATGGGTATACAGGATGTTCTTGATTATGAACTGGGGAGTTACTCCAAAGGCATGAAACAGAAGATATCGCTTATCTCAGCGCTGATGCATACACCACGTAACCTGCTCTTGGATGAACCTGTCTATGGACTTGACCCGTTGACGACGCGGACTATCCAGAATTTTATCAAACAAAACCAGGGTACCACCATTATTGCAACACATTCCACACAGCTCGTGGAAAATGTAGCAGATATCGTATATTTTCTGATGCGTGGACGTGTAGTAGCATCACACCCGGTAACCAAGCTTATGGGACAGTATGGAAGTATTGAAAACGCGTATTTTGCGTTTAAGGATGGATTAGATGCTTGATACAACCCGGTTACTGCTCAAAAATACCTTTCGTCAGTTTATCTCAAAAATACGTGGTTCACCGGTGCTGTATCTGTTTTTTACGGTGATGCTAATTGGATCAATTATTATGTTTGCATTTCTAACCTTTTTACTGATGCGCACCGAGGTGGATCTCACCATTGATCATTTGTTTTTCACCGTGTTTTTCTTGTTTCTTGTGAAATCTGCATCTGATGTGCATAACTATGTTATCAAGTCTGCAGAGCTGTCGTATCCTTTATCTACTCAGCGGAAACATACCCGTGTGTTTCTAGAAATTGTTCTGGGTGTGTTGCTCACCAATCTTGGTATTTGGTTTGCGTTTTCTCTGTTGTATCTGCTGACCGCACAAGCGCTGTTGATACCGATAGGTTTTCCTGTGCTGTATCTTTTGTTTACCATTGGGTTAATACTTGCAACGATGCTTGGTGCGGTAGTTGCGTTTCATTTTTTTTCACCGGTGCAAATACGGTTGCTGCCAACTGTTGTTCTGCTTGGTTTTTACTGGTATGCTGATAACATGATAATGATTGTTGAAACTGCGCCGGTGGTGTTGCTGCATTTTATGTGGGCGGTAACTCATGGTGACCTGTCATATTTGTATGTTAAACGATCGAAACGGTTGCAAGAACCCTCACGTATACAGGTTCGTTCGATAATCTCATCATTATTTCATCGAGAGACAACAACTCTTTGGCGAGATCGGTTGTTTATCAGCTTTATTACCACTGCGGTGTTTACTGGTCTGGGCACGGGGTATCTTATTGTAAACGGTAGTGAGTTGCTGATACCTGAATCACTGCGTGGCGTTGCTGGAGATCTGCTGCCGGCGATGTTTGCGTTTCTTGGAATTTATGTTATCGTGTTGTATACTGCGGTGTTTCCGTCGCTTACCTTGTTTCTCAATGAGGAGAAAACCCTGTGGATTTTACATCATTTGCCCCTAAGAAGTAGTACTATTGTGTATGGTAAAGCAACAACACTGACTTTGTGTTTTATCACCGGGATACCATTTATGGCATATTTACCGATTTTTGGTGGTACGGATAATATGCTGTATCTTATCTGGTTGTTTATCTTTTCATTTATCACAGCGGCGTGCATCTCTATTCCGCTGGGGGTAAAATATGTGGGCAAAAAATCTGATATTTTATTGCTGTACAGTGTTGCTATGATTCTGTTTGTTATTTTAAGTGTTGTTGCTACTGTGATAACTACAGTTACGATAAGTTTTCTTTCTCGGATACTGGTGTATGTTGGAAGTATCGGTGTTGCAATGTTGTGTTTGTTTGGTGCGTTGCAGATATCAGCAGGTATGCTTCAAAATAAACTGAATCCAAAGGTTACACAGTGATAATACCCTGGTTTTGCATGTCTTCAAGAATATGGGTATGCCTATTGAAATACTCATGAATCGGCTGGAGTATCTGGTTTATATACGCTGCAGTGGTAGTTTTTAAATCTAAGGGATGCAGGTCTCCGTTACGGTAGACATCTTCAAGGTCTTGGTACTGTGAAAACGTTAGTTGCCCGCCAAATTTTTCAGGGCGATCAATGACAAAATCTTCAGTGGATAATTCAGGGAAAATAACATATTTACAGAGTTCGAGTATGGGGTTACCCTGTATTTGTTTTTCAGGGCAGTAGGCTTTTTTGAGTTTTTTGGTAACACTTTCAGGTGTGTCATGTATGGATATCATGGAATCAGGTTTGCTTTTGCTCATTTTTACTTCGGTGGGGTTCATTCGACCACCGGCTTGTAATCCGGTGAGAAGCGGTGTATGAATAGCGACAGGAGATTTTCTGTTAAGTTTTTTTGAAATATCCCGGGCGAGCATATGGGCATGTCGTTGGTCCATCCCACCATAGGCGACATCGAGATCAAGGTAGAAGATATCTGATACCTGCATGGCAGGGTAAAATAGTTTGGAGAGATCACGTTCTGCTTCGTCTTCTTTACGTCCCATGATGTCCATGGCGCGTTTGACGCGTGCAACTGAAGTGGCTTTTGAGGACCGTAACACCAGCTCCCAGTAGGCAGGATCATTGATGTAGTCGCTCGCATAAACAAAGGTGACTGCGTCTTTGGTGATCCCCATGGCTTCAAAGCATGCTTCCATGTAGCTGCCGCAGAGTTTGATTTTTTCTATGTCTCCGTCAAGTTTGTCGTTGATATAGGCGTGCCAATCAGCAAGCAGGATGGTGAAATGGAATCCTGTGTTTAGGAAATCGCGGATTTTGTTGGTGCATATTTTCCAACCGAGGTGCACGGTTCCTGATGGTTCAAAACCGATGTAAGCGCGAGGGTGTTTTTTATCTAATATTTTGTGTAACTCTGTTGTGGTTACTACTTCTTGCGCGTATCTGGTGAGTTGGGTGATTTTATCCATAGTTTCACTCTTTTAAAGATGATAGTGTGTGGTTATTTGAGGGTTTTTTTGACTACTTGGTCTACGATATCGTAGGTGGCTCCAAGATAGTTATATGGGTTGAGAGTGGCATCGATTTCTTCAGCGGTTAATGCCTGTAGTTTTTTGTTTTTTTCGTTGAATACTTGTTTTAATGTTTTATGTTGGTTGATTGCTTGTAGTGAAAGTTGTCGCATGAGTTCATGGGCGTCTCCGCGGCCCATGCCTTTGTTAACAAGGGTGGTCATTAGTGCTTCTGCCATGGGGAGTCCTTTTGATTGTTCCAGGTTTTGTTTCATTTTCTCGGGGAACACTTTGAGGTTAGTGAAAATAGTGTTTGCTTGGTGGATAATCCAATCAGTTAATATTAGGCTGTGTGGAAGGATAAATCGCTCTGCTGATGAGTTGCAGAGATCGCGTTCATGCCATTGAATCGAATTTTCAAAGGCAGGTATGATAAAACCGCGTATGAGTCGTGCAAGTCCGCAGATTTGTTCTGCGGTGATAGGGTTTCGTTTGTGGGGCATGGTAGATGAGCCAACTTGTTTTTTTGCTTCAAATGCTTCTGCGACTTCCCCGATTTCATCTCGTTGCAGATTCCGTATTTCAGTACCAAATTTTTCGATGGTGGTAGCAATATTTGCGAGTACTAAGAGTAGTTCATTGTATCTGTCCCGAGCAACAATTTGTGTTGATACATCTTCGATTCCGAGATGGAGTTCAATCAACATTTTTTCCTGCAGGGCTAACGCGTGTGGTCCAAGTGCAGCACCGGTTCCAACTGCTCCGGATAGTTTACCGACTAGGACCCGGCTGGTGGTTTCATGGAGACGTTCGAGATGCCGGTCGATTTCCATGGTGAATCCTGCCATCTTTAATCCAAAGGTTATTGGGATGGTTTGTTGTCCGTGGGTGCGTCCAACCATGATGGTTTTTTTATGTTTTTTTGCGAGTGTTGCAAGGGTTTTCCGTAGGATTTTAAGGTTTTTCTTTATAAGGGTTAAAGCAGCGGAAAACTGCAACGCATTAGCGGTATCCACGATATCATAGCTGGTGGCACCCAGATGGATGTATTTCCGTGCTTCCTCCGAGCATACTTCTGCTAATGCGCGGGTAACCGCCATAATGTCATGTTTGGTTTCTTGTTCAATAACGTTTACTCGTTCAACGGTGACATACTTGGTGGAGGCTTTTTTGGTGATTTCATCAGCGGCTTTCTGCGGTATATTGCCCACATGAGCATGTGCTCTTGCTAACGCGGCTTCTACATCAAGCAAAAACTGTAGTTTACTGGTTTCGCCAAAAATAGTTTTTAGTTCCGGTCGTCCGTATCGGTAATCCAGTGGGCATACAGGGTTATCCATGGTATCTCATCAGCCCTGAATACCCTGCAAGTTAATTTCTTTTTTGGGGGGTTTATCTTTTAGGTTGCTGATGCAATACGGTTTCTATTTCATCAGCTATTCGCTGTAAACGTGGATAATGCCGTCGTAGTTTTTCTACAAAATCATGTAACTGTCTGATAGTACCAAAAACAAGAATTGTTGCGGTTTCATCTGTTAACTTAAATGCATTTTTTGGTAGCGCGCAGTCGCCTCCTGCCGAGAGCATGTCTTGTTTCATGATTACAGCATCCTGCACAGGTATATCATTTAGTTGTATGATTCGGGTTAGCATTTTTGGTGCCATAATAGAAATGCTTTGAGGATCGCAGCCAATGAAATCTAAGGCTTTTTGAGCGTCATGCGGCGAGTTAACTGGAATAAGCTTGGGAGTATATGTTGGAGTCATATAAAAAAGCAAAGAAGAGCGGTGTTTAATAAGCTATCTTATGTTAACTAACTTTTATCAATAACTGAGCCATATCACCATCTTAGTTATATGAAGGGCAGTTATATTTTGTTAATCCATCTACCAGCACCCATCAGACTCTGTGTTGGCCGTCTGGGAGACCAGTTGTTTGAGGCGGGGCATTATTGTTACGTTGGATCTGCGTTAAACGGCTTGGAATCGCGAATCCAACGGCATCTTCGATCTGAGAAAAAAATCCACTGGCATATCGATTATTTACTGAGAAAATCAGATATTACGGGAATTTATATTCTTGAATCTAGCAAGCGTACTGAATGCACTATTGCCTCAGTGTTTTCGAAAAAAATGAAGAGTGTTTCTGGCTTTGGGTGCAGTGATTGCAATTGTAGCAGCCATCTGTTTCATGGTTCAGAGGATACGATAAAACAAGTTATCGCGAGTTTAAAGATGAGGCCCTATGCTTTGGTAAAGGGACATGCTTAAAAATAATAACCGTATCATACTGATGTATGGCTGCTGTTATTTATTCGACCATTGGCAGTGTTGATGATGCAAAGCATATCGCGCATACGCTGGTAAAGGAGAAACTAGTTGCTTGTGTGAACCTTATTCCAGATATTCATTCGGTGTACCGTTGGGAAGGAAATATTGAGGAGGACCATGAAGTAATTCTTCTTGCAAAAACCAGTGACGTTCACATTAATCATGTTGTTACCCGGATTAAACAGTTACATTCCTATGAGCTTCCGGATATTATTGTGCTGCCGATAATCGGTGGACTTGAAGCATATTTAGCGTATATTAAAGAAGAAACAACATGAAATTTGTCTCTTTGTTGTCGAGTGGTATTGACTCCCCAGTTGCTACGTATCAGTTATCACGAAAAGGGGAGGACATGATTCTGATACATGCAGATAACCGGCCGTACTCAGATAAACAGGAGATAGAAAATTTTAAAGCCTTAGCAGGCAAGTTACAAGATTATATCACTGGAAATATAGAGGTATACGTGATTCCACATGGTGAAAGTCTAGCTGCGTATATGGAAGGGTGTAGTCCTCGTTTTGTCTGTATTTTTTGTAAACGTATGATACTTAGATATGCCGAGAGCTTAGCGCGTAAAACTGGTGCTGATGCAGTGATTATGGGCGATTCCCTGGGTCAAGTGGCCTCACAGACGCTGCAGAACATCTATGTGATAGAACAAGCAATACAACTGCCGGTGTTGCGACCACTTATTGGTAGGGACAAAGAGGAGATTGTAACGATCGCTAAGGACATTGAAACGTATGATCTGTCAATACAAGCATCTGCGGGTTGTAGCGCGGTTCCCCGGCGTCCTGCAACGCAAACTCGGTTAGATGCTATTCTGAAGGAAGAATCTAAGCTTGATATCGCACAGTTAGTAGAAAACGCGGTGGATGCTGCGTCGTTATTGAGAATGTAACCCGGTATGTGCTGTCCAGCCTTCACGTGTTGCTTGTTTGTTATCAATGGTGTTGATATAGGGTTTTATATCTATAACCGGTGTGCCTTCGATGGCATCAAGACCCGCTACTTTTAAGATAGTATTAGTTCGCTTTATCAAGGTTACAGCGGCATAACCGAGAGGGTTTGGTCTATGTGGTGAGCGAGTGGTAAACAAGCCATGTGGTGTGGTATCCCAGGGTGTTCTCACGAGTAGGGTATACCTGTTTGACTGATGCAGCCAATAAAATATGTGAAGGTGAGAGAACCCTTTGATATCCTGTAATCCCTGGTGATACTCCGGGAAGATTTCTATTTCACTGATATGCTCTTTTGTGGAACCCTGTGATGGCGCATCATCTGTGGTTTTGTATGCAGAGTGGATGATACCAATGACCTGTAATACTGTTGAGAGTTGTTTATGCATAGTTAGGACTCCATGCGTCTTCGTTTGAATAATTCAAGTTTATCCAAGGGATCAGTATGCGGGCGTTGACTGGTGTACACCATGATGGCGGGCAGGCCGGTGAATTCATCTTCGATGGCTTGTAATACTGATTGCGGAAGTGGTTTTTCAGGACATGGTCGTAATGGCGTGTTAATTTGCACTTCATCCGGGTCAATGTCACAGGCGAGATCAGCTAATTGGGCGCCCATGTTCTTGTTGGCGTCGATAAACATAACCTGCAGGCAAAATTTTCCATTGAACTCTTTGCGCATTTTCTGCATACCCTGAAGCGTTTGCTCAAGGGTGATAGAGGGAGCAGGTCTATTTATTTGTTGGAATGCTTTCTCGGTAGGGGCATCTAATTTTGCAACGATCACATCAATTTTTTGTAACGCCTGTCGTACCT
>CAZRMY010000019.1:20174-23618 GCA_964601295.1 uncultured Thermoplasmatales archaeon | reverse complement strand
CTCTCTTGGTAAAAATGCGGGACACTTCTTTTTCAAAGAAATCAAAACCAGACTTGGGGATGAATACAGTTCAACTATGATGGATATGGGTGTCGATCTTGGCCTCATGCAACTTGAAAAAGAAGTTGAAGAATGGGAGAGCAGAGCATTTAACACTAATAAAACCTAACAAAAAATTACATATGTATCAATAAAATATCTCATTTTTTTTTGTGCACCTGCATATGCATCTGCATGTCCATCTACAAACAAATTATATAAATCACACCGTGATTGTTTAGCTTAGCACTCTAATGAAGATAAGTTGTCCTATTGTGCAACTTTGCATTAGGAGGGATGTGAAAAAGATGGGAAAAAAAATAGGTAAAATCCTTAGAGAAGACGATGTGGGCAGCATCGGTATCGGCGCAATGATCGTCTTTATTGCGATGGTCCTTGTTGCAGGTATTGCTGCTTCAGTCCTAGTCCAAACTGCTAATAGATTGGAAATAAGGGCTATGACCACAGGTCAAGAAACAGAGGCTGAGGTTGCAACGGGTCTACATGTCGTAGACATCTCAGGGTATCGAAATAACACTGCAGGTCATAAGATTATCTATCTTGGTATTACAGTAGAACCATGGGCAGGATCAAAGGAAGTTGACCTTTCGACCACTTATGTTGAAATCTCCGATACGGTAACAAAAAACGTTCTCACATACGATAGCAGCGATCATCATGTTAAAGCAGATATTAATGGTGATCTGTTTACAGCAAGTTTTTATGATGCATTAGATGGTACTGATTTTGGTGTCATCGTTCTTGCAGATGCTGACAGTTCATGTACCTCTACAAGCCCGGTGCTGAACCGCGGAGATATTGTTATGTTAACCGTTAGATGCGGGGACACAGCAACATGGACATTTGGACGAGATCTACCGGAACGAACTGATGTGTGGGGTATGGTTCAGGCAGAAGATGGTGCACCTGGTGTGTTTTCATTTAGAACCCCTGCGTCATACACAGATCAAATATATGATTTGTATTAAGGAGGAATGATAGCTGTGAATAAAATATTAAAGGTTCTTCGGGAGAAGGATGTTGGTTCAATCGGTATTGGTGCAATGATTGTGTTCATTGCAATGGTCCTTGTTGCAGGTATTGCTGCTTCAGTGCTCATACAAACTGCAAATAGATTAGAAACTCAAGCAATGAAAACTGGTGCGGAAACAACAGCAGAAGTAGCCACAGGGATACAGGTCTTTGATATTGAGGGATACTGTCACGGTAGCGGTGCAACACGAGATATCAAATGGATGGCAATAGGGATCAAACCAAGAGCAGGATCCGCAAGTATTGATCTTTCAAATACAGTTATAGAGTTGTCAGATAGCGCGACGAAATTATTACTTTCCTATAACTCTGCGGATACTCAAAACTTTGCTAGTGCGGTTAGCTCAACAAATGGACGGATATTTTCAAATTGGACAATCACCTGGGATATGGATAACGAAGAATTTGGCATTATCGTACTTGAGGATGCAGACACATCGATCAGCGTAACCACACCAGTTATAAACCGAGGGGATTCAGTACTGCTTTGTGTAAACACCACTGCCTGTTTCTCTGGAATAGATCCACGAGATGATGTATGGGGACAGATAATCCCTGAAGAAGGAGCATTTGGCCCATTCTCATTTAGAGTACCATCATCACTGTCGGACACTGTTTATGATTTGTATTAAGGAGGAATGATAGCTGTGAATAAAATATTAAAGGTTCTTCGGGAGAAGGATGTTGGTTCAATCGGTATTGGTGCAATGATTGTGTTTATTGCAATGGTCCTTGTTGCAGGTATTGCTGCTTCAGTGCTCGTACAAACTGCAAATAGATTGGAAACACAAGCAATGGAAACCGGTGAGGAAACAACAGCAGAAGTAGCCACAGGGATACGTGTATGTGATATGGAGGGGTATTATTCTAACCGAAGTATGAAATATAATACCACAAACAACGTACAAGCATTAAACGATTCCCATAATGATGGATGGCATAACTACAGTCGATTACATAACATGACGATAACGGTCGCACCACGAGCAGGATCCAGTGAAATTGATCTTCAGCAAACAGTAGTAGAACTATCGAACTCATCAGTGAAAGTTCTTCTCACATATGATAGCGGGCAATTTGCTTCAGCCGTAGGGACATCTGGTGTGTTTTCAACCAGTGTATTTGATCTCGGTCCGGATGACTTTGGTTTAATCGTGCTAGAAGACGCAGATACATCAATCTCATCTTCAACGGATGCGGTTATCAACCGTGGAGACAAAGTAATGCTTACAGTTAATCTTAGTATCTGCTTCTGGGGACTCTCCGAACGAACGGATGTGTGGGGTCAAGTAATCCCCGAGGAAGGATCTACGGGTATCTTTGCGTTCAGGACACCGGCAGCATACACGGATACAGTATATGATCTCTACTAATACCTAGTCTGAACAAAATATAAAAAAACCTGTGTGTAACATTGAGAGATGTTTACACACCTTATTATCTTTTTTTTGGCAATACTTTTTTAAGTTAGTATCTGTTTCGTATTTTTAGGGTGTGGCGCTTTCTAGTTGCTGTATCTAACTAGGAGGTGGGATTGGTTAAAAATACAATATATTCGTTCTTAGATGATACCAACGCATTAGGAATTGGTGCTTTAATCATATTTATAGCAATAATTCTTGTCGCAGGTATTGCTGCATCAGTCATACTTCAAACAGTTGGAAATGTAGAACAACGTGCAGCGATTACAGGCGAACAGACTACAAGTGATGTAGCAACTGGTATACGAGTTACTGATATTGAGGGCGAATACACAAATCGATCTATGAGATATAATATTTCAAGAGATGTGCAAAGCCCTGATGGTGATGAGAATGATGGGTGGCATAATTATAGTAGGATCCAGAATCTTACTCTTTCTATTACCCCTCAAGCGGGATCGACAGATATAGATTTGACTCATACCTATATCGAAATTTCAAACTCGACAGTAAAATGTGTTCTTACATATGATAGCTCGCAATACGCATCATCAGTTGATACCGGAGGTATTTTTAGTTGCAATGTTTTCGATCTCGGGCCCACAAGTTTTGGCCTAATTGTAATTGAGGATAGTGATAGCTCTTGCGACGTAAATATTCCAATTATAAATGAAGGCGATCGTATTATGTTGTCGATTAATGCGTCTCATTGTTTCTGGGGTTTACCTGAGAGAACTGATGTTTGGGGGCGGATATTGATCGAAGAGGGCGCGTTTGGGGAATTTGCGTTTAGGACTCCATCCACCTATAAAGATGTAATATATGATCTCTTTTGAGATATCTGATGCAACTATAATGAGGATATTGTTCGATTGATAATCCATAGTTTTTTATTCTCTTCAACTGAATAAATGATCTCTTGGCTTCCCCC
>CAZRMY010000019.1:0-20164 GCA_964601295.1 uncultured Thermoplasmatales archaeon | reverse complement strand
ATCAGTGATTGGGTGGACTCTTCTACATACCTAAAAAAGCAATAAGATGTAGGGGGGGTGAAGCAAGTTAGAACTGGTGAGGGGAGAAAACTAGTTACAGAAAAGGATGCAGCTATTGGTATTGGTTCACTAATAATTTTCATAGCGATGCTTCTAGTTGCAGGTATTGCAGCTTCGGTTATTATTCAGACTATGAATAGTCTAGAACAGCGTGCTATGGAGACGGGTGAAGAGGTAATACGTGATATTTCAACAGGCGTAAAAGTTACACATATAAGTGGGCATGTATCCTCAAGTAATATCACGCAGCTAGCGATTTTTTTGACCCCTTCAACAGCTTCTAATGATGTGGATCTTACGTATACCTACATTTCGCTGTCAGATTCTGCAACGCAAGTGATTCTTAGTTATACAAATACAGTGTATAGTAGTAGGGTGTCTAACGGTGTTTTTGGAACTGTTAATTCCAGTAATCTGAGTGCAACGACTTTTGGAATATTGGTGGTACGTGATGTGGATAGCTCATGTTCACTGACCACACCAATCATTAATGATGATGATCTTATCATCATGCTTGTTAACACCACCGATTGTTTTTCAGGGATAAGCACCCGCACTGAAGTGCGTGGTGGTGTTATACCTGAATATGGCATGCAAGGGGTAATTGCTTTTACCACCCCTGCTGCTTATGTAGACACAATTGTCGATTTGCAACCATGATAAAGGTGGTATTAAGATTTATTTATCTAAGGTTTTTTCGTATTGGCATCTACCAAAAAATATAGTGGCAATATCGTATAGTTCCATGTCAACAGTTTTCATCTCAGATACCGCATCTGCTAAGTTGACGGGCACTATTTTATTGCCTTGAAGCGCTACCATTTTACCGTAGTTTTCTTGTTCAAGGAGTTGTACTGCTGAAACGCCAAAGCGGGTAGCAAGTACGCGGTCGTAGGCGGTGGGTGTGCCACCACGTTGAACATGACCCAGTACAGTTACACGTGTTTCTACCTTTAAGCGTTTTTCGATTTCTTGGCTAAGCCAATGTCCTATGCCACCTAGTCTAACGTGACCAAATTCATCTTTTTCTAGGTCTTGTGTGATCAGTTCATTGCTGTGTGCAGGTTTTGCTCCTTCGGCGACTACGACGATACTAAATTTTTTGCCACATTCATATCGTGCTTGGAGATTTTTGCATACTTCTTCGGTTTCAAAGGGTATTTCTGGGATAAGTATTTCATCAGCGCCACCGGCGATGCCAGCTATGGTAGCGATCCAACCGGCATGACGTCCCATTACCTCAACAACAATGACTCTGTGGTGGGATTCTGCGGTGGTATGCAGCCGGTCAATTGCTTCAGTAACAATGGATACCGCGGTATCAAAACCAAATGTGGAATCTGTGCACGAGAGATCATTGTCGATGGTTTTTGGTACCCCGACCACATGAACACCCATCTCATACAGTTTTGCTGCAACGCTTAAAGTGTCATCTCCACCAATAGCGACTAATGCATCAATCCGGTATTTTTTGATATTATCCAAACATTTGTCGACTGCTCCCTCATTTTTAAATGGATTGGTTCGTGATGTCCCCAATATTGTGCCACCCTTAGGAAGGATACCTGAGACTTGATTTTCAGTGAGTGGTACCATATCCCCTTCAATAAGACCTTTCCATCCGTTTTTGATACCAATCAACGCCCATCTATTTTGAAATGATTTTCGTACTACCGCTCGGATTACCGCGTTCAACCCTGGGCAATCCCCCCCGCCAGTGAGTATACCAATTTTTTTCATATTGTTACCTCAAGCATATATCTTTTTGTGACTCTCCACCGCATTATCTTAAACCTGTTTTTTAAACCTTCGTACTATTTTAAGCAACGAAACAGTATCTTATCCACCTAGCATCCCGCCAAAACCTACTTCCACTATCACACTTGTTACAGCTACTATCCACACAAAAGGCACAAAAAACAACAACGATAGTAAAAGATGACTCCCTCGTAAGGTACGTAACGTAATTGCCAACATAAGGCAGTGAATTACCATCACACCAAAAATGACAATAAAATTATTGTTATACAGATCAGGAGGAATTGTAGAAAGCAACGCCCCCATCTCTAATTGCTCAACACCACCAAATGGATCCCCTGTTTGTAACATAATAGTATTCAAATGACGACCAATTACAAGTGATACATAAATAGCAAAAGCAATACCAAAGGTAACCCCCGCAAACAATGCCACAGATGTTGTAATAATCGTCATTTTTTTTAATCGTAAATCACGGATCTTACGAATATTCTCTGATATCATCCTGGATACCTTACGAGGATTAGCTGCAGCAAAAGTTGCTTCACGGAACATCTCACCAGCGCGTTGAATATAATTACTACCTGTATCCACGCCAAACCATTCCCAGGCTACATCATCATCAATACGCGTCCGTAAACGACGATATAAATCACGAACATGTGTCGTTAAAACACCATAGTCCCTTTCACTAAGATAATACACTGCATCATTAATTTTCCCACCACGCATCGTTGATATTGACCCTAATGCAGGTAGAAAACCCAAGAAATTACTTTCTTTACGGAAAATATGTTGTTCTTCAATAAACAATTTTATCCCCACAATCAGTAGTGGTGTTAAAGCTATAGCCACAATGATTTCAAGAGGAAACTGATTCACAATAGGTAACATAAGATAATATTTACCAATAAATAATACTACGCCAATCACTGCAGCAATAGTCGCAGATAACTTAAAAAGCTGATAAATTTTTTCTTCAACCGGCCCTTTTTCACCAGAGAGATGCCATATCTCATCAGGTGGAATCATCGATTTAAGCAAATATAATAACAAGGCCTCTGATATAATTAACAAAAACGATGATAGAAAAATAAATGTGTTCATATCCTCCATGCCCATAATAAATGGTAAAATCGTGCCAAAGGACATAACAAAAATAATCGCGATCAACATACTCACATAGACTTCATTTAGAATAATGATGTTTTCATTACTTGACTCATACATTGTTTCGTATTCCTGTAGTACTGCACTTTGTTCGGTTTCAATAAACTCACGGTGTTCAACACCACTATCCATACTTTGAGAAAACCGGTCAAGAAAATCTTTTAACAACTTACTAGGAGTACGCTGAGAAACAAAACGAAAAGCTTTTGAGAGAGGCATACGCCACTGTGTGGAAAGCACGCTAATACGTTTCATCTCTGCACCCAGAGCACCGTACACCGGTTTTCCGCCAATAACATCGATAATGTCACGTAACTGCAAATCTGATATTGCTAATACTCTGAGATGCGTAATAAAAAGATGCATTTTCCCATTGATATCATTCTCTTTATTTTTCCAAGATATAAATGGATAAAACACCCCTAAAAAAATTGGGACGGCACCACCCACAATAAATGTTATAGGATTAATCTCAATGGGAACTGGCAGAACAATCTGTAAAATAAAAGGCATCGCAAACATTAATGCTCCAAGAACAATCAATGGGATAAGAATAGTACGGTAAAATTTCTGTGGCTCATCAAGAGTACGGTATGCTATTTTCAATTGTTTTATCAAATCATCTTTTTCTTTAACCTTGGAATCATTTTTTTTGTTTTTCTCCTTTTTTTTAGTCTTTTTTACCATAGCATTTCTCTCTACAGTGAGATAGGAATTCCCTTTTTCCCTTCTTTATAGTAACTCCAAATAAACTGTACGACCTCGTAATAATCCATCACGTCTTCTTCTACCATACGATCAAGTATGTGCTTACGCAGATCATATTCTGCGTACAGTTCAGCCGGATCGCTGTAGCCTGCATTTGGCGCGATTTTTTCCTCTAAAATAAAACTGTTGCGGTTTGCTACAAAACGATGCTCATCAGTTATAGGATCCCATTCGAACGCCTTACGGGACATGATACCATCAACTGCTCGGTTGTATCCTTCTATTTCATCAATAGATGTCACCCTTCTGATAAGTTTATCATCCCGATCTATAGCAAGCTGGATGACCACAAAATCAAGGTTATCCATAAAGGTCTTAGGGACGTTTATTGGGTCGCCAGTGAAACGTTGGATTACCTTGGTAACTGTTCCTGCATGAAACGTGGTCATCACAGGATGTCCAGTTTGCATTGCACCAAACACGATATTTCCTTCAGCGCCACGTACCTCACCGGGGATGATATAATCTGGTCTGGATCGTAATGCTGCACGTAATAAATCAAACATATCTACCTGACCTTCTTTGGGTCCGGATGTTTTTGTGAGTAATCGTTGCCATACGGTATGGGGTACTTGCATCTCTGGTGTCCCTTCAGTGGTATATATTTTTTTCTCAGGGGGAATAAATGGTACAATAGCATTCATCGTGGTTGTTTTTCCACACGCGGTACCACCGCAGAGAAAAAAACTTCGTCCGTACTGTAAACATATCCATAAATATGCTGCAACACCTGAGCTCAGTGTTCCCCATTTAATTAATTGCGTCACGCTAAGCGGCGTTTCTGTAAATCGACGGATAGTCATGCTGGGTCCACGAAGACTTATTGCGGCACTGTAAATGATATTACCTCGGCTTCCATCTGGCAGCACTCCATCTACAATTGGTTGTCCTTCACTTACCGGAGACCCCATTTTTTCGCTTAACTTACGGGCAAACTCTGAGGCTTTTTCTTTTGGGATTACTACATTTGTTTTTATCATCCCAAAGACTTTATGAATCAGGTGGATGTTTTCTCCAGCAATTATATGTAGATCCTCTAAATATGGGTCACGCATAAAACATTCTATAGGTCCGCCACCTACGATATTTTTTATGATAAAATACTCGATAGCGTTTTTTTGAGATGTTGTCGCCCGGATCTTATTTCTTTTTTTCTTTTTACCTTTTTTTATTTTTTCTAATCCTTCTGCACGTTCATCTACTTCGATAAGTTCATTGATTAGTTCTTTGAGTACCTTTCTTAGTTCTTCATCTTCGATAACACTGGGTTTATCGGGGGCCTTTTTGACAATGAGTTTCAACAGCTGATCATGTTTTTGTTGTTCCACTTCATTTAAAACGGGTTCTATAGCATAATATTCAAGTTCGTCCATATCCTGTGTGCGATATACGTGGATAAATACAGCTCCTTGTGCAGCATAAATTAGATTTGGATATTTTTCATCCCGTGTTTCTATTGGTAAGGTAGCATAAAAATCGGGTACTCCGATTTTATCTTTTATACGAGTAACATATGCTTGCAAATGTGCATGTCGGTTCAATAGTTCGTTGATTTGGTCCTCTTCCATTTTTGGCATAGTTTCTGTATCACTTCCTCCCTTCAATTTTTGTTTGCATCTTTAGATTGATATAGGTAAACCTTGTATTCCCTCCCGGTAAAATGTCCAGATAAATTGGACGACTTCGTAATAATCAAATATTTTTTCTTCTACCATACGTTCTAGGATACGTTTACGTCTGTCAAATTCATCGTAGATTTTTGTAGGATCTTCGAGACCTGCCATGCTGGCGATTCGTTGTTCTAAAATGAAACTATTTCGATTGGCTGAAAACTGATGTGAGTCATCAATGGGGTTCCAGACAAATGCTTTCCGTGACATAATACCATCAGCGACCTTGTTATAGCCTTCGATTTCATCAATTGATAGCACACGTCGTAGTCTTTTTCCTTTTCGTTCTACGGCCATTTGAATAAGTACGACATCAAGATTATCCATGAATGTTTTTGGAATGCTAATGGGATGACCCGTGAAACGTTGGATTACCTTGGTAACTGATCCTGCATGGAACGTGGTAACAACAGGGTGACCAGTTTGCATCGCCTGAAAAACCACTCGTCCTTCTACGCCTCGTGTCTCACCAGGGATGATATAATCGGGACGAGAACGTAACCCTGCTTTTAATAAATCTCCTTCGTCAATATGACTTTCTGTAGGACCTGTTGAGCGTGTTAACAACTGCTGCCATACTGTATGTGGAACTTTTACCTCAGGGGTATTTTCTACAGAATATATCTTTTTTTCAGGTGGGATAAACACAAACATAGCGTTAGATGTAGTCGTTTTACCTGATGCAGTCTCGCCACATACAAAAATACTCCTTCCATACTGCAGGCATAACCACAGATATGCTCCAACACTAGCATCAAATGTCCCCCAGTTAATCAGTTGTGTAACACTAATGGGTGTTTCACTGAATTTCCGTACGGTCATACTCGGCCCTTTTAAACTGACATCTTTGCTGTGGATGATATTTACCCTACTTCCATCAGGTAGTGTTCCATCTGCTATTGGCTGTCCTTCGCTCACAGGGCTACCTATTTTTTCTGCAAACTCCTGAGAGAAACGATTTGCCCAGGTTTTATCAATGTGAATGTTAGTTTTGACCATCTCAAAAACTTTGTGAATAAGATGTACATTCTCCCCGGTAATAATATGAATATCCTCAATATAGGGGTCACGCATAAACGGCTCAAGAGGCCCGCCTCCTACAATATTTTTAATGATATCATATTGAATATCCATTTTTTCAACGGCACTAAGTTTGATCTTGCCTCCTTTACTTTTTTCAAATTTCCCATCCGCACGGTCGTCTACAACTGTTAACTCGTCTATAGATTGTTTTATCGCAGCTTTTAGCTCATCTTGGGTTTTGATAAACTTGGATTTCTTATGGGCCTGTTCGTACATCCAATCTAATATCGCATCACGTTTTTTTTCTTCGATATCATTTAATTCAGGTGCAATCGCATGGTATTCTACATGTTCCATGTCTTTTGTTTGGAACATATGAATAAAAACAACACCCTTTGTGGTATAAATCAAATTAGGATACTCCTCACTTTTTACATCACGTGGTACCTTACTATAGAACACAGGTTTACCCATACGCCCCTCAATACTGTCAATATACCGTTTTAAATGAGGATTCTCTTGAATCAGTTTTTGTTCTTCCTCAGATTCCAGTTTAGTCATAGCCCCTCCAAATTATGTTTAGAATGCAACACCACTGGTTTCTATAGCTAACCCACTGCCGGGTTTCACCGAAAACGTGGTCATCGGCTCATACCGATGTCGTGCACCATTAAACTTCTCAAGATAAATGTTATGGACAATACCAATACCGGGCATAGATTCACGCGTGATACGAAAATGAACATCGGTGATCATCTTGAAACTATTGTGAATAAACTCTGGCCAATCATTTGGATTCCCGCTTATTAAAATGATTTTACCTGAGCCGGTTAATCGATTAAAAAAACTCGTTAAATCAATCAAATTATCCTTATTTAAACTTTCATTTAATAAAGTCGATAAGGAATCAATAATAATTATATCCGGATCAAATAACTTCTTACATGTTAAGAGACCCTGAAGATATGTTGTTTTAGGCAAAGTTTCCGCAAGCATTACTTCTGTTGAAATAAAAAACAATTTTCCCCCCATTAAATAATTACGTACATCATAGCCAACTGATGCAGTTTGCCGTAAAAAACTCTTTATCGTATACTGGGTAGAAACATAAGAACAGGTATGGCCATTTTTTAAAAAAGCATAACAGAAACGCTGACAGAGAATACTTTTTCCAGTTCCCTCTTTTCCTTCTAAAAAAATTAATGATCCATCGGGAAAACTCTGTCCAAAACGCTGAGCAAATCCATCTTTTTCTCCTTTCCGCTCTAATATAATGGATTTCATTCCCATGATATTTTTCCTCTTAGCTTCTATTATGAAATAGTAAACGTAAATTCATCATCAATAGCCATCGGCCCAACCACTCGTAACGTCCTATCACCAGCTGAAATAGCACTTGATGCAATGTATACTGTCGTCACATCACCTGGATGAATATTTGAATCAGAAAAATTATAATTTGATACCGCAATCAAATCACCATCAATAAACACTTGAAATGTTTCGTTAGTAGTTGTTATTTTACAGCCGCCAACATTTTTTATATAAAACAGATAATCACTGCCAGGGGAAGGGATGTTATCAGGATCATTAATGATAGCAAACTCGGTGTCAAGCTGTGCTTCCACGCGATCCCCCCTCTGCGATAAACTGTTACTTACGTCATTTATCAGAGCGATAAACACTCCTGAAACGACTCCTGCTATTATTACTGCTGCTATAAAGAAAATAACATGTGTGCCTGTCAGACTAAATCCCATATTCAACCACCTATCTATTTATATGTTATAACGTGCATAATCAGAAACCCCGGTGTCTGCGATTACTTTTATTTTCCGAACACCTTCGCCCGCTAAATTATACACAAGTAAATACACAGTATTTGTTGGATATAAATATCTATTCGAACAACTAAAAGATGTAATCGATCCATTAATCAACAAATTACAATCGTCAATATCAAAGGTGACACTACCAGTGTTGTTCAAGCTTACATTTATATCGTAGTTGGAACCATTGCTCACCGTTGATACCGAATCAATAGTTATATCACTTTGAGTTTTGTCAACAGCTCGATTCTTCATCTCACTAAAGGAATCATTGACAGTTGATACCGCTGGTAACATACTGCCCATAAATACCTCTAAACCAATGAGTAGTGATACCCCTAGAATTGCAAATGCTCCCACATAGGAGAATCCCATTTTTTAACATCCCCTCCACGCACAAACATATCGATGGAATATTTGTACAGAGCAGTAATAGAATTAGTAGTAGTTAATTTTTTCTTTAAATCTATATAGCGTTCAAAAGCCGATACCGGAATCTAATTTCATTAATTTTTAGTATAGCAGGAATTGCACAAAAAACTTGATTTGTAAGATTATCTGCTCCCCTGTTTTCTCCTAAATACTCTATTAAATTTTTTCTTTTATATAAAACTACGTCAGAACCTACCTTACCTCCGCCTAAGAGGTATTATTTGAGCTGATAATTATCTAATTTCTTGGTAATCCTTGTTAACTCTGCGTCAATACGATCTAAGAAATGCCGATCAAGTTTCACACCTTTCAATTTTTGAATATACATTAATGATTGAATATGACCCTCTGCGGGTAAATTATATACACCCTTTATATTTTCAACATCTTCAGGTGTTTTCTCAGCGGTAATACCTTGGGAATAATCAAGTAGATTGATCTTAACATCTTCTGAAATCCAACCAATATCAACATAGTAGTCAAGAATATCTGTAAGATGTTTGCGCCCACATTTATCGATAAGATATTGTAACCATTTCATCAGCACAATTATTGTTTCAGGATCATTTGATATATCAGTTAAAGGACGCATAATCCATTCATCCTCAGAAACCGATGCCTCTTCACTATAATATATATCCTTTGGATATTGTGTTCTATAGTTTCCTTTTTCTAAGTTAACGATTTTTTCCTGGAGTTTTTCTACTTGTTGTGCTAGTCGCTGCATATCAGTATTTTCAATCACTTTGTGATTATTATTAAAATCAGATGGCGAATCTGTTAATAACTCTCTTACTTTATTAACGAGCGTATGTAGCTGTTCACGAGTTAAATTAATGTTTCTCTCATGAATTTTTTCTTGTAATTTACTAGCGACTTTCTTGGGGATGACATTTTTTCCCACGAGGTCAGATAGCTCTTTGTTAACATTACAGTATTTTCCTTTTTCGCTATCTCCCTTTTTCTCTCCCATTCTTTTCCACCTTTTCAGTTTTGTATTTAATTATATTGTATCTCCTCTATAAAATCATCAATTAACCCATCAAGCTTTTTATTCAAGGATAAAGTTCCAAATGCCTGCTCTAATATCATATCGATACGCTCATCTGAAAAAAGTGGAGTATCATTTTCTTTTGATGACAAGCGTTCATCCTGAGCCTGTAGAACAACGCTATCTGCTTTTTCAATAGGTGTTATCTCTGGTTGCGTTTCACTGCTTCCCTCATCTGTTGTTTCTTTCTTGTCCTCTGTACCTGGTTCAGCATCTTCAGGGACTTTTTCCTCTAACTCAGATTCAATTTCAGGGTCTTGTACATCCTCAGTTAATTCCTCAGTTGGGGTTTCCTTGGGGGTTACTTCATTTTCTTCAGATTTTTTGATTGTGTTTTCTTGTATTGTACTTAAGGATTTTAATTTCGCTCCTGATTGTTCAGCGAAGGATTCCAGTTCTCCCATTCTCTCTTTTATTGTATCCATCTCTTTAGTAAAATTTTCTAAAGCATCGATGCGTCTTTTGGTCACTTTTGAAAGACCCACAAAAGGGTTCATCTGCTCAGAAACAATTTCGTATAAACTAACTAAATCGTCCAGATCTTTAGAAAGTGCATCAATTTTCTCGGTAACTTTGTTTATGTCCTCTTGATTCTTTTTAATCTGGAAATCAAAATCTTTCATATTTTGTAACAAATTACGTCGTTGTTCCAATTCTTCCCGGGACGGCGGGGCTTCATCAGAGGGTGTTGCAGGCTTATTCTCAGATTGATTTTTTTCCGCGTCTTCTGTGGTGGTCTCTTTCGTTTTTTCTTCTGATTTTTTTCCGCCTTCCTCCTTTGTAACATTTTCGACGGTACCATCAAATTTTATAACCTTACGGATACCATTCTTACTCTGATCAGCTGTGTTAGATTCCTCTTGAGCCTCAGCGGTTTTAGTCATCTCTCCAGCGTCTTTAGTATCAGTTTTTTTTTCAGAAGTAGAACTAGGTGCTTTCTTCTCTTCATCAGTGTCCTGTGTCTTTGTATTGTCTTCCGTTGCATCCTCAGAAGAAGCCGCGGGTTCATCCTTACCCATTTTTAACTTTATCCATACCCCTCCTGTTCACCAGGCTTCTAGTGATATCCCAAATTTCATAACATTTACCCGGTATTTATACTTTTACTATTTAGCATACTACTAACGAAATTAGAATATATTGATAGTCTTGTTTTATCCTTAGTTTAAAACAAAAAATATAAAAATAAACTGCGGAATTGGTAAAAGGAAGAAGATATATAATCTAATTGCACATTTGTCCCCTAACTTCTTTGAGATGAGGAGATGCACACACACGATCCTATCACAAAAATAAATAAAAAAAATACTGAAAAACTCCTTATAGGTTTTGATAAAAACAACCACATCATTCAGTTCAATAAATCATGTGAAAGCTATAGCGGCTATAAACGGCAACATATATTGAAAAGTGACATTATAGAAAAACTGGTACCCGAATCCCATCGAAGAGAATGGAACCAAATAATTGAACACGCGCGAAAGGATAGAACGGTACATAACAAAATCATACCTTGGGTAAATTCAAAGGGCGAAGAGATCTTAATCTCCTGGAGCACCCTACCCATTAAAAGCGACCTAGGAATAATAGAAGATATATGCTTAGTAGGCACCACATCAGCTCCCCCCTCTGATACATCTACGCCCCATTTGGTTAAGGATACTAACAAAACAGTTTCAACAATTTCGACCTCAACAAAAAATCAAAACACCTCAGCAAATACAAAACATCAGCAGAAACAAAAAACACATGCAAAAGACATAAAGAAATCCCCCGCCCCTATTAAAAAACCCTCTTCAAACCGAAAGAAAATAAAACTCAAAATTAACAAATCAAAACATACACGTGATAAAGCATCCGGAGATAAAGTACCAGACACTACATCTAAAGACAAGAGAATCGATCAACTACAAAAACGTATAAGACAACTCGAGCAAAGAGATAAAAAATTAGAAAGAAAAAACAACCGCTTACAAAAGCAACTACTTGCTTTCAGAGAACGATTAGAAAAGATAGCTCCCTCCCCTTTGGAATCTGTAGAACCAATTAAACATGATGCATTTTCAATTTATAATTCTCGGAAATCAAAACTTCGTCCAATTAAAAAAATTATTTTTGATCCATTTGGTAGGAAAAAAAGAAACCTTGAATATCAGAGAAAACTCCATGAGTTAAACGAGTATAAAGAGAAGTTGAATGCATTAAAAGAAGAATTAATAACAGATAAAGAAAAATTAGACGAGCAACGTCAGTCATTTCAAGATTGGAAAGAAAAGTTAGAACAACTTGAATCAGAAATAAACAAACGCCAACAGAAATTGTTTAAACAGGAAATATTCATCAAAGATATCGCTCAGGAAGGTCCCGATAAAACAAACCAGCCGGGAACACAAGAGGATATTCCGTTGATGAATGAACATCAGATACTTGATAAAATTTCTCAAAGTGCTGCAGTTATACAAAGAGGCATTCTCAAAAAAATTAACCCTTCTTTTTTACAGTTAATCGGATATTCGCGGGAGGAACTTATCGATAAAAATTTGATAGATTTTATCGCCCCTGAAGGGCTAGCAGATGTACAACAGTACTATCTAAAACGTCTCAAAGGTGATCATCTCTCATCGTTTCCCACGGTATTTATGACTAAGAAAAATGAAAAAGTACCGGTTAATATAAAAGTCAAAGAGACTCAGTATAATGGGGAAAAAGCAGAGCTTGTTTTGGTACAAAAAGAACAAAATGGGGAAGATAATGCTTCCCCACAAACCAATGCGTCTAGTTAAGATTTACTATTCTCTTTGAGAATACTGCAGGTGCGGTGGTATCAAATTGTGCTTTTATCCCGATTTCTGGTGTTAATACGCCAGATATTGATTCTCGTGCAGGGAGTCCACCTTCGCCGGGTATTATCGCAGTTGTATTGATCACAATTAAGCAGCGATCTCCACTGTTCATACCATTAGTATTCGTTATTGAGCTATCAGGGTCATGTATAGCTATTACTCCAAATTCGTATGCGGTAAGGTTATCAAATATGGTATAATTTGATCCAGATGTTATCGGCGTATGGAATACATCCATGTGATCAGTGTTTACTACTTGTACTAGTGATTCATTGAGAGTCAATATACTAAGGTTCTCATACAACACCGATAAGGTACAGAGCCCAAGGCCGATATCCTTTGATCCAGCTCGGGGTCGTACAGATAACGTCATGTATTCGATGCGTGTTTTATTTGCATTTGTGTATCCAGTTATAGATTCTATTGATATACCTGCTGATACCTCTCGAATAGTTGATGTTCCTACAGTTTTTGCTCGTGATTGTAACGTTTCACTTGTAGTTATTAGTACACTGGCCGCTACAGCAGCAATTAATACCATAGCAATGAATACGATTAAGGTACCAATACCGACCATACCTGATTCATTTTCTTTCAATGAGTGGGCATGTTTTCTTTTGATGTTTTTGTTCGGGCGAGGTTTTATTGCTATAATAGTGTTTATTCGCAGGCACCCTAACCCTTGTTTAGAATCAACTATTATAAAACCATCTTTATAATCGATATCCTCAAGGATACCTGAGACTACATTTGCTCGATCTTCTCCCGGTTCCTTGGTGACGATTTTAACTTGTTTTCCCACCAGCCTTTCCATATATTTTTTTTCCATTTTGTCCACCTTCGTTTCCTTTTTTCCATGCCATTTTATGGCACGTCATTACTTATCGTGTCTATTGTTTTCAAGTAACACTATATAAAGATTAGCTGGCAGATAATCAAATTGAGATTTTTTTTAAAAAGACAAAATAACAGTCCAGCAATTTTTCACCAGGCCCTGAAGCCACAGCTAAAATTTTTTTTTTAAAGAAAAATTAAGGCGTATGCTACCTTATATACTGTCTTAAGTGAAATTATGCTCTTGATAGCTGCTACGTTATATATAAAAGGTAAGAGATGTATAATAATATTTATATATTCAGACGATTTATTTTATCATAGACCATGTTATATAAATTACATAACAATCTAGCAGCAACGCTCTCCCAATCAACTATTTTATTAGTAGCATTACTAATCCTAGGGGTAACTACAGTATCCGTTCTCACCGCTCAATCACAAGATATGTCTGAATTAGAACTTGAACAAATGGTACAAGAAACAATCGACGATTTATCCACATATATTACAACAGAAGATGCAATCGGCAGATATTCGCGTTCAATGGATCCACCGAGAATAAATAGAATCGGAGTTATGATTCAACCTTTATTCTCCGTTGATATCGATGTTTCTGGCCTGCTGGTAAAAATAAATAACGGAGAATCAATGCAAATTCAATATTATTCAGAAAATGTGGCAGCTCTTGAGTCATATTCGTTCTTTGATCACCCACTGTGGAGTGAATTAAATGATTCTTCATTTGGGTTGCTTACTATATATGATAAAGACGAATCAATAACACTTTATGATACTCTTAATGATCATACTGATATAACCTATCTTATTATACAATTACCTTCAGCATTTAATTTATATTACGGAGATGAACTTACCATCACACTTATTCCAACAATTGGGATAAATCGGGAGATACGTGTAAAAGCGCCGTTACCCATTAAAACCACTGTCCCTTTACTTTAGAGCACGTTACTCAGAATCAGAATCATCTAATTTTTTTGTTTTTATCGTATCATCAGTAATATTTAAACATTTATCGATCTCATCGTACACGCGTAATTTTCCTTTCCACGAGTCAGTCTCTTTAGCTTGCGGTTTAGATGCAAGTGTGTCACGGCTGGTTTTGATGATTTCATTTTGCTGATCAATATCCTTGGTAATCGACTCAAGAGTTTCCATTTGTTGTTTTATTTTGCTGTTAATCGATTCATACTCCTGATTTTTTTTGTGGACCGATTGATCCAACAACTCAAGTTCTCTTTGTTTTCTCTGAATATCAATATCTATATTACCAACTTGAGCTGCTCTATTATCAAGTTCTTTCTTCAAGCTAGTTAATTTGTGTTGTAACAGATCTTCGGTATCATTATGAATCTGTAATTTGCGGTTATCAGCAATCTGTTTAGCCATTGTTTCTAATTCGTCCTGTTTTTGCGTCAATGCCGCCTGGGTTTCCACAAGCTCTGTGACATCGGTAACGACCATGATGGTACCTTGTACATCGCCAAGAGGCCCCAGGACCGGTGTCAATGTAACATCAGTTAATACCATATTCTGCTGTAGATTTTTCTGTGACACTGATTTAACAGTGACCGGTTTTTTCTTCTGTTGACATTGTTTAAACCCATCTCGCAATCGTTCTCTACTCATGATATTGAGATTAAATATCGTCTGCCCAGCGATTTGTTTATCAAGATTAAATAATTGTTGTGCATTGTCATTCCATTCAGCAATACTATTGTTGGGATCAATGAATATAACTGATGACGGAACAGCTTTTTTTATGGCGTTTAGGTATGGTGAGAGATGGTGCTGTTTTGTATCTGATTTTTTGAATTCGATTGCTAATTGCTGTAATTTATGTTGTGTTTGTGTGTACTCTGATCGAATCGTTTTTAACGTTTTTTCTTTTTCCTCTAGCTTACTCTGTAGATTTTTGATTGTCTGATGTGAATTTACAAGTTTATTTTTATGATTGGATAATTGTGTTGTAATGCTTTGTATTTCTCCTTCTCTTATCTGAAGCTTCTCTTGAGTAGCATGTAATTCTTTTTCTTTTGTGTTTATTTTTTGTTGAAATGCAGTGATGGCTGATTTACTCGCACGTAGTTCTTCTTCCATTTCTTCTATTTTCATTGCTTTTCCTTCAATTTCCTCATTTTTCCCTTGGAATTCTACTTGTAATCGCTCCAGTTTGCTTTGTAATGGCATTAATTGAGTTTTTTCTTGTTGCAAGTCTTCTATTACTTGTGTATTTTCTTCCAGTTCTGCATGGAGTACGTTGTTTTCTTCTATTACTTCTAGAAAAGCGTTTTTCATTTTTTCCATATCTGTGGTTATCGCGTTGTTTTCTTGTTCTTTTAGTTCGATTTCAGCTTGTAATTCTTTGGTGTCTTTTGTTGTCTGCTGTAATTTTTGGGTTAAATCTTGTATTTCCTGTGTTTTTTCTTGTAGTTCTTCTTCGAATTGTAGGTTGTCTTGTGTTAATAGTTTGTTTTTGTTAGTTAGTTCAGTGATACTATTTTCAAAATCACGGTTTTTATTTTGTATATCCTCTAGTTTAATTTTGGCGAGTTCACTATGTTCTTGTAGCTGTTGTATTACATCTGTTTTTGCCGTTATTTCTTGCTGTAACTCAGATAATTTCCTGTTTTTTTCCTCAAGTTCTTTTTTGTGGTTATGTACTTTTGCTTCACTTTGTTGTAATTCATTTTGTATGTGTTGTTTTTCAGTGGTAAGTGTAGTTATCTCTTTTTTAAGTTGTTCTGTTTCGAGTCTACGGGCGCGTAATTCATCGTTTGTGGTCTCTACATCTTTATTGATTAGTGTTAATTGTTTATGGGTTGTTTCATATTTTGTTTGTACTGTTTTGAGTTCCTCCTGTTTTTGAGCTAGTATCGCTTGATTTTCTAATATCTCTGTGGTATCGGTTATAACAGTGACTAGTCCTTGGGCATTGTTGTTTTTGTCGATAATAGGCATTAATGTTACGTTGGATACAAGGGGTGCTCCTTGGATGTCTTTTAGAGTTATAGTTTGTATTTTCACTGGTTTTCTTTCTTTTTGGCATTGTTTGGCTGCTTTTCGAATTACTTGTTCGTCATCCCATTGTAATGAAAAAATACTCAGGGGGTTTTTTGCTGTATCATCTAAATTACATAATTTTTCTGCTTGTTTGTTTATTGATACTATAGTTGCATCTTCGTTTGTTATAAATAGGGGGGAGGAAATTGCGTGGTGTATACTTGTTATCATCTTCTGTTGGTGTGCATTTTCTGCTGTTAGCTGATTTATTTGTTTACTTTTTTCAATGAGGTTTGTATGTTCATCTGAGAAACGTGTTTTTAGTTCGTGGATGAGAGCATTCCGTGTTTCAACATCTGCTTCAAGGGTTGTAATTTCATTGTTTCGGTCTGTAATGATATCATTTAATTTTTCAATTTCTACTGATTTATTTTTTATTTCTTTGAGTAGTGTGGCTTGTTTGCTTTCTAGTTGCTGTATGTTATCTGTAGCTCGTTCGAGTTCGTTACATTTTGTGTCAATCAATTGTGTTTTTTCTTCAAGTTTTTCTATGAGGGAATCGATTGTGTTCTGTCTAGCGGTAATTTCACTACTGGCTAAGGTATATTTTTCTGCGGATTCTTTTAATTGCTGGTTTAATGTTTCAATGAGCGAACTCTTGTTGTTTAGTTCTGTGTTCATTTGAGTTATTTGTGTGGTTGCATCATCATATTTTGAGGTTAGATCTGTGAGCTCATGGCGTTTATCCTGTAGTTCAGTTTTAGTATTCTCAAGTTCTGCTTTAAACCAACGAAGTGTTAGTTGGGTAGTGCTTAATTCCTTCTCAGCTTCATTTAATTTCCCGGTGATAGCATTTATTTCGGTCGTGTATCTCTCGTTTTCTTCTAATGTGTTTTTTAAATTCTGTTCAATTACTTGATATTCTGCATGTACTTTCTGGTGCATTTGGTTTTTTTCTATCAATTGATTTTGCTGTTCGCTTACCTGTGTTTGAAGGTTTTGTATGATATTGTTACGTGAATCAATCAGTGGTTGGATACTTTGTAGTTCTTCTTTTTGCCGTTGAATTTCTCCTTCAAATCGTAGAATAGCTTCCTCTTTGTTTTCCACTGTTTGTTTGAGTTGCATGATCTGTTGATTTTTTGCATCCATCTCAGACAGGAGCTCTTCGGTGTCTTTGGTTTTGCAAGTTAGTTCTTGAGTTCTTCTTTGAAGGTTGTGTGATAATTCTGCGATGTGTTCATTTGCTTGCGTTAGTTTTTCATTTGTTTCTGCGAGCTTTTCTTTTGTCGCGGTGAAATCAGTTGTAAGTTGATCAATTTGCTTTGTTTTGTTAAGCATTATCGTAGAACGATCGGTTAACTGGTGTTTCAGATGATTGATTATATCGTTACGTGTTGAGATCTCTTTATGTACTGATTCTAATTCGTGCTGTCGTTGTGTCACGATATTGTTCAAATGGTCAATTTGTTCCCGGGTGAGTGCAAATTCAGCCTGTAATGCTTCAATTTCTTTTTCTCGCGCATCTTGTATTTGTTGGAACTGACGATCGGCTTCTTCGATTTTTTGCCGTAGAGTTTCATTTTCAGAATCTTTGATTGCCAGAGCTTGTTTTAATCCGTCAATGTCTTTAACTTTCTGGTCAAGTAAATTAGTGAGATCAGTAATCTGTTTTCCTTTATCTACCATGGTAGTCTGCATGGTCTCGATTTTGCTTGTTAAAGAAGTAATAATCTTATTTCTTGTTTCTAGATCTGAGCCTTTTGTCTGCAGCTCATCGTTCAGTTCATCTATACGGACGCTTTGTTCTTGCATCTTATGAACCAGGGAATCGTGGTTTGCTTGAAGTGAGTTGATTGTTGATTGTGTGTTTTCTACCTCGTACTGATATTTTTCTGCTTGGTTTTTATAGACTACTAGCTGCTGTTGACTATCAGTAAGTTGTGTTTGTAACGCGTGAATAGTTACGTTTCGGCTTTCTATATCTGATTGTAGAATGTCGATTTCATCTGACGTTTCACTAATAACAGATTCCAATTCCACGATTTTTTCTGATTTAAGCGTTAATTCATTTTTTGTTCCATTAAGAGTTTGTTTAGTTTCCTGGAGCTCGAGGCTCATTGGCTCAATTTTACTCTTTTCGACGGACAACTGCTGCATGAGATTATTTTTTTCATCGGTCAAAATATGTATATTTTCATTGAGTTGTTCGATTTCAACTGAAAGACGAGTGATTTCTTTGTTTTTTGTATCAAGTTCTGTTTCATTATCTGCAATCGTGTTGAGTTTCAACTGAATATCATTTTGTAATCTATCTATTGTAACGGCATCTTCATCAATCTGTAAACTCTGCTTTTCGCATATCTGTCTATGGGATTTCAAATCATTTTTCAGATTACATATTATTTTTTCTTTTTCTTCGAGAACTTTTGTTTTATCTAGTATCAACGTATTTTTATCTTCCAGTTCTTTCTCCGATTTCTGTATTGTATCTGTCAATGTAACTATGGAATCCTGTTGTGAGTCAATTTGAGATTTCAGCGCATCTATCATTTTATTTCGCGCGGTGATATCATCGATTAATGAGGTTGCCTCTGTTTGTTTTTCCAAAACTGTGTTTTCAAGTTCTCTAATTTTTGATCCCTGGGTTTCAATTAACTGAACGTTATTTTGAATCTCACTTTTTTTATCCTCGATTTGGGTATGTAGCTTTTCGATAAGTTGCGAAGTATGAGTTATCTCAGCATCTTTGTCTTTCAATTGCTCATGTAAACTGTCTACAAATTCTGTTTTCTCATGCAATGTGGTTTGCAATCGTGTAAGTTGATTGTTTAACTCTTCGATTTTTTGATTTTTTGTATCTAATGATGCTGTTATTTTGTCAAATTCATTTTGTGTTGTTGATAGGTTTGTTCGTAAGGATTCAATGGTTCCATTTCGTTCAGCAACCTCTTCTTTGTATTCAGTCTGCTGTTGCATCAGTTTTGCTACTTCGTCTGATTTATTTTTGATTTCGTGATTTTTATCTTTAAGTTGCTCGCGAGTGTTATCTAATTCGGCTTTGAACCAGTTAAGCGTTAATTCATTTGTTTGTATATCTTTTTGAAGTGTTGTCATTTCATCTTGCAAAGAGCTAATTCTAGTATGTTGGGTCTCGATTATTTTTGTTTTATCTTCGAGTTCTTCTTGTTTGTCTTGCAACTGTTGTGTAACCATTTCATATTTGTCTTTTTGTTCTGTTAATAGGTGTTGATGTTTTTCATTTTCATTGGTTATTTCCACGAGTTTTTGTCGTGTGTCTTTTAGTTCTGAAGATACTTTTGAAAGTGTGTTTTGTTTTGAAATGAGTTCTGTGTCTTTTTCTGCGATAGTGATAAATTGTTCTTTTGCGTCATTTTTTAATGTTTGAATTTCGTTGTCGCGTTCAGAGAGTAGATTTTGTAGTTCTTGTTTTTCGGTGGTTAGTTGTGTGATGGTGTCTTTTTGTTGGTGGAGGTGGTTTTGGTGGGTGGTGAGTTGGTTGTTGAGGGTGTCTATGGTTTGGTCTTTGTTTTGTAGTGTTTGTTGTAGTTCTTGGAGTGTTTCTTCTTTTTGTTGTAGGTTGGTTTGGTAGTCGTTGATGGTTTCGTTGTGTTGTTGGAGTGTTTGTTGTAGTTCTTGTTTTTCGGTGGTTAGTTGTGTGATGGTGTCTTTTTGTTG
>CAZRMY010000018.1:12880-23689 GCA_964601295.1 uncultured Thermoplasmatales archaeon | reverse complement strand
CAGCTGGATTGGCATCGAAGGAATAATCTGTGGTCTTAGTGCAATTTATCTAGCAATGGCTGAGGTAATCAACGATAGCTTCGGAAGAACAATACTGCCTATTGGTAAACCACTGCTGAAATAAACAAAATTTACAGTTCTATAAGGTTATATGAGGAGGATCCTAATCCGATCTCCTCACCATATTTTATTTGCTTATAGGGATCCATCCCATTGGTTTTTTCAAACACATCAGGTTTTATATCATGAATGAGATCCAATGAGGCGTTATCAATTGCGACGGGATCTATACCCACAAGGTACCCGATATCCGGGACAATAGCAGGTCCCGGCCGTGGGTCGCAATCACAGCTTCTGGCCATACGTAATAACTCATTGATATACAGCACGTGTTTACCTTGAAGCACTGCTTGGGCTGCAACAGCGAGCAAGTATTGAAGATCAGCATCCCGGTATCTCAGGGCATCACCCGTACATTTATCCACGCAGACACCGCACCCAAAACATTTACGTGTACTCCGCTTCCATGACTTATCCGTAACGGTGATAGCATTAAACGGGCAGACCTCTGCGCAGACACCGCAAAATGTGCATCCATCTTTGGTGTACACCGGTTCACTCCCGCGGTGTATCTGTTTTTTTGTCTCCCGGGTGACACCACCCATACCAAAATTTTTTATTGCGCCCCCAAAACCCACTTGGATATGCCCCTTACAATGAGTTAAGGCAACGATATGACCTGCTTGATATAATTGTGTAGCCACCTCAAAGGTGTGTCCATTATGTGATACATCAATACCAACATCACCGATGATTACATCATACCCCAGTTTTCTGCGTGAGAACCCATGTAACCGTGCTAGGTTTAGATATCCTTTTTTTGTGCTACGTAAACCCGGGTAGGCTACCGTGGTATCAAAAAGAAATGGTGTTATACCATTATCCTGTAAAGTGTCTGCTACCTGTTTCACGTACTCTGATTTAAGAAAATGCGGGTTTTTTATCTCCCCCATATGCAATTTCAAGGGAACCTGTTTACCTGAAAAACTAGTGAGATCAAAATAGGATAACGCCTCTGATAACTGATCCGGTTTGGTAAAAAAAATGATGTTGTTCATCCGATTTTTTTCTCCCATTTTTTAACGTGTAACACGCGGCCAAGTGAGTTGCCTGCGTTGATTTCCTCCCGTATACGATTTTCATGTTCTTTGACATCTAACGCGCGGTTTGCTATCTCCGGGGCTTGTTCTTGAGGTACAACGACAACCCCTGAGTCATCACCTATTATCCAGTCACCAGTGTGAACGGTTTGGCCGCCGCACTGTATTTCCACACCGATTTCACCATAGCCTTTTGGCTCACCGGCATGAGAACTAGTATGTCGGGAGAAAACAGGTAAACGTAAGCCGAGTATATCATCGATGTCTCGCACTGCGCCATCAATGACCACGCCGTTAAGCTCTTTTTTTTCAGCGCTTCGTGTGGCAAGCTCCCCCCATACCGCGGTTGTACCGCCGTTAACATCTATGACCAGGACACTATGTTTTTCGGCTTGATCTATTGCCTCAACAGGTTTTGCCCAGTCTCCATCCATGGTTTTAACGGTTAATGCCCGGCCGACCATATGATACCCATATTTCACCGGTTTTATACCAATTAGTGCTCCTTTTCTATGCAGAGCATCAGAGATATTTGGTGTTGATACGCGTGAAAACGCTTTGTGTAAGTGACTGGTGTCATATTTTTTGTATAAGGTAGTTGGAATCTTGGTGCCGTCGCAGGCTTTTTTTAGTTGTTTTGTTGCTTGGATGACATCATGGGCTTTGGTGATTGCTCCGCCAACAATGATAATGTGCGCACCGGTTTTGATGACATCAGGGATTGTTTCGGTGTTTAGCCCTCCTGCTACCGCTAGAGGTATCGTTGTTTTCTTGGTAAGACTTTTAAGGACGGTAATCGGGTTGTGTCCTTTCATCTGTTGATCAATACCAATATGGATGCAGAGATACTGCACACCTAACTGTTCTACTTCTAAAGCACGGGAGATTGGATCTGGCGCCCCGATAAGATCCGCCATAATTTGTATACCATATTTGTGTGCTGATTTTACTGCTTCAGCTATGGTGCTGTCATCAGCCATGGCTAACAGGACCACAATATCCGCACCAGCTTTTGCTGCCATCTCTGTTTCAAAAGACCCGGTATCCATGGTTTTCATATCTGCTACCAGCTTATGATCCGGAAATTGTTGCTTAAGTAGTCTGATAATCTGCATGCCCTCACTTTTAATCAGCGGGGTACCTGCCTCAATCCAGTCTACCCCACCAGTAACTGCTGCTTGTGCAATAGCAACGGCTCGGTCAGCGTTAAGTAAATCTAGGGCTACTTGTAGAACGGGTTTCATCTCACCCTTAATTAAACCAACCCTATATAAAATATATTCGACAGCAAAAAGACATTTAAGGTGCATTTAATGTACGTTTTTACATTTGCAAACATCTGTTGGTTTGAAATCATATGAATATCCAAGTGATTCAAATCAATAACGGACGTATGTTTATATTTTTTATATTCTATCTTGGTCCAGCATAAGGATTTGGTTCCATAAGCCACGGAATATAGTCAATATAGTTACTTATTGGATCTCCAGATCCTGTTCCATTACCGCTAGGGCCATCGATAGCATTCCACCAATTATCTGTAGCATTGATTAATGGAGACTGCCAAAATCCGACATATACAGCATATTCGTTATTTTCAAAATTATTGTAATGCAAATTTGGATGATCGATTATGTATATGCCGATTTCATTTGACTCGATTACATTGTTTTGAATGCCTGGATCGTTTCCATGAGAATGAATCCCATAAGTGTGGTCAGAAATATAATTATGAGCAATAAATGGTTTTCCTTCGACAATATCTATCCCCGATCCGTCATTTGATGAAATAATGTTATCAATAATTAACGGATCAGCATCTGCACGGCAACTAATACCATCTTCAAAATTAGAATAGATACTATTGTTTCTAATGACTGCTTCAGTAGGATCATAACAACCAACACCATATCGTCCATTGGAAAAGAGTTCATTATTCGCAATGATCGGATGTGCTTCTATACCTGCTGTGCCACCAAAAATAATCCCATCTTTCGAATTATCATATATCATGTTATACTCAATAAGTGACCGATCTCTACCTATAGAATCGATACCATCCTCGCCATTGGAAAAAACAGTATTGAACGCAACATATGCATTCGCATTGTTACAAATTATACCATCATCATAATTATTGAAAATATTATTATTTGTAACTACATCATGTGAATTTGTTGAACATACAAGGCCATAGCCATTTGCTGAGATGTTATTAAACCTGATAATTGAGTTAGTAACCGAGATTGTGTCAGCTCCAGAGCAAATGCCTTTACGATTTTCAGTAATGAGATTATACTCTATGCTAATATTGCTACAATCGCGTATATGAATTCCTCCGCTTACATAATCACCGCCGATGGTAAACCACCAGCCATGGATGTAATTGTTTTTTATCACTACATGTTTATCAACATTCTCAATTGTAATACCATAATGACGGTCAAATCGTTTCCAGAATTTCCTACCTTCAAACTCCCAACCTGAAATAACATAAGGATCATCCTCGGTGCCATGACCACCAACTACACCATTAAATCTACCCCACAAACCCCTTAAAGCATAATCACCACGAATATATACAGGAAAAAAACGAGATTTATAATCATCAGGATCCACAATATAACCAGCATCAATATCATTAGAAACATCATCAACCGAGGAAGATGGAGAAAACAAATAATCAGATTCATCCAACAACACCCTCAACAAACCACCACTATCTGCGGAATTAATAAAAGCACCTGAAGTAAAAGAAGGAATCATCTGCATACCAAAAATAAGGATGAGCGCGCAAAAAAATATTATTCTGTGCGTTTTTTTATTGCTCTGCATCTTTTTTTTCACCGTTTAGATATACAACCCTTATTTCAAACTCCCAATAATGTTAAATCTGAACATGCTAATTATTAGCATTTAGTATAATATGGAAAATAATATTTAAATACTTTTCGCCATTTTTCCAAAATACACACAATACCAAACCAATTATCAAAGGAAAAAAGAGGGAAGAGGTCATTTATAGCCCAGTTACTGCTGCTAAATATCCATCGCCGCCATTTGGAAGATGATCATGCCCTACACCATCACCATTATCATCAAGCTTGGGGTCTTGCTCACATAGAATGCTCAGGTAATTATCTTCTGTCACAAAGCGATATGCTTCGTTGAATGCGTCTGCTAGATTTTCACTCCCTGATGCTAAAATTCTAAATAGATTAAAGGAGAACGCTGGCCAATCCGAACCTGTCTCACCACTTGCCGAAGCATCCCATGTTGTTGAGGGTATTATTATTCTGTTCTCCCCTTGATGGCTTAATGTATCAATGATATGACCGATAAGACATGCCTCTATTATAAACGTCAAACGACCAATGCCACCATCGCCATAATACGGTAACCAGATGTCAACCTCCCAGCCTCTAATGTGCGCCTCAGTATCAATCGGAACACTATCTGGAAACAGGAGAGCACTATCCCAAACATAACCATCTCTGTCAGAATCTAAGCCAACAAAACTGCCTTCGAGTTCGGAATAACTTCCATGATCAAAAATGTATACGAGGTTGAGATCATTGCTATCAGATCTGTCTCTAAGCCACTCTTCTAATAAATATTCTACACTATCTTTAACGCTTACATCATCCACATCATTTATACCATCACCATCAGCATCTCTCCATTTATCAGCACTGAGATACACAATATTATGCTCATCGTAATGTGCAGCAAGACGAAGCGCTCGATATGCAAAGTCTGGCCCTATGTAAAAATCTTCCTGATCTGCCGACAATTGGGTTAACTCCCACTGAGATGATCCTGAGGCTTCATCAACTATAGTCCATCTATCTTTACGTTCGCAGTCAAATCCTTCAGAAAGTAAGATATCACCATCAGGATTTTCCACCAAAATGTCATCAAAACGTGCGCCTTTGTTTTTCCATGTAAACAATCCGATACTACCACTAGATAGCGAACTGTCATCCAAATTGAAAATAGATGTCCACATCTCCGCAAAACCATTTAATGGCATGTTCTTATTTTTCCACACTGAAATATGATCTCCGACGAGATTTATCTTTAGGGTATACCACTGATTTTCTTCAAGATCGGTATACACCTCACCCAGCTCAGTACATACGCCATCAACAAATTTCCATAATAACAACCTATCATTATCATTATTTTTCTCCCAGCGGAGAAGATAGTAATTATCCTCATCCTGATACCTGAACATAACACCGATATCCTCATTATCCGGTTCAATATCATCATTGGTCATGATATCAACATAAAATGTGTAATCCGTCCACTCATACCCCTGTTCATAACGAAGATATGTTCCCTTATATGGATACATCGTAGAACCAATATCATTTTTCTGCATGAGTTTACAGCTAGCACCAGCACCAACAATCACTGCATATCTATCATTTCTCTCCAATGGAGAAATACTACCATCATATACATCTGGGTATACTTCTTGCCAGTATGTAATCCCATCGTTATCATAATCATTTTGACTGATCTCAAAAATCACGTTTGCATCAAAGTCCCATTCGCCATCAACCTCTCCAGAGGTACGCCCAATGAAATCTATATCTGCTAGAGAGTCATCACCAGCCCATGTCCCCGATTCAAGATTGTAAACTATATTACATGTTTGTCCAATGGTGCTAATGTCACAGAGTTGATCGCTTGTACCATCTTCGTCCCATAATTCAATGGTCAAAGGCACAGTCTCGTCATCATCTGGGACGTCTACTGTTGTTGACCAGTCTTCAAGAACGTTGTAATCATTATACCATATTGGACTCTGATCTGTTGTTCCTGCAATTATTGTTTTGACATAGAAATCAGGTGGAGTTTGTGAATCAAACTCATGCGGTTGGGTATATCCAATCGTAGTGTCTTCTTCTCCTTCAACACCTTTGCCTGTAGGAACACAATTTGGATCATCGGTGATTAAAATATTATCAACATCAATAAAATCTTGAGGATTACCTGGCCTTTCGAATGCTGGGCTCTCATAACGATTTTCAATTTTTAGAACCCCCTCTCCTTTATCCATATATACAGCGCCATACCAAGTCCATTGCCACAACTCTGGAACTGAATCTTGATGCCAACAGATATCATAAGCTGGTCCATGAAATAGGGGAAAAAAGTGTGGCCACGTATCATCCCATGTTTTAACGAAAAAATCTTCACCATTCCACATTGGCCAAACATTTGAACAACCCATATCTGATCTATGGCTTCTAATCCAAATGTGATACACACCAGCTTTATTCACTGTAAACTCCCATTCTGCCCAATCATTAACAAGATTCCTATTATATTGTCTGGTATATTGTCCATTTGACGCATTAGAATCAGTTATAATTTGCCATGGTTTATTGCTTGTTCCAGGACCGGGACTCGGAGTTCCACTTTTGTCTCGTTCTTCAGAATTTTCCATGTCTTGTATCGCTATAGCAGACGGATAATTGGTGATTGTAACACTACATCGATCCCATGTTTCACCCTCACGCCAGGTATACGTATGCTCACTTGCATATACCCGTTTAATATTTACTGTCATTTCTAAATCTATAAGTGGGTCTATATCATCAGGATCGCTTATGCTATCATCATCTGTATCTGGATCATATGGATCAGTAAAATAAACGTTGATTTCCTGGTCATCGGTCCATCCGTCGCCATCTGAGTCGGGATCATCAGCTGTTGTTATACCTGCTGGCAGCAAAAACGATAACGCCACCATAATACAAATAATTCCTTTCATATATTTTTTCATTTTTATAACACCCCCGCATATTTGAGGCATTATATGTAACTATAGATATAAAAACTTTGTTCGCGACAGTTAAAACATTTTTTTTCAGCGAGAAACACGAAAATGTAAAGAAAACTTAAAGAAAGATCGGTAATATGCATAGGCTGTCATACCCATGAAATCACGAGGGCGTATCGCTTCACATAAACGAACCAGAGAAGAGCTTAATAATTTCATAAAAAAACTCGAGTTACAAGCTGTAGAAACTGCTGAAGAACGACTGCCACTGTATCTTAAAGTTGGGTTAAAAGATGCTGAATGCGTCTTAGACGTTGGCTGTGGATCAGGGGTGGTCACCCGTGATATCGCCCGTGTAACCAAAGGCCATGTTACTGCTATAGATGGATCACAAGACATGATAAATGTGGCACATCGCATGCTCAAAGATTACCATAACGTCACCCTTAAAACCATGGATGCACACCATCTTAGCATTAAGGATAACACCTTTGATATTGTCACCTGCAATCTACTGTTAATGTGGACAGACAACCCACAGCAGGTCGTCAATGAAATGGCCCGTGTTGTTAAACCCCAGGGTAAAGTACTGGCATCACTTGAACCAGATTTCGGCGGTAAAATACACTGGCCTGAAAACAAAAAAATCGACCCTTTATTCTCCGGAGAAGCTATACGGAAAAAAGGAGGCGACCCGCATATCGGACGGAAACTTCGCATGTTATTTGTCCGTGCAGACTTACACACTGAGATAGGCATCGGCAACAACCGTATTTGGACCTGCGAGGAAGATAAACAATACTATCTCCACGCACGTGATTTTTATATACATGTACTCCAAGATGCAGGGTTCCCCCAAGATGACATTGATCTTTGGGAATACGAGTATCTTAAATCACTTGATGACGGCGTACAGCTTAATTTCTTCCCTCAGTTTTATGCTATAGGCACAAAAAAATAAAAAAAAATGGAGGTGGTAGCTATCCCCGCAAAAAAAATTGATGGCAAAGCAATTGCAACACAAATAAGACAACAGGTAGCAAATAAAATAACCCAGTATCAAAAAAACCAGACGGATATTCCACATATTACCACGGTTATCATCGGTGACGACCCATCATCAAAACTGTATCTGAAACTCCGTGAGAACGCCTGCAAAGAAGTGGGTATTACAACCAGTACCCAACAACTAACCGAAACAATATCAGAACAAGAACTACGTAACGTACTCAAACAGTTGAACCAGGACCCCCAGGTTCACGGCATACTCGTACAATTTCCGCTCCCCAAGCACCTCTCAGCATCAACAGTGATGAATTTGATTCATCCGCATAAAGACGTGGAAGGACTCAATCCAATAAATCTAGGTCGTATCTTCACCGCTGATGAACACTTACTCCCCTGTACACCCAAAGCAGTACTTGCTATTTTAGAACATGAACAACTAGAGCTGCAAGGAAAACATGTGGTAATCGTCAACCACAGTATTGTAGTCGGAAAACCACTCACCATGCTCTGTCTAAACCGTAACGCCACCGTATCCACCTGCCATATTTACACCACACAGTTACAGTCAATCGCCAAGCAGGCAGACATACTCATAACCGCTGCAGGCAAACCAGGACTGATCACCAGTGATCATGTGAAACAAGAGAGCATCATCATTGACGTGGGTATCACCCCAACCAAACAAGGCATACGTGGTGACGTCCTCTTTGACGAGGTCGCTAAAAAAGCAGCAGCCATAACCCCTGTTCCTGGTGGCGTCGGACCTGTAACGATTGCCTGTTCATTGCAGAACATGCTCACCACCTATCAGCTATCAACCAGCTAAAGGATAGTACCAATGTACCGTCTCCATAAACTCTCACTAACAATATTTCTCATAGGCATACTAGCTATATCATATGGTATACTCCTCGGAGACATACAACTTAGTTTATTCATCATCTTCCCCATCATTTCTGGATCAGGCCCCATGGCAGTAATCGGGTTCATCTGCATAATTATTGCATGTTTTCTGTATCTGCTCAGTTTCCCATTTGTTATCCAAAAACAACAAGGCCTTGAAGGACCAATATCGGAAGAAAACGGGAAAACACCAGTTCATAAAGCCGGTATAGTACTCATCGGACCCATCCCCATCATCATCGGGTCACATTGGAAAATAACTCTACTGCTTATCTGTGCTGCAAGCATCCTACTTCTGCTATTGATCATACTACACGTTTTATAACCAAAAAAAAAATTGATTAATGCTTTATAACTCGCTTTTTGTAAAAAAATAACTCCCTAAACTCATGATGAATATGCATAATAACCCAACGATTGCCAGATTAATAAACGGTGGATACACATTATTAACACCTGTCATACTCCCCCGCAGTCCATCCACCATGTAAAACAACGGGTTAAGACGCGCAAGTGCTGATGCCATACCCGGGAGTTGATCAACCGGAAAAATAGCTGAGGACAACAAAAACAAGGGCATAATAATCAACTGCATAATAATCTGAAACCCCTGGAAATCATTCATTTTAGACGCAAAAATCAACCCAAAACCCACCGCGGTAAACGCTATTAAAATCATAAACACCAACGTAAGGATAACACCAAGTACACCCGCAATAGTTACCCCTAATACCAGTGCGATACCTAGAATAATAAACCCTTGAATCAACGCGGTAGTCGCCCCACCAAGTGTCCGCCCGATAATAATCGAAAAACGACTCACCGGTGCCACCAGTACCTCCTGCAGAAACCCAAATTGTTTATCCCACAGCACCGAAACACCAGCAAACATCGATGAAAACATAATACCCATCATAATAATACCCGGTGCAAGAAACTGAATGTATCCTCCTTCCATCCCCGGGAAAATCGCGCGGTTAAACCCAAAACCAAAGATAAACAAAAAAAACAATGGCTGCACAATACTAGCAGTAATACGGCTTTTCGCCCGGATGAACCGTTTCATCTGACGAAGCCACATCACATAAATTGCCTGCATCTCAGCTACACGAAACATATAGTTACCGATGCCTCCGTTGAAACGCCTTCATATTTTCTTTAAACGGATTACTCGTCTGCTCATCACGAATCGTACGACCTGTATACGATAGAAACACATCATCAAGCGTAGGCTTACGCACACTAATAGAGGTAATACGAATATCAAAATTTTGCGCAAACTCAATAACACCGGGAATCTTCTCCTCACCCTTGGTAACCCCAATAGTCAGCTCACGATCATACTGTTTAACCTGTTTCACCCATGATTCCTTCTGCAAACGCGTATGCAACGCGGTGTTATCCGATGAAGTAAGGGTTATTACATCATTGCCAACACGGTTTTTCAACGATTCCGTATTATCAATCACCAACAATTTACCATGATCAATAATACCAATACGATCACATAAATAATCTGCCTCGTCCATATAATGCGTGGTAAGAAAAATTGTTGTCCCCTGCTCACGATTCAATTTTTTAACATAATCCCATATCGCCCGCCGTGTCTGCGCATCAAGACCCAACGTGGGCTCATCAAGGAACAACACCCGCGGTGCATGCATTAAACCCCGCGCTATTTCCAACCGGCGTTTCATCCCACCGGAATAATATTTCACCAGCACATCTTTTTTATCATCCAGGTTCACCAGCTGCAACACCTCCTGAACACGGGTGTTGCGTTGATCACGACTCAGCCCGTAGATTCGTGCATGAAAATCCAGGTTCTCCCTACCGGTAAGTTCAGTGTCAAGCGCAGGCTCTTGAAAAACAACACCGATGTTCTCCCGCACTTGATTTCGTTGGTTAAAAATAGAATACCCGGTGATCTCTGCTGATCCT
>CAZRMY010000018.1:3844-12870 GCA_964601295.1 uncultured Thermoplasmatales archaeon | reverse complement strand
CAACGTAGTCAGCATTTTAATGGTCGTGGTTTTACCCGCGCCATTGGGACCAAGAAATCCAAATATTTCTCCTTTTTTAACCGTAAATGATATGTTGTCAACTGCGGTAAACGAGTTGAATTTTTTGGTGAGATTGGTAACGGTTATAATTGATGAAATAAGGTCGTCTCCCCCAGCAAATAAGAATGTTTTTTGTAGGCAATAAGATACCTTGTTATTAAAGTTGCCATGTTAAAATAAAAAGAAAAGAAGAAAGAAAAATAGGTAGGAACTTATTTTTTCTTTTTGGGTTTCTGTGGCTTGGATGGTTTTGCTGGTGGTTCTTCGATGGTTTCTTCTTCAAAGTAGAGGTATCCGGTTTTGAATAATACTCCGATGATGATGAGTATTATTAGTACAACAACGACGATGATTATCGTCCATAGGGGTAGTCCTTCATCGGGTTCCTCTAGAATTTCAGTGAACGTGCCTGCAGCTGGATCATATATGACATCGTGGGTGCCATCGTTATCTAGGTCTACGTAGAGTTGGTTGTCTTTTTGTTCTATTATGGTGGTTATGCCAAGCTCGGGGTTGTATAACGCATCAGGGGTGCCATCATTGTCGGTGTCAATAACGTAGTACGGTTTGTTTTGGTAGGTGATTGGTGTAGTATCTGTAGCATCTTTGGTGTTGCTGCCGAGTTCTGTTTCTATTTCATCTGGTACGCCGTCGTTGTCGTCATCAGGGTCGCCAGTATATTTTTTATCGGGCGATTCATCATCAGGGATGCCATCGTTATCTGAATCCTCTGGGCCATCAGCGGAATTGTTTTTGTCGGTGCCGTAGGCTTCTTCAAGTTCATCACTCCAGCCGTCAGCATCAGTGTCTAGGGTAATATTTGCGGTTGTGGTGCTGGTGTTGGTGAGTCCTTCATCATCGGTTACGGTAAGGGTGATGTTGAATAATCCTGAGGTGTTATACTGGTGAATTACCTGTACGCCGTATGCATGGGTTTCATCACCAAGATCCCAGGTGTAGTTTTCTATTCGACCATCAGGATCACTACTGCCAGTGGCATCAAAGGTGATGTTTTGATAGGTGAGACCAGTGTATGGTCCTCCGGGGTCTGCTAGTGGTGGATTAAGTACACCGGTAGTGTCTATTATGAAATCGCAGGTGCCGTAGTCACCATAGTTGCCGCTGGTGTCTTTAGCTTTCACCGAGAATGTATAGGTTCCATCAGCAAGTACAGTAGGCCATTCATAGGTTAACACATCACCAATTGCGGTGTCGTCTCCGTCATTGAGTTTCACATAATATCCTGAGATTGCGACATTATCTGTTGCGGCTTCCCAAGTGAACACGGGTGTGGTATCTGATGGATCTGAGGTACATTGTACAGTACTGGGTGTGCTTGGCACGGTTGTATCACCACTGAGACCACCATTACCACCGTTACCGCCATTGCCTCCTCCGCCTTCGTTGGTAACAGTGATAGACCCGGAGGCGCTGGTGTATCCTGTTTTTGTGGCGGTTACGGTTTTGGTGGTATCAGAGCTTACTGATGGCGCAGTTAAGGTCACCTGACCAGCTGGGTTTGTGGTACCACTATCGCCTTGGATACTGACTGTAGCTCCTTGTATGGTGGTGCCACCTTGTGTTTTCACGGTGGCGGTAAAGCTGCTTCCTTCAGCTACCGAGGAGGATGACAGGGTTAGGGATAAAATGTAATAGTTCCCGTAGGTGTACATGAGCGGGTAGGTGTCATTGTTGTTGCTGCCACCGGTGATGTTAGTGTATGGGGTATCACCTATGCCGTCGCCAGTGGCATCGGTGCCATTATAGTCTCCCCAGTAGTTGCCCTCTTCAAGAGTAGTATTGTACCAGGTGTTATTATTGTCAGACCAATCAGTAGCATTGTAATGTGTGTTGTTGTAAAAATTGTTATGATAGAGGGTATTGTTTTCAGAGGAGCTTATGGTTGTACCGTTTGCGTTATTGTAAATCGTATTTTTGAACACGGTATTGTTTGAGGAAATCCAGAGGTTTATACCTTCGTTGGTGTTATTATAGATAGTATTTAATGTTATGGTATTATGGTTAGAGTAACCGAAGTGAATACCTCTATCAGAGTTGTTGTAGATAGTATTTGAGGAAATAATGTTGCTAGTGTTAGAGTTTTCAAACTCAATGCCCCATTGAGCGTTATTGTAGATAGTGTTATTGTAAATAGTAGTGTAACTCGAGTTGATAAGGTATACTCCATTATATGCACTATCTTTGATGGTATTATGTGAAATGTTGCAGTATCTGCAATGACTTGAAATACTGGGAGCTAAATCGGATAACCCAAATGTTATCCCTGAATGAACGGGATTAGAAAACGTACAATATGAGATATTACAATATCGTGCGTTATCAACTGCTATGCCAAATGTACAAGTAGTAACATTAAGATGTTCTAATGTCAGAGTATGGAGGATAAAAGAAGCATTGTAAACATGAATCCCGTAGGAACAATTCATTATAGAGATATTTTGGACAGTAGTATTGTTAGCTGTGATATTCATACCATATCCACTGCTGCCATCTAAAACCGCTGAGGAATCCGCATCGATGGTTATGCTTTTATCTATGAGAAGGTTTTCATAATAGGTGCCGTTATAGACAAAAACCGTACCATTTGATGAAACAGCATCGATACCTCCTTGGATGGTATCAAAATGATCAACATTCCACCCGGATGTAGAACTGGTATAACTGCCATCCACCCACACAAAACTTGGTGGTGATGTTCGTTTATTTACTAAGGGGTATACATCCTGGTTGCTACCACCAGGTATGTCATATGGAGTTTCGCCTACTCCATCAGCATCAGAATCGGATCCGGTGTAGTCGTCCCAGTAGTTACCATGGAGAATGTTTATACTGTACCAGTTATTGTTGCTACAATTATCGTATGAGTTTTGTGCATTGCTATATACGTTATTGTGGAATACTGTGTTGTTTTCAGAACATATACCGTAAAATGTAGTTAGAATAAAACCATATTCGCTATGGCTAATATTATTTTCAATTATTGTGTTGTCAGAGGAGCCCTGAAGCAGAATACCCCAAGAGCTCTCTGCAAGGTCGCTGTTATTGTTACTATAAAATTCATTTGACGATATTGTGTTATTATCAGAAGGAGGTGCTAAAGAAATACCGCCGCTATCACAAGAGGATACATTGTTATCGATAATGGTGTTGAAATCCGAATAACTTAAATCTATCCCATTTGCATAAGGACCTGCCGCATTATAACTCATATTGTAAATTGTATTATTTGAAATTGTACAATAGGTGGAGTTAGTGATTTTAATACCCGGTCCTGATTGCACACGTTGATTTTGGGAGATAACACAAGTACTAATGTTAATAAAACTACAGTGACTAGTATTCACACTTTGACTAAACCACTCTGTCAATCCTAGAGCTATACCTCCAACTGATGAATTTTCTATGTTACCTCCTGCAATATTACAGTTTGTTGCGTTATCTAAAGCGATACCAATAGAACAATTATCAACAGTGATACTAGTTAAATTAATATTTCTAATATCAGATGGTTTAGAGGAGTTATAAACATATATTCCCATAGCATATTCAGGAAAAGTGCGGATGCAGTTTCTTATAGTAATATTTAAAATAGTAACATTATCCACAGTGATATTTATTCCATTATTCCCTTGTCCATCTAAAATGACCGAGGTATTCGCATTAAGTGTTATAGAAGTATCAATAAGTAGATTTTCCGTGTAGGTCCCATCCCACACATACACGGTGCCACCAGCGGTGACATTGTTGATACCTTCTTGGATTGTTCTAACATGGGTTTCATCATACCACGAAGCCTCTTGGTTGTCATCAACATAAACTATCATTGGTTGTTCTACTGAAACCGTGTTTGAGCTTGAGACATTTGAATTACCTGATGTATCATTTACCTGGATGGTATACACAAGATTCCCTGAGCTGCTGTCTAATGTGATTGTTGCAAGCCAGTAACTCCCAGTAAGAGACAAATTTTCATTTCCAGTAAGGCTCCCGTGAGACCAAGAAACATTTGCCGATGCTACACCTATATTATCTGAAGCAGAAATATTAAATGTATAACTATCACTCGCATTACCCGTAGATGGACTATTATCACTAACTAAAACCGGATCATCATCATCAGAAACATCTACACTTTGTTGGCCACCACTCACATTATTACCATTAGAATCGTTAACCTGAACAAAATAATACATATCACTCAAACTATCATCCAACAGTATACTACCCGACCAATTATTCGCCGGGCTCTCAGACAACGCCTTATTACCACCCAGACCACCATGACTCCAGCTTACATTCACACTCGCAACATCAACATTATCAGACGTATTCACAAAAAAAACAAAACTATCACCCGTCGTACCACTAGCAGCAGACGTATCCTCAACCAACACCGGATCAATATCATCTGTGACACTAAGGGTGTCAGAAGATGTTTCATTCCAATTATTGCTTGTGTCATTGGCACTTACATTATAATATAACAATGTTGCACTTGAAGGAACAGATAAAACGCGATAATACTTATCAGTCACTGAACTATAACTCATGGTAACATTATTCCAATTACCACTGAAATAATAATTTAAAAAAACATGTGAAACATCTATATTATCTGTGACATTCACAGTAAAATTATAAGGGTCACCTGTTATTGGACTAGTATCACCAATATCACTAAAACCCGGAGCATCATTATCTAATATTTCTTCCACAGTATGGGGTCCGGAGCTATTATGGTTATCCGAAGTGTCATTGACGTAAAAGACATAAGTAAGATCACTAATACTGTCTGAATCTAAATTGAATGAAGTATTAAAATGAAAACCATGTGTTGTATTTCCGCCCGTGTAACTCATTGTTTGATTATTACATAAATCACCATGGGACCAATTAACCCTAACTGTTAATTCCTCTCCACTGTCAACATATTCTTGAATAGTTACATTAACCGCAAAAGAATCCCCCGTTGTTCCAGAAGTATCAGAGCTGTTTGACAAAAATCTTGGGACATCATCAATTGTTAAATCTAGTCTAGTTAACCCACCCCATCTCCATTTTTTACTCTGAGTAGTATTAATATTTTCTATAAAGAAGTATATGCTGTCTTTGTTATCTTCGGCGTTTTCACTGTATACAAGTAACTGTCTTGTAGCATTATCAATTGGATAGCCATACCATCCGTCATATATTATTGTTGAGTTAATATTCTGACTTTGATCACGATAATCTACGATAATTGCTTTTATAGTTAAGCCCTCACTTATGTTTTGACCTGCGGTATCTTTCACAGTACCATAAAACTGGTGAGGCGGTTGGGGGGGCGGCCCAGCCGGCACAGGATTTACCAAAATTGAAAAAGAACTCAATAATAACATTGTTACCATACTTATCTGAATAAAGCTTTTTTTTCCATTCATCTTTTTCTACCTCTTTTTTTTATTAAAAATATAAATACAAATGTTATAATAATGAGAGTAGCAATGAAAAGAGCATACACAATACTTTCCGAAGTATCAGGCTGTGGCTTTTCATTGTCAATTGACGACGAGTAAGCCATAATTGATCCTGTTTGATAATTAAAGGTATACTCCCAGCCCCCATCATCATTAATATCAACGAAGAATATGTTTTTAATGTCAGACTCATAAAGTGTTGAATTGATTCGAGTTTGTTCATTGAAATATATATCTAGCTTACCATCGTTGTTGGTATCAAGAAAAATAAATGTCATATTTTGATAATGTATCAGTCTAACATCTGAGTTATTTTTCGGGTTTGAACCCAGTAATGTTTCGTCAGTGTCTGACAATCCATCATTATCATCATCTTCATCAATCACATCAGGGATAAAATCGCCATCGAAGTCGGCGGGAAAATCATTTGGATCATTAATATCGGTATTATAACGATTTTCTTCTTCATCGCTCCAGCCATCCTTATCAGTGTCAAATATGATGAAAGCAGAAGTGTTCTCAACAGCTGTTAATCCATCGTTATCTGTAACTGTCAATGAGACAGTATAATTACCAGACAGATAGTATGAATGCATAGAAAATTTATCTTCACTTGTGGTTCCATCTCCAAAATCCCACGAGTATGATATAATTGTGCCATCTGGATCGTAACTCTGAGAACCGTTAAACAGAATTGACCGGTTAACAGTAGAAAAATAAGGACCGCCTGTGTTTGCAACTGGTGGGGACTGCTGAGGTGGTATATTATTATTATTTGATCCATGCCCACCATTACCTGAATCATCTGAGCTTCCATCACGGATTGTGAGATCAAGCCTAGTGTTCAAACCTGGAGTAAATAATGCTTTTTGTGATGTATTTACTCCACCAATGTAAAAATAAATATTTTTGCCTTCATTGTTATTCTCAGGATCCTCAATAAAAAAGGGGGGATGAGCGGACTGATATGTTTCATTAAAACCATATTTACCATTCATTATGGTTGCATAATAAGTTTCATTATCGCTTATTATTTTAGCTTTTATGATAATTCCATCTGGAAGAAAGTCGCCATCTTGATTTTTTGCAGTGCCCCAGAATTCGTGGGGAAGACCAGGAAAAGGTGGATTATCGGCGGTATCACTAGGAATACAAAATAGTATAATCTGAGTCATTATAAGGATAGCTATTATTTTTCTTTTTCGCAAGTATTTTTTTCCTCCATGGAGTTAATTCTCGTACAATTGTCTGAGATTGTTTGATTAGTAAATATATGGAAAATGAATGAGAAAAGAGAGATAGACTAACTCTCCGCCAGAGTGTAGTAACCGGTGTTGGATGTTTTCAGATATAGCCAATATCCCTCTCCGGACTCCATGTTTGTTGTTGAACTGCCATATATATTCGTAAATCCTCCAGATGGCGAATATTTGTATAATATCTCACCCGAGCTCGCCAGAACATCAGATAATGAAGCTAATCCCCCGCTTGTATCTGCTGATTGGTTGTAAGTTCCCCAATGGCCTATCATATTCCATTTATGACCAGTTAGTTCAACAATCGGTGGTGGGCTTGTTCCATGTAAGACTGCGGAATAATTTCCAACCAATGTATCTGAGGCGTTCATGTTGATCCAGTAGGCTTTTCCAGGTTCTATATAACTAAACGTACCACTTTGTAGTGAAGGTGAATAGGTTAACCAGGATGAGGAACCAGCATTATATCGCAATATATTTGTTGTCATGTTAATATTATCCCATATTGAACTCAATAGCGTAGGTAGGCTTACTGTTCCAACATCCGCAGGTATAGAAAGTAAATTCCAGCCTGAATTTAGAGAGATCCGGTATGTGTTTACAGTGGTTGACCCGGTTGTGATCGTATTGCCCGCTAAATCTTGAATCCCATCTCCAGCGATACTAAGTGTTGGTCCACCTCCTGAGATTTTTGCGCTCATGTTAAGGGTTATTCTACTTGCACTGTAGCCCTCGATAGCTCCTACTGATACGCCTGACGTGCTTATGCTGAAGTCGGTTATGGCAGCAGTTGAAAAATTCATTGTGGATTCACTAAAGTAAACATCCATATATGTTCTTAAATTACCGTTATAATCGGCATCAAGAACAGCGTAGCTGATGGTAGGGATTGTGTTATCAGCAGTAATGGAATCCGATTCAGTATTGTTGTAATTTCCTGCCGGATCTGTTGCGTTTATGCTAACAGTAATAGTGCCATCAGAGGGAGTACAGGTCACATCTGTGACAAGCCACCATGCCGTATTGGATACATAACCAGTAGCAGTTTGATCTGCAGTTCCACCAAAGCCGGTTAAATCTGCTTTGAGATAGCCTGTGTCACCATCGTTTAATTCACCATCGATTATTGTTGCCGTCACATTTATGGTGTCCCCGTCTTTAACATAGGTAGTACTAGTTGTATTAGTATCTGTTATCAACACTGTTGAAACTTGTGGAGCTGCATTATCCAGCGTGAAGGTGTTGCTTGCTGAGGTTGATTCAATGTTACCGGCAACATCTGTCGCTGTTGAGTTAACAATGTAGGTTTTTTCATTTGTGAAGGTTGGGAGGGTTGTTCTCCACCAAGTTGTGGTTCCAGTGACACTTAAATTGGTTGTTGTTGACCAGGTGGTACCCGTCCAATAGGTGCCATCTGTTGAGTTGTATATGGTGATGGTTACCGCGCTGATACCTGATCCAGGTCCATCAGTTGACGTTCCGGATATATTGGTAACACTTTCATAATACTGTCCGTCTTCTGGGTAGCCAATAACTGAGTTTGGCTCACTGTTGTCTATGGATTTACTGTTATTTGTTGTTGGATACGGGCTGAGATTATTGCTAACGTTATCACTGGCATATATTTTCACCGTGAAGGTACCATTCTCATCTGCACCCGCAGGAATCGTCCAATCCTTATACCAATGCGTAATATCCGTCTGAGTCATAGACGTATTATCTAAACCACCATCGCCCACAGTTGAAATATTGATTACAACCGAATTTGGGTCTATACCGGAGTCTGCTTCGGTGAAGTTTGCATATATTTTTAAGGCATCTCCGCTCTTGAAATATGACGCGGTTAGATTATATTCGATAGTACAAGTAGGTAAGGTGTTATCAATCTTTTTCGTAGCGTTTGTAGTTGGATTTGGATTTAGGGTGTTCGTAGCGTTATCAGTGGCATATATTTTCACTGTAAAGGTACCATCATCATCTGTGCCTGCAGGTACTGGCCAGTCCCTATACCAATGGGTGTTATCTGTTTGATCCATTGAAATATTCGATAAATCACCATCACCAGCAGTACTAATATTAATCACCACACTACCTGGATCAATACCGGAACCTGTTTCGGTGAAGTTAGCAAATATTCGTAAGGTGGTACCTGTAGCAAAATATGTTGAAGCACTATCGTATTCAATGGTACATGTTGGTTGGGTGTTATCAACCGTAAACGACGCATTAGACA
>CAZRMY010000018.1:1292-3744 GCA_964601295.1 uncultured Thermoplasmatales archaeon | reverse complement strand
CCGATAAATTATATTCAATGGTACATGTTGGTTGGGTGTTATCAACCGTAAACGAGGCATTAGACACATCATATGCAGTTCTACCTGCTTGATCAGTTGCAGTTAAATTAATCAAATATTGTGAACTATCACCCCCAGCACCAGTCGTATCCCAACTATAACTACCATCATTATCCTCACCAGTTGCTATTTGAACCCAAGTAGAACCATCGTCATCACTGTAATAGAGGGTAATCGGATTTGCCCCGAGATTGCTATCAGAGATAGCATTTTGATTCCAAGTTATTGTCTGAGAGGCAGACCACATCTCCCCACCATCTGGAGATGTCACAGCACCGTCTCCAACCACCGGATCGAGAGTATCAGACGTAGTTTGAGCAAAAAGAGTTCCTGCCAATGAAACCGGCAAATCCGAGCGATTTGTCATGCCTGTAATAGTAACATTGATCACATCCGTGTCGGCCATTGTAGCTGAAGTCCTAATAACTACATAATACGTTTCAGTTAAATCTAACCCACTTGTAACAGTTAAAGATACATTTTTATCATCCCATGCAGGAATAACACTGAGAGTACATTGTCCATCATTAGGGCTGCCTTCCCATGAACCATCTCCATCATCAAGAAACAGACTAACACCAGATGTTGCATCGTTAGAAAGGGCCTTAAGATCGGATGTCGCAAAACCAGATCCTGAAAAGGACAAATTCACCTTTTTTAGTTCATCTCCCTCATTTGTGTTAGTAACTATTTTTATCATTGCTGTTGCAGAACTACTTGTTGAAATGTAACTCGGAGCAATATCAGTACATGTAGCCGTGGCAGCACGTATACTTGGGAAAAAAATTATTATTGAAAATAGCAGCGACATAGTTATCAACAGCGTTAAAAACTTATCTTTATGTTCGGTATTCATACTCTTCCTCACCTTACACTCTCATTTAACCTAAACTGACCTAATGTTTAATTTGTTAGGTAATCTCTCCCATCACACCTATGTGATGTTCACCTAGAGATAACAAAACGAGTAGCCCTTTATAAAAATTATCATAAATTTTAGATGAACTATATATGAATAGATAATATATTACTGAGTGACCTTTTTATTTATTTTATCTCTTTTTATCTCGATTACCCCTAACTTGCTTCATACATGGAACGTGTAAGCTAAACTTCTTTTGTGACACTTTGCATAATCTACGTTCATATCTTCCAAGTTATTAACATCAAATTTTTTCATTTTTGTACAATCGCAAAATAATTATCGGGATATTTTTTGGAATGAAGATAAAGGTTATGAGATTGTTTAAGGTTTAAACTGGATTGATTGATATCATCGAGAAATTCTCGTTTACTATACAGATGGTAATAACGTGGTACATCTAAGCTATGTTGACGCCATGTTAATATTATGTCACCGAATTCTTCACCGGGTTTTCTTATAAAAAACTGTTTGATGAAGTGTGTTCGAAATCGATCTTGCCAGCGAGACCACACACTGATTAAGGCTATACCTGATGGTTTTAATATCCGCTGAACTTCTTGTAATGCGTTAATTCGGTTTGTTTTACCTGGTATATTATGTAACGCCGCGATGAATAGCACTGCATCCACTGAATTATCACAGAGGGGTAGATGTCTTGCATCTGCATGAAGTAATAATACGTTAGAATACTCGCTGGTTTTTGTTTGTGCAATGTGAAGGAGTTTTTCTGAGATATCGATGCCGATTACTTGTTTACACTGTTGTGCAGCGGGGAGGAGATGTCTGCCGTTTCCGCAGGCTATATCTGCCAGCGTGGTCGTGGGCTTTAAGTTTTTGATAAAATTGAGGCAGATGTCCCAGGGTTTTTGCCGGGTTTTATTGAAACTTTCGGCGATAGCATCCCATGTGTGTTCAACGTTTTTTGTGTGATTCATTTTTTTGTGGGAACAAGCGGTGTTTTCATTTGATTCTTTTTGGCAAGTTTGAGTGACGTGGGATATCCTGCGTCGGCGTGTCGGGCGATGCCACTGCCAGGGTCTGTAGTGAATACGCGTTCTATGCGTGCTGCTGCTTGTGGGGTTCCATCGCAGATGACGACCATGCCCGCATGGGTTGACAGGCCGATTCCGACACCGCCGCCGTTGTGTATTTGCACGCTGTCGGCTCCTGCGGCACAGTTGAGCAGCGCGTTTAGGAGGGGCCAGTCAGCAACAGCGTCAGTGCCATCTTGCATGGCTTCGGTTTCTCGGTAGGGTGATGCGACGCTTCCGCTGTCGAGATGGTCACGGGTGATCGCGATGGGTCCAATCGTGCCGTGTTGTACCATGTTGTTGATCTCTTGGGCGAATAACGCGCGGTCGCCGTAGCCGAGCCAGCAGACGCGTGCGGGGAGTCCCTCCCAGGGGAGATGGTGTTCAGCAAGTGGTATCCAATTAGAGAGTACGGGGTCATCTGGGAAGAGCTCGA
>CAZRMY010000018.1:0-1282 GCA_964601295.1 uncultured Thermoplasmatales archaeon | reverse complement strand
CTTCAAAATCTGTTTTGATTTCATCGCTTGATTTTTTTATCGGTTTTGAGTATATCCTCGGGGTTTCCTGAGAGGGCGATCCAGCGGAATGGTCCTTTACCGATACAGAATAATGGGCGGATGTATGCGGGGACAAAACCGGGGTAGTCAAACGCGTTGTGCAACCCAGCTTTGTAGGCCTGCCCGCGGAGGTTGTTGCCGTAATCAAATACGATAGCACCGTTTTTCTGGAAAGTTAACAATGCGTGGCAGTGAGTTTTCATACTGTTCATAGCAAGTGTGATGTAGTGTTCTGGCTTGGTTTCCCGTAGGTTTAGCGCATCAGAGAGTGTATCTCCATAGTAGCCTTTGGGTATGTATCCTTGGAGTGCATCATGCGCGGAGGTCTGATCGGTGACAACATCAGGGATGAAACCTTGTGATGCTAGTAAGGGCATGATATCCGCGGTGTTACCAAGTACGCCGATGGAGAACGCACGGTGTTCTTGTTGTGCCTGCTCTGCTTGAGTTATGGCATCATGTATATCATCTGTTTTAGTATCGCAGAATCCTGCTTGCACCCGACGGTTTATCCGGTTTTCATCACATTCCACGGCGATACAAATTCCATGATTCATAGTGACAGCGAGTGGTTGAGCACCACCCATACCACCCAGTCCGCCGGTGAGCACGATTCTGCCGGTGAGATCACGGTTGAAATGTTTCTGTGCACAGGCAGCAAACGTCTCATAGGTTCCTTGAATAATCCCTTGTGTACCAATATAGCACCAGGATCCCGCGGTCATCTGCCCGTACATCATGAGATCCCGGGCTTCAAGCTCGCGGAAATGCTCCCAGGTGCTCCACTGAGGTACCAAGTTGGAGTTTGCCATAATCACCCGTGGTGAGTTCTCCCATGTACGGAAAACGGCTATGGGTTTCCCTGATTGAACCATAAGTGTTTCATCGTTACCAAGATTTTGTAATGCTTTTACTATGGCATGGTAGGATTCCCAGTTACGTGCTGCTTTACCGGTGCCACCATAAATAATCAACTTTTCGGGGATCTCCGCGTTTTCAAGGTTGTTTTCCAGCATCCGTAAAATGCCTTCCTGACGCCAGCTTTTACAACGCAGTTTTGACCCGGTAGTAGCAGTGATTGTTTTACCCATAAGAAATCGTTGACGAAGAATCTGATATTGCTACTTAAATATTTGCGAAATGATAGCACATACGCTCAGTGTAACAGAAAAGGGAAGGACGGCTGGCCTCACTAGGAGGGGATGGGATGCACTCTAACAAA
>CAZRMY010000017.1:0-24559 GCA_964601295.1 uncultured Thermoplasmatales archaeon | reverse complement strand
CTGAAGATAATTTTTCTTTTATTTTTTCATCTAATAGAATATCTTTTTCAGCAAGTGATGCAATTTTTTTAGAGGTAGTTATTAATGCCCCCATACTCATGAATTTAAATATATTTTTTTCTTTTCTACCCGACCTAACCGTAAAATAACAAACACGATAATCGCAGCAGCTATCGGCAACAAATAGCTGCCTAACCTTATCATTAACCCAATAGCCGATACTACCCATAGACTTGCCGCGGTAATTAAACCACGTACATCACCACGTGTTGCAATAATACTACTTCCTGCACCAATAAAACTGATGCCCGCAACAATACCCGCAGCGATACGAGTGGCATCAAAATTCCTATTGAGATTCTCTGGAAGTAAGAAAAAGGAGGGCCTTTTAAATAAACAAGCACCTATACACACAAAAGATATGTGTCCGTAAACCCGCTGGTTTATGAGTTATTTCACGTTCAAAACCAATGATGTCGCCTAAAATAACCGCCATACAGACGCGTACGAGTAACTCAACCTCAAACCAATTTAGAGCGATATCCACTCATCCTCACCATGTCAAAGCAGCGTACTGATATTATGCGAATGTTTAAAAAAACTATAGGCTCACATACTCAAGTTGAAAAAAAAGATAACATTATAAATCGATTTCAGGTTCTATTGCGGTTAACCACGTAATGGGGAGGCAGAAAATGGTAACAAAAAAAGAAGTGAAATCAACTATGGCTGTAGCCATAGGGGGCGCGTTTGGTTTTATTATCGCACTTATCTGGCGCGACATCATTATGGGCCTCATGAATATGGCAGGGCTTAGTGTAACAGATTTCCAAAACGCTACTGACCCAACTATGGCCGCAATCACTGCAGTCGTCATTGCAATCGTAATTACGATTGTATGTATATTTGGCATACTCTACATCACGAAATGGGGCGGCGTTGAAAAAAAATAACCGCGAATGCCTCATTTTTTATTTTTTTTCCAATACATACTACTTTATAGTTGAGTAATGTTTTTTAGTGTAAAATTAAGGGGCCTCTATTATGCGTAGAACCATGCCTATGAGTATAGCTTTAATGTGCTCGGCTCTTATGATTATTCCCACTGTATGTGCTCATGTACCCTATTTTGAGCACGGTGATTTCACCAAGGAAAAACCATTCAAAGTAAGAAGATCCATAGAACAATCTATTGCCGTGTATTCATGGCTTGAAAACACCAACGATATCAGTGATGATATCGATGTATACACGTTTACTGTTGACCAGCCAGTAAGAATTTACATTGAAGGTATTGTACCTGTATGTGACGGGCATTATGAACTATTTGTACCCTGGTTTGCCTTGGTAGGACCCGGTTTACCAGATCCTGGGCAACCATTGCCATTTGAACTACTAGATGGATATGGCGCGATAATACAAGAAAATGTGGCACCGGGTGAACATCGCGATACGTTCTACGAACCATTTGGTGGTAAATGGTATTATACTGGCCCCATACTTGACACTAATATTAGTGAAGCTGGCACATATTATGTGTATTATTGGGATCCCTATCAAACAGGTGGTGATTACGTTGCCGTGTTAGGATATAAAGAGCAATTTGGTGTTATTGACATCCTACGAGCCCTAATATACACCCCTCTAATTCGCCGGGGACTTGAACTTCACATACCCTCAGATAAAATCATACCTCTCTACTGAGCATGGTATACATTCCTACTCAGTTCTCATTATTTTTTTCATCTGCACATAACTAACACTATAGAGTAGGATAGCAATAACAATAATAATAAGTGCGGCTGCAGCAGTATAGGCAATCGTGGTTTGCACGCCAAACACGGGATCAGGATTCAACCGTTTGATAACAATACCAAGCAACGCCCAGACCACTACCAAACCATACGCCCAATCATGCCGGTAAAATACCATAATTAAGGTGATAAGCGTTGCAACAACTAACACCGCTATCGTCCAAACCTCCTCAATTATACCAAACCCACCCCAACCAACTGATACTAACAACGCAGTAACATTAGCTATAGTGGCAACCGTTATCCACCCTAGATACACGCTCATAGGGATATGCACGCATGCTTTTTCAATCCGTGACACACGGGTTCGACCGATATCAAGTCGTTGATAAATCAGTATCAGCGAAACTAACAGAACAAGCATAGCAACAAGGGATAAGCCAACCATCTCATAATGCCAGAAAAAAATCCATGCAATATTCCCAGCGCTCGCAATCATAAAAAAAATACCAATGTCATACAGAAACGACATCTTATGAGACTCTTTAGAAAACACATCACGAATCTGATACACCGCAAAACACACTAGCAACAGATATATAAGCCCCCAAATTGCAAAGGTGATACCTGCAGGAACAAAAAGATTAGGATACGAGTCAGATAACTCTCCAGTATACTTATTGTTTAAGGGTAACGCATTAGCCAGTCCATTAACCACAATAGTAAGTACCACTGCAGAAAAATTAGCTACTTGAAAAAATCGTTTATAACGCTCTAGATCCATATATCCACCCAACCTCAAGACAACAACATAGTATCGAACTCAGATTCAAAAACTTTTGTCAGCCACCATCATCTTAAATACACTCTTTAAAACGGTTGAATACTACCATATTCCTGAACGAATATTTTTTTCTAATACACGTTCAAACTCTTCAAGATCACCCACACAATCACTCGTAGATTGCTGAGCATCTCTACCAAGGTAAACAGCATGCATCCCAACCTGACGCGGATTATAATAATCAAACACTTTCTTATCACCAACATGGACTACTTCATCAGGCATAACCTCTAATTTTTCACAGATATCCAAATACACCCTAGGCTCCTTGTTAACCGAACGAAAACCAGATGTTGACGAAAATATATGCGTAAAAAACGGCATCAACCCAGTTGTTTCTAACTCAATTTCCACAAACTCATATTTCGCATTAGATACCACGATAAGCACATAGGTCTCATGCAACCGCTTAACTACTTCTGCTACCTCCGCATAGGGTTCAATAAGATCAGTATACTGTCGTAATAATTCCATTGGTGAACCCGGGATATTAAAACGTTTAAACCAATAATTAAGATCATACCATTCTATGCGATTCTCACCAATTTTGTCATATTCACTATACAAAATCTGTTGTGCCTCAGATAACGAAATATGCCGTTCGGCAGCATACCGTTTTGGGAGACCCTGAAGCCATACCGCATCAGCATACGTTGAATTTATCAACGTTCCATCCATATCAAAAGAAATAGTTTTAATCATATGATGTAAAAATCAGTAAAGAACCGTTGTTTCTTAAGTATATCCACCGATTCGCAAGCTTGGGTCACCAAGGAGCACCCATTGCTCAACTACTTTAGCATCCCATTGATCATCCATACCCGGGTAAACATTAAGGTACTTGTTAATAGCACCTGCCCAAGCGTCACCAAGATGCCGAGCACCATCACGGATTGTTCGATAAAACTGGACCTCCTGATAACCACCGAGTTTCTCAACACAATCTGGCTCATTGAGACCATCGCCATCAAGATCACCGTTTTCGCCCTCTGCTTCATATCCAAGGCCGGTGTTACCTAACGTAGCTATCGCGCCACCATCTTTTGTACTTGTGAGCGCCCAGCTCCAACATTCAGGTATAGGTCTACCCCAAGACCAAGTATGTTTTTTGTTAAACGGATCACTAAGTGAAGACAGTAATGTAATATTAAACAAGCTGCTATGACAGCCCCCGATAACACAAATAGGTAATTTACGTCGGTTATACAACCTGGGAAAATGCCATATACGAAGGCCTCCAAACGGTATAAGCTGGTTAAAAGAACCCGGCCAAAAAGTATTCCATTTTGCCGGTGTTGCATGTCCATCAAAAAGTATATGTCCACACCCCTTTGATAGCTCCCTAACGATATTTATTGTGCGCGGGGTGAATCTAGGTTTCGTTAGTCGATTAGATGCATACAGACGGATAGGTGCTGCATTAGTCATGTATGAAAGGGCTTTATCACCAATCAGTTCACCTTCCAAGTAGTTGGTTCCCTCATCGTTCCAAGGGTCCCCTGCGACCGTCACCATTCGATTATACCAGGATTCATCTAACGGGTTAGATTCATAGGCAATGATTTTCTGAAGCACACAAGTAAGTTCTTGTTCATTTCGGCAGGCAAGTCGTCCTACTGATAAATCAGTGTAAAGATCGATAATATCTTTTTCAAAGCCAGAGTTATTATTGTCATCTGCTAACAAGCGGGGAGGAAACCAGCTGCCAAATACACCATCATTATTATTATCCCAGCTAGAAAAATTTCCTCCAGCATCATATATGTCGGCATAATAGAGATCACTGATAAAACCAGGATCATACAGACTCTCGCCATCTACGAGGTTACTATACCGTACTGGGAAATACCAGTCATGGGTTCCCTGATTGATATCATCCCGAGGCGTACCATACATGTTGGATTTCATGCCACCAACAAGAAGTACATAGTTGATGTACCAAGTATCAAGTGCTTCTTTGATATAATACTTAATTTGTTCAGGAGGATCAACACCGGGATACTCACGGTATATATCTTCCAGGGTGTGCATGGTGGTGCGGACACCTATCGTATTCTTATGTGCCACAAATGGTGCAAGTTCATCGGTAAATAGCTCCGGTGCTATGATTAGAAGATCATATGAACTGGTAGTAGGAAATGGAGGATTTTTTGGTTCTTTATACGAGACTGTAAGGGTAATATCATCGATATACGCAAGATTATCACAGCAGGGAGCATATCTAACTGGGTATGCTTGAATTGTAAGAAACGTGTGATGCTGCTGTTGGTCATTGCGGCCACCACCAGTGTAATACGATATCCAGGAGGTGGGATAATACTCCTCTGAATCATAGATCTCTGAATCGTATGTCTCTGCGCATTGTTTGCTTGTGGTAACCTGAGCATTTGGAAATGGAGCAGCATCAATGTTGTGCGAAATAGTGGTTTGATGAATCTCGGTTATTTTATAACTGACATCAATAATCTGGGTAGGGAAAGGAAATTCAAGGGTAACGGTACGTTGCGGTAGTAACGGCTTACCAGGGTGAAACAAAACAGCAGGCGCTCCGTCAACTTGTATCGTGTTTACGCCCTGTTGATAAGTGATAGTAGGATTGGAAAAATGTAAACAAATACGTTGTTGTTCGGTCTCTGCTTGAGAGCTTCCACCTAAAGTTATAAATCCCTGCATTAGAAGGAGGATTCCTATCAATAGGGGAATTATTTTAAAGGTCGGTTTCCTCCCCATGTATTATCAAATAACATAGCATTTATATTTAAATGTTTGTCACAGCGAATTTATAAGAGATTATTATACCATATTAACTGTAAGTAATTAATTGCAAAAAAAAATTCAGAGAAATTACACGTTTTTTGGGCAGAAATATATATTTTCCAATGTTGAAGGATATGAAAAGATTTTTTTATAAATACCAAATTATCAAAAACATATGCACCACTACGACGCCGCCATTTCAGCACTAATGGTACTCTGCCTAGTCATAGCCACTCCAACAGCTCTAGCTGCATGCTCTAGTACGTATACGCTCATCCAGGCAAACGAACACGCTGATGTCATCCTGGTAACAGGTTTCAAGCCTTTTGGAGAATATACCATTAATCCCTCGCAGATAATCGCTGAGGCTTTAAACGGGCAAACACTCCAAAATAAAACAATTCTCGCAATAATCTTACCTGTAAACTTCTCATTATCAAAAGGAATACTTCAGAACGCCTTAAAGCAGTACCAACCGCAAGTGATACTTAACCTTGGTTTAGCTGGACGTTCTCGTTGCATACACATTGAACATGTTGCCCTCAATCTCGGCAGAGGCATAAATGACCGATGGCATCTACCACAGCGTTTAAACCATGAGGGGCCATGGTTTTACACATCCACATACAATACAGATGCTATTGTAGCTGCTATCAGAGATGCATCAATTCCGGTGAGGAAAAGCTTCTCAGCAGGATTATATGTCTGTAATGCGGTAATGTATTATACCTTGCAGTATACCTATGAAAACAACCAGTGTACACCCGCGGGATTCATCCATGTTCCCCTGCTTTCTTCACAAGATACACAGGGCATGGAACTAGAACGTATGCTTGAAGCAGTTACCATTGCGCTTCAACAATGCATCACTAAATCTCTCTGATCAGTCCCAGCTGTGCCTAGGGTTACGAGGAATAATCACCCAGAAAATAAAATACAATAATATTGCTGTGCTTATGGTCACAAAAACACCAACAATCCAAATAAGTCTAATAACAACTGGATCTATCTCAACATACTCTGCAATCCCACCACAGACACCACCTATGATCTTTTCGTTTCCTGATCGATACAACCTTTTCACACCTGTAGTCTTCTGCTCAGCGGGTTCAGCTGGTTTTTTGGGTGACTCGGTAACGGTTTTCACTGCAGAACGAGTGAGAACAATCAACAGTAGCAAAAGATAACCAAAGAGTAATATAACAACAAAAATCAAGAATACATGAGATATCACAAACGAGCTCATCCATGATAAAAGTGGCAGATCCATTCCAGCACTAAGTATATCAAAAATAGAAAACGCTATCCATAAACCTGCTGTGATGCCCACCGCGGTGGTCACAGGTGAAATCCATTTAAAATGATGCGGATATTTTTTGTTACCGTAATTAGTATAAGAAACAAGCAAAGATAAACCAAAGAAAATTAGGAGATTATGTAATAAAAATCTACCAATATTACGGAATACCGCGCTATCTAAACGGGGGCCGAAAAACGTGAATATCCAGATAAAAATCCCTAAAACGATGAGTCCGATAAGACTTGAAATCAAGGGGCCAACAATGCCAAAAGTTCGGTAGTACCAACTATCAATCGCTTTACCTTTCATGTCAACTTTTTTACCTAGTTTTTCAATTTCTTCTGTGAAATCTGATACACGTTGTTCTAAATCTGATGATGAAGGATTTTTCTGAGTATTTTGTATGGAATTTGCACGTTTTTTATCTGATGGCATACCAGTCAGACGGGCAATCACCGCTGTACTATTTAAAGATATATTGACTCTGCGTTACATACAGCATTCAGACGGAGATTGCGAGTAAAACATTGATATATATCTAGTTAATTCACCTCGAGCGTGTGAAACCGCTAAAATATGAACACATAGCATTAATCTGCGTATCACTCGGTTGGTTTTTGGTGCTCTCCGGACGTTTAAGTATCTCAACATTACTGGTAACAATAGAAAATGCGCTGGGCATCGGTCATTTCGAAGCAGGAATTGCCCTTTCTAGTATGTGGCTTTTCTATGGTCTGATGCAATATCCTTCAGGGATATTCTCTGATATAAAAGGCCGTAAAAAAAGTATTCTGTACGCGATGCTTATTTTTTCAATTGCATATTTTGCTATTGGTATCTCCATGCATTATCTGCTGTTTTTAGGTAGCCTCATCCTTGTTGGTATCGGCTGTGGCAGCTATCCAACAGTGGGTATCGCTATGCTAACGGATATTTTTAAAACACAACGGGGTAAAGCCCTAGGGATCCAAAGTAGTGCTGGTTCTCTTGCGGGTGCTGTACCTATTTTTGCTTCAGCATTTGCACTGTTGTATGACTGGCGTCTTTTTTTTATAATCTGGGGCGGTTTCAGTGTTATCAGCACCGTGTTTTTCGCTAGGTATACCGGAGAGTCAACTACGCTACCTAATCAGGTGTCACTTCGTGAACGAATCATCGATGGTTTCAGAGTGTTTAGAAATCATACGGTGATAATCATATTTATCGTAAATCTTATCCTCGCTGCAACCTGGATTGGGTATATGTCATTTTATCCGACGTATCTCATTGAAACTAAATATTTGAGTGGCCTTATTGCAAGTATTTTATTTGCGATTCTCATCTCAGGCGGTTTACTATTTAAACCACTTATTGGTTCGCTATCTGATAAGTACAACAAAATACATATTTTGCTCATTCTTGTTGTGTTAACCGCTGTGTCAACCGCGCTTCTCATAGTAGCAGACTCAGTGTACGCGTTACTTTTGATTTCGTTTATGTTGTCTCTTACCAGTGGAGCATTCCCGGTGTTTTCATCATATATTATGGGGCTGTACGAAGAAAAAGGACGTGGGGGAAAACTGGGCTTGTACCGGTCATTAACGATTTTACTTGGGAGCCCAACAGCTGCGGCCATTGGTTTTTCATCAACCACCTATGGTTTTGATATTGCATTCTGGGCCGTGGTTGTGATGCTTGCTGTTGCTGCAGTAATATTATCTGTTTTAGTGCTTTTTCAAAGAGCAAAACCTCGCCGGGAAGAATAAGTGGTTTTCACCAAGTTAGTATGCATAAAAAAAGTAAGTATGCCGGGCAAAGGCTAGTTATGTTTTAAAAAGTTGAGTTGTTTAAGATAGTAGGTACTATGCCAGAGTATATGATACGCGATTATCCAGATTAAGAAAAAAGAGGTGCAGGTATGAAGCGTGATGGATGTAATATTGATGTCATAGAGAATGGGGAAAACTGGAGTAAATACAAGCAAAATGCCGGTAATAGCGGAGGGAAAAAAGAAAACGAGGAGAAGCACGTTCCAAATAATTTTTTCTTTTGTCGGTGAGAGAATCTGTTTTCTCACTAGAAGTCTTGAAAAGAGTATACCAAAAAGTATTACTATGAAAGAAATGAAAAACAAAAAGATATCTCTGTGTTGCACCAGAGGTTGGATTAAAAGGAATTGTTGTAGCGATAGGGGGATATGGCCTGTTTGAACGGTGCCTGTGTTCATGGCATTAGTCAGGTTTGTTAATGTTAACAGGGTGAAAAGCATCGAAGGTATATATGTGGGTTTATGATATGGATGGGGCATGGTTCTGCATGGTGTAAACATGGTGATACCGTATTTTATTGGTAGAGTAACGGCTTGTGTGTTTATAGATGATTGGGTGTGATTATTGAAAAGTTTCATGTGAATCGAAAAGTATATTAACAATTGTTAACTAAAGTAGTGTGTATGGAAAAATTACCTAAACTATTTGCGATAGGCACACTATTTTTACTCGCCACACTTACCCTTAGCGGCTGCACCCAAAACAATTTCGTATTAGACGACGTAGAAATCAGAGAGTACAACGGAGAGAAACTCTCTTCAGTATATGATTTCAGAGAAAATTCAATAAAAGGACCGCAATACATCGACGAAGCCAACTACACACTAAAAATCACAGGACTTGTAGAAAACCCGTTAGAATTTACGTATGAACCGCTGTTAGATCGCTACCAATCTTATCAAAAAGTCGTGACATTGTATTGTGTTGAGGGATGGAAAGTCACGATTCTTTGGCAAGGTATTCTTATACAAGATATTCTGGATGACGCGCAACCGCTTGAAAAAGGGGTGACCACTATCTTCCACGCCTATGACGGGTATACTACCTCATTTCCCACTAGAGATATCTCTGAAAATAACATTCTCATGGCATATAAAATGAATAATGTAACGTTACCTGCAGAACGCGGATTTCCCTTCCAACTGGTCGCCGAAAGCAAATGGGGGTATAAATGGATCAAATGGATCACCGAAATAGAACTTTCTAGCGACACAGATTACGAAGGCTTCTGGGAGCAACGCGGATACTCTAACTCAGGGAATCTCTCAGATAGCTATTACGACTAAATGATCAATCAGCAACAAACCAAAAAATATAATATGCATTTACCGATTTATCTCTATCTTAAAATAATTTAAACAGAAATATACAGTATATGGGGGAACAATACATGAAAAAACCAACGTACATACTAGCTATTATTATTTTTGCAAGCTTTTTTATGGTTTCAACGAGCGCTGCATTTCCGGTGTTTCTACCACACAAGCAATATGACACTACGCCCATCGAAGATTATGATCCTTTAGTAGATATCACAGTCACCGTTGAAATAGAGAAAATACGCGCTTTTGATAAACACGATCGTCAGGTGCATCGACGTGAATATGTGGATCGTTTTAGTGACCCGGATTTCTATGTCAAAGTATTCATCAATGAAGAAGAATTCACGAGTGATATCTGGCGGAATACCAAATACATTTATGATCCTGCATGGTCAGCCACCGTTAATGTACCTGATGACGAAGAACTGGTGAATATATCCATTGAGCTATGGGACTGGGAACCTGGACGCGATAAAATCTGCGATATCAGCGGTGATTATGACGGTATCCTTAAAGACACCTACGATATAGAATTAACCTACAGTATCGCAACAGGTCACTGGTGGGGCGATGACAGCAGTTCCGCTCTCCAATTAGATTTAGATCCTAGCGGGTATGGTCGTGCCAACGGGTGTGATGACAACAGTATCTACCAACACGAACGGGATTGCGAACTCTGGTTTAACATCTATCAGAACGACTACGACAACGACAGCATACCATACTGGACAGAAACAAACATTTATGGCACCGACCCTGAACTTGATAACACCGGAGAAGATAACGACGGAGACGGCTGCCCCATAGAATGGGAACATAAATGGGGCCATGTATACTACTGGTGGCATGATGAACATTTCTGGATATATGATGATAACACGTACAACGATCATGCAAACATAGACACCGACAATGACGGTCTCAACAATATCCAAGAATATCAAACCGCTCAATGGGGATCAGACCCATACCGAAAAGACATATTCACCGAATTAGACCAGATGGAACCGGGGCCTGATGTACAAGAAAGCTATTTACCCAATGGAGCAAAAGAACTTCTCTACACTGCATTCAACCGACAAAACATCGTATACCATCTCGATGATGGCACCTGGATAGATTCAAAATCAGATATCCTTCCATTTGATGAATCAACAACTGATAATGAACTCGAACACATCTACCATCAATATTTCCTCAACAATGATACCAACAACTGGCGTAGAGACATCTTTCACTATGGACTTGTCATCTACAACGCAGAACGATACCCTGGCTTCTGTTTCGGTTCAAACCGCTTTCAAATATCCAGCCTAGGCATGGAAAAAAAGGTTATACCCAACACACAGAAAACACGTGACGTTGTCTACGCTAGCGCATACATGCATGAAACCGGTCACACCCTGGGCTTCTGGCCAATCGGCGGACATGACGACAACAGCAAATACCCCTGGCAACTCGGCTGGTGGAAATGGCGACCCTACAAAAGCTGCATGAACTACGGCTACATGTACACCACCGTTGACTACTCAGATGGCTCACGAGGACGCAACGACTTTGATGACTGGTCCAGACTTGATCTAACCTATTTCCAAAATTAACTACACAACACTATCTGGATTTCAGGGGATACCACTAATCACACGACAACATAATCTAGCCATTATCAGACAGAGGAAAACCTTATTAAACCGTCACCCACATGCCCCATAGCGCAAGGATGGAGATAAAAATTTCACAATCACTCTAAACATCACATAGTGATACAGAGGTTTTTGTTTTTATTCTCATTAGTCACACTAGGCGGCATTAAAAAAAAACATGTTTATGTCTACCTAAAAAGTATATCCAGAAGGTTAACATTATGCCAGAAGTAAAAAAAGGAGACAAAATAAAAGTAGAATATGAAGGAAAACTTGAAGATGGAACCATTTTTGACAGCTCTGAAAAACAAGGTCAACCATTAGAGTTTGAAGTTGGCGCCGGACAAATAATCCCCGGTTTTGACGCAGCTGTAGTTGGAATGCAACCAGGTGAAGAAAAGAATATAACTCTACAACCTGCAGATGCATATGGTGAATACAACCCTGAACTCGTTAAAGAAATTGGAAAAGATGCTTTCCCAGATGACCAAGAAGTTGAAGCAGGTATGGTATTTCTCATGAGTCTGCAAGATGGACGACAGGTCCCTGTTCGTATTGCACAAGTAGACGGAGATACAGTCACCATTGATCTAAACCCGCTGCTTGCAGGTCAAACCCTTAATTTTCACATCAAACTCCTTGAAATCAACCAATAAAAACATTATCAATCTTCATATTATCGTTGCAACATATTATTTGATACATGGTAACATAATACATTAAAAAGTAAAAGAATGGTATTGTGCCACTGTAAATGTATAACCCACTAGAACTTACTGACAGAATTGAAACACAGGTAACAAAGGGGACAGCAAAAAAATACTATCGTTTTCGCCCCACTCGTTTCTATGGCGGTATCGCGACTGCGGATACGGTGGGATGTAATCTTCGATGTAAATTTTGTTGGTCAAGTAACAGTGTTTGGAAATCGTCCTCCATTGGAACATGGTACACCTCCAAAGAAATCGCTGATAAACTTCAGAGTATAGCTGCAAAACATGAATTCACACAAGTACGAATATCCGGAGGAGAACCCACTATAGGTAAAGATCATCTTGTTAACGTCTTGAAACACTGCGACGCGTCCCTTCGATTTATATTGGAAACCAATGGCATACTAATTGGTAGCGACAAGTCATATGTAAACCAACTCGGACGCTTTTCTAACCTGTACATACGCGTGTGCCTCAAAGGATGCAGTCCTGAAGAATTCTCACTACTTACCGGCGCAAAAACTGGTTTTAATCATCAGCTTAAGGCACTTACCTATCTTGCAGATGAACACCTTCCATTTCATCTCGCACTTGTTTCAGGAAAAAACGATAACTCTTTTATTCAATCTTATCTACATGAACACGATCTTGATCATCTTATGATTGAAAAAGAAGAAATTAAACTGTACCCACAGGTAAAAAAACGATTACTACATGAAAATCTGATAGACTATTTTAAATAACATACACCGCATGAAACATACCATGACCCAGAAAATCACGGTGTTTGACACGAAATTCCGCAAACACCTCGCACACTATATCATGCAATGTATTCTTGCTACGTTAACACTTTTAGCGGTTCTACTGTTTCTCGATGTACTCACTGAAACAGCAATCATAGCGGCACTGGGCGCAAGCGCATTTATCATTTTCACCATGCCCACCATGTATTCATCTGATCCACGGCGATTACTTGGCGGGTACACTGTAGGACTCGTAACAGGTCTTATATTCAGCCTCCTATCAGCATATATAACCAGCATCACCGTATTATTCACTCCACAATCAGCATATATCTTCTTTGGATCAATCGCAGTTGGAATCGCCATCTTCATCATGGCGATAACTAACACCGAACATGCACCTGCAGCCGGTATTGCATTAGGACTGGTCATTAACACCTGGAATTATACCACCATCATGTTTATCATAGCAGCAATCCTATGGATGGCGGGAATACGTAAACTCCTTCAACCATTACTCATCGATCTTACCTCCCCAAAACAATTAACTCAGACAGCAGTTCAAAAAAATAATTCTAAAAAACCATAGAAAAGATACCTATGAAAAATAATCTAAATCTACCGGCAGCTATACACAATGAGGTACAAGAAATCATCACAGATAACACGAGTGGATCAGTGGAACTCACCATAAAAGCAGCTCGACTATTACAGCAAATTGGCAACAAAACATATAACACCTCTGCTGATCTAAACAAAACTATCACCCAGGTTGGCATCGAACTTATCACGGGTCACCCCACAATGGCATCATTGTTCACTCTGGTAAACACGACTCTACTTAACATTCAGAACAAAAATCATGTGGATGAGATTAAAGCAACCTTACATGACACAAGTACCGAATTTTTAACCCATTTAGATACCGCGGTAAACCAAATAAGCAGACATGCTACCGATTTAATACCAGATGACACAACTATTCTGGTGCATTCATACAGCTCAACAGTATTCCATGCGCTTATCCACGCGCAGCAAAACAGGAAAAAAATTATGGTTATCTGTACAGAATCCCGCCCCATGAACGAAGGGAAAATTCTTGCACATCGACTCGGTAAAGCAGGTATACACACATCACTTATCGTTGATACTGCAGTAAGTTCATTTTTACCAGATATAGATCTTTTCTGTGTTGGTGCTGACGCGATCATCAATAAATCGGCCGTTAATAAGATTGGTACATATTTGTACGCAATCGCTGCAAAACAACATACTATTCGTTGTTATACCCTTTGTAGCACGGATAAAATACTACCCAACAATTACACATATAGACATCGCTATCCAGAGAATCCAAACGAAATCACAAACGAACAAATTGACAATGTCACACCACTCAATTTTTATTTCGAAAAAACACCTCTAAACTTATTCACAGGCATCATAACAGAAATAGGAGTGCTGAATCCTCAAGATATCCTTAACAATAGCACTCAGCTTACCGTACATCCAACGTTGGAACAAATACAGTAATGCAACAAAAACACCGGCTTAGACCTTTGGAAGCAGCAGGGATGATGCTACCATGGGTCCGCACATGCGGTATTTATTGGTGGCGGGCCGTTAATTAAGACATAGTTGATAATCATAACCGCATCTGAGACATTAATGACTCCATCACCATTGGTATCCGCCCGACAGAGTGGCACCGGCGTAGGACTACCGGGTATAAAAATAAAATTGATGATGTATACTGCATCTGAAATATTTATAATGCCGTCCCGATTGGCATCTCCTATGGTAATATCTGATATCGTGACAGTTTTATGTGATACATTACTTCGAGCACAATGAATATCTTCAGCAAACACGGTGATGGTATATGCGGCATTTGTTATCCACATATGAGCAATGGTTATTTCCTCACCTGAAGCATAAGGACCAAGGCGTATAGTTCCTGAGTCATCACCCCAGTTAATATAGTAGTAAATAGCATCACTCTCAGGATCAACTGATTTAAAAGTGTATTCATATGATCCTAGACGAGTACCTGTTGAAGGACCGTTTATCAACGGTAGATCAGGTGGACTGTTGTCAATAAATTCTACACCTCCAACTCGTAAAGACGGGTCACCAAATAAAGGAAATTTCCAGGGTTGATGCACCATAGCAACAACCGTCCAATCTGGAGATGGAATGCTATCAGGTACAGGATATTTTATGTAATACTGATTAATCATGTAGTTGTACATTTCACCAAGATAACACTCTGGGCTGTATCCTTCGTAGAAATAGAAGTCAAGATCCCGACAAAAAGGCTGAGCACCTGTGACACATCCGATGTAGGCTATTGCACCAATGGGAGTTTCAACTAAGAATTGCTCCATCAGACAACCGGGATTGTTAGTTATCTGAAGACATGCAGGCTGCGGTGGAACATCAACAAAAATTTCTCCATTATCTGTACCTATGTGTTCATCACCATTAATATCAGTGTATGGTTCATAGGGGGCTTCTGTAGTAAACTTTGCTGTTCCACAAGCCCCTGCAAAGCATATCATCATTTAACAAGCCAGGGAAGTCACCAAGATTGTAATAATCATTGGGAATTTGCCAATTCCATTGGTTTCCATGCCCCAGATAATTGAGAAAACCAACTCCTTCGTTTAATACATCATTGATATTATCACTAATTGGAGGTGGCGTATTCACACAAGGGTTATTTTGTTGATATAAACGCTCAATAGTAAAACCTGGAAGAGAGTTAGTTATAATAGCCTCTTTGGTATCACAGACATCATTTAACCAGTCTATTGTTGCGATAAATAATGCTTTTTCAGACCATAGTGCTTCATAAGTTTCAAATTCATAGTCAATTGTTTTATTGACAATCCAACTGAGCTCAGCAAGGTTTGATACTGGAAGTCTTCCTATCATAATATCCGGTGAAATATCTACCTCATCTACATTTACAACACCTGGAATTGTTGCTCCATGGATTTCACCGTAGTACCCATTATCATTGCCATCCCAGTTGTCATATCGATAGAAGCTTTTGTATAGATCTGCATAATAAAGATCAGTCACATAGAATGCTCGGTCATATGCTTCAATTGTTGCCCGATCGGTCATCGTATATCTAATAGGGAACTTGTTACAGTCCCCGACAAGCAAAACCATACTAGTATTGAAATTTTCATGGAATATCTTTAGACCCCATTTGATTCGTTCTGATTCATCATGACCCGGAAACGTGGCATTAAAACGCTGCCAGCTATATACCCACGAAGAAATACCTGTACTATTTTTATGATCAGCCAAGGGTTGGAGCATCGTAACATAATCCTCATGACAGAGTATCAACAGCTCAATCTCGACAGGAGTCGTACCCATCTTTTTCAGCCAAGCATCACCATCATAAGCCCCATAAGAAACCGTATACCCTACTGTCAGGTAATAGTTATCAGAACTCACCATAACATCAAAAAATTCATCAGTGTATTCTTCACCTACACTTTCATCCCACAACACGTTACCCAACGCATCAGTTTTTATGATTAACCCATGGTCACGAGTGATTCCATCAGTATAATGAGCATAACCTGCAAGGATGTAACCACCATCCACCGTTTGATCGACAGCATACATTTTACTCCATGCTCCATATTCATAGGTTCGCCCCCATTGCATATTTCCCATCCCGTCAACTTTCAGCAGATAAACATAACCAAAATCAGCTGCAGAACGCAAATAACCCGTAAGAATATAGCCCCCATCAACGGTCTGTCTTACATCATATGCTACCGAATCAATACCTGAGGCAAACGTTCTCGCCCAGAGCTGTCGGCCATCTGAATTTGTCTTAATCAGCCATATTTGATTCCAATTCGGATCGGAAAAATACGTAGAACCCGCGATAATATATCCACCATCCACAGTTTCCTGTACCGCATAACCTATATCATGATGAGATCCTCCAAAGGTACAATTCCACAGCATATGGCCCGACATATCAAGTTTTATAAGCCACATATCACGTTCACCGCCACCGAAGGACTCAGTATAACCAGCTGCAATAACCTCTCCATCCGTGGTCTGCTGTACTGAATAAATTGTTTCATTAGCAGATCCGCCAAATGTAAAGTTCCATAGTTCATTCCCAGATGAATCAGCACAGATAACCCAGGCATCTTTCATACCAACACCAAAAGATTCCGAATACCCAGCAAGAAGATAATTGCAAGCCACCGTTTGACACACACTATATCCTCGATCATCAAATTGTCCACCATATGTATGGTTCCAATACAAACCACCAGTCTCACTTACACTAAGTAACCATGCATCATTTTCCCCTTCACCATAGCTCTCTGTATAACCGCCAAGAATATAACCCGATGCATGCTTTTCTTGCACAGATCGCGCAACATCTTTCGTCATCTCTTCACCATAAGCTGCATGCCATGCATCCACTGGATCAGGTCCATCCCATCTAAAATTACTGGGGCTCGTTCCTTCATACGTTTCATCGGTATGGAGTTGAGTATTACAGATGGGAGCATAAGCAGAGTTCCCAGGTAATGGCGAAAAACTAATATTCACAACCACAACAAAGATAAAAAATGCTATAACATACCTTAATAAGTTATTTTGCATAATTTTTCCTCCCTTTATACCAAATTAATAATACTAAAGTTGAATATAAAAGTTTTCCTATTAGATATGGGGAATCTATAAATATTTAAAAATAAGATAGAAAGTGGGAAAAATTACAAAAAAAATCTAAAAGAGCGAGTAACTAAGAGTACCCGCCAATCTTTAGACTTGGATCTCCAATAAGTGTCCATTCTTCTATTGTTTTACGATCGATATTGTCCTTGTTGACACCACCGATAATGTTGATGTAATCCACGATTGCTTGATCATGAGCCGGGCCTAAATATCCGATGCTCTGATTTGCATACGCATCAAAGAATCGCGGCTCAATCCAGCCGCCAAGACCTGCTGTAGCATATGAATCGGTATATCCATAGCCAAGACCAGTCATGCCCATAGTGGCTATTGAGCCGCCACCTTTTTCAAGGACCAACCAGGATGACCAATCTCTTGGTACCCATTCCATGAAGTAGAATCGGAGTCCCCAGTAGTAGAGTGTGCCGTTGATGAGGCCTTTGATGAGGCCTTCTTCTTGGATGTATTGTTTAACGTATGTTATCCAGTCGTGGATGATGTTGGTCATGGTGACATTGAATTGTGCGTTATGGCAGCCGCCAACAACAACAACGGGTAATTTATCTCCGTTGCGGAGTTTCCGCATTTCTTTAAGTTGAAGACCATTTATGTATTCTTCTTCAGTTTCTGCATCTGGTGGAAAGTTACCCCACGATGCTGGATTACCGTGTCCTGCGAAATGAACTGCGCCAGCGCCTTCTGAAAGTGCATTGATAATATCTCTACTGCTATCCCAAGCATCAAGTGACAACCAGAGTTTGTCAACGGTAAAACCAATACTCTCTAAAAGATCAGCAGTGATACCAGTTTCCATTTCACCTTCATTCCAACCCGGAGATCCACCACGACTTGGTGGAAACGTGTCACCTGAGATAACAATGCCTTTTTTAAACCAAGAGGAATCTACCGTGGTTTCATAGGTTATAATTTTATCAACAGCGATATCTACATCAGATGCATATCTGAACGGGATTCTACCAATAGAGATATCGGGATAATAATCAATCACGTCACTACGACCTACCATATTGGACCACTCAGCAAAGACATCATTACCATTGCTATCCCAGTCTTCAAACACGGTTTCATTATCCTCTATTTTGTAGATATCTGCGTAATACAGATCGCTTGCATATCCCGCTTCCCAACCATCATCGTTATTAGTTACCCTTTCAGGTATGTACCATTTTTGCGATTGTCCTTTGCGGCCACCTGCAAGAAATACATACGTGATGTTATGGGTCTCTTTCATATCATAAATGCATAGTTTTATTTTCTCAGCATCATCTCGTCCATCAGTATACTCATCATAAATCTCTTCAGTGGTCTTTACCATTACTTCAAGTCCTTGATCAGTTTTATGATCGACCAATGGCTGCAGATTAGATGCAAACGTCTCAGGTGTAATAATCAGAAGATCATATTCTTCATCACCCGCAAAATACGGGGCTTTCGGTGGGATATACTCAATTGAAATATCTAGATCCCCCTCAGGCAGGTGGACGGTATCATCAGCTGGGGCATATTGTGGTGTGACCCGAACATTTACAAAGATTGCGTTTACTCCATTTTTCATGCCCGCGCCTTTTCTGACAGTAACAGGTTGACTCGGAAATAACTCTGAACTAGCATACACCGATTTATCACCCGCTGCATAAATGGGTAGTTGACTGGAAAGTTTAGCAGAGAGCGGAACTGGCCGCGGTGACGGCTGAATTTTCCCAGATAAAGTGTATGCAACCGAATCATAATCCACAGAGACATCTTTAATCTGAGTGCCTAGTGGAAAATCAAATGTTTTTACAATCACTGGTAACACTGGTTTTCCAGTGTCTAAAAGCAGACTATCAGATTCCTGCAGGTCTATGGAAATATACTCGTCGATGTTGTTAAAGACAGGTTTCGAAATAGATAACGTAGCTGTTTTCGTCAAAGAATTTTCCTGCACATTTGATAACGCACTAGCTCCAAGTCCACCTAGGACTAACATGCTAACTAATAGAATAGGTAGTATTTTTTTCATAGTATACCCTATTTATAATTAGTATTGTTTTTGCTATATAAGATTTGCTCAAGGATAGTTGTATAAACAATGAAAAAACAGTTGTATTATATATAAATGAACAAAAAATCAATAAATTTTTTGCATGATATGTACATCAAGCCATTTACCAAATTTGTATCCAGCCTCACGCATAATACCAATATGTTCAAATCCAACGGTTTCATGCAAACCAATACTCAGTTCATTCCCACCGGTAATACGCGCGATAAGGCTATGTAGCCCTGCATGTTGCCCTGCTTGGACAATCTCTTCAATTAACGCAGATCCAATTCCACGGCCCTGAAACTTGTGTTGAACATACAATGATATCTCCGCGGTGAAATCATATGCTGAGCGTGTTGACCATTTGCTGAGTGCCGCCCATCCAACAACGTGCTTTTCTACTTCAGCCACCAGTATCGGGTTAAGCGCTCCGTGATTATAAAACCATACCCGTTGCTCTTCAACAGTTTTTGGGCGCGTATCAAAGGTTGCTACAGTGTTTTCTATTGCTTCATTATAAATAGCAGTAATAGCTGCTAAATCCTCTTCTCGAGCCGGACGAATACTAACCATACAAATGAACTACCCAGATTCCAAACGTTTAGTGATATTTATCAAACTTGTCACCGTGTTTCATCCCCCATGGCGCCCATGACGCGCCCATCACTCCACCTGCAACCAAAATTGCAACAATAAAAATCGCTATATTCTGAAAAATGTTATACATTGCTGCATGGTACCAAAACCAATAGATCAAAAAAAGAATAAACACTAACGCCATAACTGTTGAGAGATACACCCGCCAACGAAAGCCTGATGTCTGCCACATCTTTTTCTCTTGGTGACTACGATGTCGAACACCCCATATCGTCCAAGGTACCCCTAGAACAAGACCTACCAATAATAGAGACAACAATAGTATAGCCACTGTTTTGTAGCCATCATACTCTCCGGCATAAAAAAATAACCATAGAATCACAAATACTAACCAGCCAATGCCAACTATAATAGATAATGATACCCGCCAACTAAATCCAGGTTGGGACCTATCATCTACATCTCTAACCATATACTAACCTCCCGATGTCACCTATAAAGGAGTTAGCTATATAAAGTAATCTACGTCATCAAGCATCAAGATTGTGAACCCAAAATCCCTGTGTTTATTGATATCCGCCAATACGTAAGCTTGGGTCTCCAAGGAGCACCCACTCCTGCACGGTTTTAGCATCCAGCGCGGTATCATTAAACGCATGTTCCCGATAGTCTATAGGATAGCTATCAAGATATTCAGAGATAGCATATCGCCAGGTGTCACCTAACACCGAATAATTATGTTGCCCATATTGTTTAAAGAACAGACCATTAAGCCAGTCTCCGCCTCCACCGTTTTCAGGATGAAATTTATCCTCCTTACCATATCCTAAACCAGTGCATCCAATAGTGGCAATACTTCCACCGGTTCGTTTACTGGTAAGCGCCCAACTCCAACATTGATACACGGGTAATCCAAACGTCCAACTTGGGTTAAACAAGCTTATGTTAAACATGCTGTTATGACACCCGCCTACCACACAAACAGGGAGTTTATAACGGTTACGTAAAAAAGGCATATGACGAAGTTTCAACCCGAAAATCCATGTTGAGTTATCGAAAGGTGGATGTGTTCCCCATGCAGCAGGACTTCCATGACCTGCGAAAAACACAAAACCGCAACCGTTGGTTATGGTCCTGGTGACGTCTCGCCAGCTTTGAAGCGTCTCAGTCGAGGTCCACAGTTTTACTGGTTCAAACTCAGACATCCAATCAAGCGCTTGCTGAGTGATTTCCTCTCCTTCATAATAATCATTGTTTGTATAAGTATCACCCGCGATAACTACCATACGTTTAAACCAGGCGTTATCGGATTGTTGTTTTTCATATCTGATAATTTTACGTACCATGTAACGGACTTCGTTTTTGGTCCGGCAGGCAAATCTTCCCACCGCGACATCTGGATACAAATCCATAATATCTTCAGCAGATTGATTAGCATACCATTCACTGTATAGCATATCGGCATCGGTATCCCAAGACGAGAAATTTCCCTCAGAATCATAGATATCGGCGTAATACAAATCACTTATAAAACGGGTTTCCGGCGTGGCAACATTATCCTCAATGTAGCTATACCGTACTGGAAGTAACCACTGTTCGGTAACAATGGTACGCTGTCTGCCACCCACCAGTAAAACATAAGAAATATTCCATTTTTCTACAGCATCTTTGATACAGTATTTGATCTGCTCTGCGTTATCACGACCCGCATATGCACTGTAAATCTCCTCTAAATTGAGTGAAATCGTATTCACATTATGATTGGTTTTATGGCGAATAAGCGGCCGTAATGCAGAAGAAAATCGTTTTGGTGTAATAATGAGAAGATCATATGAAGCATCAACAGTGGTAATAGTGGTATGAGTAGTATGATGATGTAATCCTGCCTGGGTTATACCTGCAAGTAAAAGAATACTTACAAGTGCGATGGTTACTGTTTTGAGCATAAGGTGTTCCCCTTAACGTTTTTTTAATTTGTAATGAGAATATAAATATTTCTACGACAACGCATTTCTCAATTATCGTGACGGTGGTTAAACATTTATACTGTGATATATCTTACATGTTTCAGTGCGAGGAGAGCCTAACGTACGATGAAGATTATCAAAACAATAGAGGCGTGGTCATTAACTATTTCGGTGTTGTTCATTATCGTGGTTTGGTATTTTCTAATGCAATATGTGTTTCTCACGGGTGAAACCCGGAATATTTCATTGTTTTGGTATTCGTATTTTTTTGCGTTGGCAGTCTGGGCGATACTCGGTAAAAAAATTATTGAGCATGAAGAGAAGATTAAACTTTTTCTCATGATGAAGTACCCGGGTAGCCGCCCGTTTGAGTACTTGTTTTTTATTTTTTTGTTTACTTCGACAGGTTGTTTGACTTTGCTGGTTGCTTTTATCGATGATATCACACGGTTGCTGCTAAATAATTTATTATACACCTTTACTTTGGTGTTTTGTTACGCGGGTGCAGTAGTTTTTGGTTGGCTGCATTATATGCGACGTATTGAGGGTTAGCTGCTATGTAGGTTATTTACCGACGGGTAGTATGTATAAGGGTACTGTTTCTTCTTTGATGTTCAGTAGGTTTTGTATAGCATTAGTATCAGTAGGGCTGATGATAGCAGATGACAGCTGTTGCGTGGTAGCTTCTAAGACTATATTGTGTGCAGATGACCCGGCCTCGTAATACCAGAACGGCCAGAACATTTCATCCGAGAGATCATCTTTACCCTCTGGACGTGTCATATCGAGATCAAGTATGAGAGCCATGAGCAATGGTGCTGTTGCGATTGATGGCTGGCTAGTTGCCTGTGCAAGTTTCTCTCGATAGTCACCACGAGTTATTCGCCGTTGAAATGTGACAATGGGAAGACCAAAGATATCAGCTTGGACATTGATGAACTTTGCAAGCAAGTTTGGCTGATATTGATAAATGCCAGATTCAGTAATCGTGAAAACCTGCATAGGGTAGTAGGCATGGGCACTTGGTACAGTACGATGGCGTTTCACTGGGTTTTTCTCTTGGTCACTTCTATCAAGGTATACAGAAAAACCATAGGAGGCCCAGAGAAGATGGCTGAGCTGTTCACGGGTGACTGATCCGGAGAAAGATGTTCCATCATTACGTTCTTCTAAGGCAGCATGTAAACTAAATGTGGACTGTTGTATCCGAGGTAACCATGATATCCAACATGGTATTTTTTTAAAATTATACGGGTGTACTGGATGACCTAACGGCATGACGACGAGACCTTTTTGGTTTTCAGGGATATCCAATGGATCGATTGCTGGTGGTACTTGTCCGCAGACCACGGTTCCAAGATTTAATGCGTTTGCTGCAAGGTAAATGTTTTGACCGATTTGCCCTAGTTCTGCTCCAGCAGTATCAGCATCAGTAAATGTGGTGTTCCAGCAGAGACCCAGTTGAATTGGCGCTTCATACTGCCAGCCTACGATATCGCGGTAGTCACCGTCTTTAAATTTTATCAGTGAATGATTAACTGCGTTGTAGATGTATGCTGCATCTTCTTTAAGCACGTAAATAATTCCCGAAAATACATCGTTTATACCTGCTATGGTGCGTTTTTCTCCAGTGGAAAATCCATGAGCCGCCCAGAGAACTGTTGCGAGTTCTTCATCTGTCACCGGTTCATCAGTAAATTCACGAACAGACATTCTTCGAAATATCGTTTCTTCAAAATTCATATCTAACTCTAGCGGTGGTGGAAGCGGATATTCCTCAGTATTGTCTGCTAACGGAGCTGAGAACGTTACGGGTAGCGCACTAGTTAGCGGAGCTAGAACAAATATGGCAAGAACAACAGCCTGCAAAACTATGCTTTTAGTTTTCATAATTACCTCCCTCTCATTATCTATAATAACCTTTATTATATAATAATTTTTATTGCAGCCTAACATATATTGCATAGTAAATCGACGAAAACATAATTTAAAGGTTTTCAACATTTATTCATAACGCACGGTCTATTAATTTATCATACAAAACCAGTAAAAAAGTGATATTCGAGCCTTTCTGTACACTCGTTTTAAATAGGATAATATATATTTATATATACTTTGGGAGGATGTAGTTTGCATGTATGCGTTATTGATTAGACACGGATTCTGTCTCAACGAGGGGTTCACACTTCGGCGGAAGAACAGCATACCGAATAGTACGCAGAATACGTAAAAACCATTCAACAAGGCTAATAAACAATATAAACTGGATTGAAAGTATGAAATAAGGGCTTTGCCCTTATAATCCCATTCCGCCTTCGTTCCTCGGCAAG